>DASXVK010000767.1:0-6096 GCA_036504295.1 Polyangia bacterium
CCACGGGGGCCCCCCTCCCGTACGGGTTGTGCTGGAGTCGAGACGGGGCGCCGGTTGCGCCCGCCGACATCACTGGACGTTGAGGTTGAGGCCGGCGGGGTAGGCGTAGGCGAGGGAGGCGGCGGTGCCGTACACCTGCACGCTGCAGGGCGCCGAGCACGTGACGCGGCGGGCGCCGGCGGCGACGGCGGTGGTGGCAGCGGACCACGCGCCCGCGACGACGGCGAAGCCGGCCACCGGCGCGCCGTCGAGGCTGACCGTCGCCCCCGTCGGCGCGACGATGCTGGCGAAGCTCGCGGCGTCGGCGGGGACGTGGAAGCGGTGCTCGGCACGGTACTGCGCCGTCGGCACGACCAGCGTCAGCGCGGGGTCGCCCTCGGTGTTGCTCGCGTCCGTGTAGGCGCGGCCGACCATGAACTGGGCCAGGAGGAAGCGCTGGGTGCCGGTCGCGACGAAGCTGCTCGTGGTCGTGACCTCGGCCCACTGGCCCTTGTTGAGGACGAACGGCCCGCCGACGGCGGGCGACAGGGTGATCGCGTTGCCGTCGGCACCCGAGACGATGCGGTAGAGGTCGGGCTTGTTGCCGGGCTCGGTGGTCCGCACCGCGACCGCGGCCGTGCCCCAGGTGGCGAGGGGCGGGAGCTGCTCCTCGAGGTGCTCGCGGCCGAGCGTGCCGTAGGGCACCCGGGCGGTGTCGTGGCCGGCGAAGACGGCGACGTCCTGGGTCGACGTGATGCGGGAGCCCGTGAGGTCGTAGCGCGCACCCGGGTCGCAGAAGCAGCGAGCGTTCACGCCGCTGGCGCAGGTCGCGTCGCACTGGTTCCACGCGCAGGACGTCGACCCGCGCGACGCGAGCTGCAGCACGTCGCCCTGGTTGAGGGTGAAGACGCCGGTCTGGCCCTGGTTGTAGGCGGTGGGCACGCCCGTGCCCGAGAGCGCATCGCCGGCGAACGTGACCGTCACCTGCGTCTGGCCGGGCTGGCTCGCCACCACGGCGAAGAAGCCGGGGTACATCGAGGTCGTGGACGCGCAGGTCCCGCTCGTCGTGTTATAGGTCCAGTCCTGCTCTCCCCAGGTCGGCCGGGTGACCACGAGGTACTCGCGCCCGTGCGTCACGGTCGGGAGCACGAGCGAGGCCTCGTTCGTGTCCGAGGCGACCGCGGAGCTCACGCAGCGGCCGATGGTGGTGTCGCAGGTCCCGCCGGTGAGGAGGCAGTCGAAGATCGTCGAGCAGGGCGCGCCTGGTGGATCGACCTCGAGCGCGTTGAGCTGGTAGACCGCGATCGGCGCGGTGCTCTGGAGGTGGTACCCCGCGCCCGGGGCGAGCGCCGACGCGAGGGTGGTGGCCTCGTGCTGCGAGAGCGCGGGCACGAGGGGGACGCTCACGGTGGCCTCGGCGCCCGCGGCCACGACCTGGGTCAGCGGCGTCGCGAGCCCGCCGCCGCCGATGGTCACGGTGGCCGGGGTCGGGCCCGGGTTGACGAGGGCGAGCCCGAGGCTGAAACCGGAGCCGGAGATGAGCATCGAGTTCGACGTGGTGGTCGCCCAGTGGTCGCAGCCGAGGCTCGACCGCTGCCCGCCGAGGCCGGCGCAGGGATCGGTGCAGCCGCCCGACTGGCACAGCCCGGGGCCGCAGGTCGCGAGCAGCGCGCCCCGGGCGCCGGCGGCGGTGCACGCGTACACGGCGTCGCCGACGCAATAGGGGAGGTTCGGGGCGCAGGCGACGCAGCCGGCGACGGGGTCGCACACGGTCCCGCAGGTCGCGACGGGGGTCCAGGAGCCGGCGGTGCAGACCTGCAGGTTGAGCCCGATGCAGCGCATGGTGCCGGCCACGGGGCAGCCGGCGTCGGCCGTCGCGTCGAGCGGCGGCGGCGCGTCCACCTGAGGCGGGGCGTCGACCTGCGACGGCGCGTCCACTGGCGGCGGCGCGTCCGCCTGGGCCGGCGCGTCCGCCTGGGCCGGCGCGTCCGCGGGCGGCGCGTCGGCCGGCGGCGGCGCGTCCGCGGGCGGCGGTGCGTCGGCGAGCGGCGGCGCGTCGCCCGGGGCCGCGTCGAGGCGCGGCCCGCCGTCGCTCGGCGCCACGCACAGGCCGTGCGCCGCGCAGACGCCGCTCGGGCACTGGCTGTCGTCGTGGCACCCGTCGATGCAGACGCCGTTGATGCACGAGGCGGTGGCCGGGCAATCGTCGTTCACGAAGCAGGCCCCGCCGCCGCTCGACCCGCCGCACCCGGCGAGCGCGGCGGCGAGCAGCGCGGCGGCGAGCACCACGCCGCGGGTGGCGCCGGCGCCCCTCACGGCTGGCTCTTCAGGTTGAGGCCGCCCGGATACATGTACGAGGTGTACGGCGCGACGCCGTAGACCGTGACGCCGAAGGCGTCGGTCGAATGCGCGGTGTGGCTGCCGGCGGCGATGGCCACGGTCGCGACCTGGTAGGTGCCGACCGCGACGAAGCCGGTCACCGCGACACCGTCGAGCGTCACGGTCGCGCCGGTGGGCGCGATCACGGTCACGTAGTTCTGCTGATACGTGGCCGGCGCGAGGAAGATGTAGTCGGTGCGGTACTGCTCGACTGGCACCGAGAGCACCATCGCCGGGTCGCCGGCCCCTGACCCCGAGCTCCCGTTGTCGCCGTAGTTCTGCCCCGTCATGAACTGCGCCATCAGGAATGGCTGGGTGCCCTGGGCCTCGAAGTTCCCCGTCGCGATGAACTCGTAGAACGCGCCGCGGTTGAGCGTGATGGGGCCGCTCACGCCGGCGGGGAGCGGCGTCAACGTGATGGTGTTCCCGTCGGTGGCCGAGAGCAGGCGGTACATGTCCGGGTGGGAGCTCTCGCCGGTCTTCGCCGCGACGTAGTGCTTGCCCCAGGTCGCGACCGGGAAGAGCTGCTCCTCGAGGTGGTCGCAGGCCCAGTAGTAGTACGGGACGAAGGTGCAGTCGTGACCGGAGAAGACGGCGATGGTCTGCGTCGCGGTGATCTCGCTGCCGGTGAGGTCGTAGCTCGCGCTCAGGTTGCAGTAGCACGTGCTGTCGCTGAAGACGCCGCATGACCCATCGCAGTGGTCACCGTGACTGCCGTCGCAGTCGTTGGGCATTCGGGAGGCGATCTGGAGGACGTCGCCCTCGTTGAGCGTGAAGGTGCCGGTGTCGCCCTTGTTGTACGCGGTCGCGACGCCAGGGCCCGCCATCGCGTGCCCGGCGAACTTGACCGTGACCTGCGTCGTGCCGGGCTGGGTGGCGACGACGGCGAAGAAGCCGGGCGACGGCGGCCGATAGCTCCAGTCGCTGCCGAAGAACCAGGTGCACTCCGCGATGGCCGCCGTCGGCATCGACATCACGAGGTACTCCTTCTGCAGCGCGTGGATCGGCAGGACCAGCGAGGCGTCGTTCGTGTAGGACGGCGTGCCGGCGCTCGACTGGTACTCGAGCGCGTTGAACTGGTAGACGACGACCGGCTGCGTGCTCTTGAGGTGGTAACCCTTGCCCGGGGCCAGGATCGACTGCTCGGCCTGGAAGACCTGCTTGAGCTCCGGCACCCAGGGCAGGCCAATCGTCGCCAGCGTCCCTGGGGCGACGGTCTGGGTCTGCGGCGCCCCGAGCGCACCGCCGCTGATCGTCACGTCCGCCGCCGCGGCCCCCGTGTTCGCGACCACGAGCGCGTAGGTGAAGCCGTCCGCCAGCTCCGAGTTCATGGTGACGGTCGCCCAGTAGTCGCAGCCGATGTACGACTGGTTGCCCGCGGCCTGCGCGCACGGATCGACGCACGCGGCGCCCGCGCACAGGCCGGCGCCGCAGCTCTTCACGAGCGTCCCCGGGTGCCCCTCGGGGGTGCAGCCGTACAGGTCGTCGCCCTGGCAGAAGTCGACGCCGGGCACGCACTCGGTGCAGCCGAGAGTGTCGTTGCAGATGACCGTGCAGTCCTGCGTGTCGGTCCACGCCGGGCCGGCGCAGGTCTGGTACATGCGGCCGTAGCACCGGTGGGTGCCGGGCTGGCACACCCAGGCGTCCGTCTGCGGGGGCGCGTCGTCCTGGACCGCCGCGTCGTCCCGGACCGCCGCGTCGTCCTGGACCGCCGCGTCGCCGGGCCGGGCCGCGTCGGCGCCGTCGCCGCCGGCGTCGCGGCCGGCGGTGACGCAGCGGCCGTGCGCGGCGCAGGTGCCGGTAGGGCAGTCGGCGGTGGTCGCGCAGCCGGGGACGCAGACGCCGTTCGCGCAGTACTCGTGCGCGGCGCACTGTTCGTCGCCGGCGCACGACGGCGCGGCCGACGAGGCGCCGCAGCCGGGGGCGGCCGCGACCAGCACCGCGCCGAGGAGACAGCCCGCGACCCCGAACAGACGACCAGCCCCGACCATGGCTCCGCTCCCGGGGACGGAGGGTCCCCCGATCGTGAATACTCCAACCCGGGCTGCGGCTCAAGCCTGGCCCGCCCGCTGCCGGGCATCGCCCCCGGCGATCCGGGCATCCCAAGAGCACTTCGCCACCGGGCGGGGGCTCGAATGCACCTTCATCCCGTTGCGTCTCGAAAGAGTGCTAGACTGACCCCCCAACACCTCGGCTAGTATTGTGCCGCCGTCACACAGGACCCTACCGGATGCACGATCTGACCTCTGACCCGAAGCCCGAGAGCACGTCCGAGACCGCGCCCCCCACCGAGGGCGAGGCCGCGCCCGCCGCCCCGCCGCCCGCCGCGGCGCCCTCACGGCCGCCCGTGACGGCCGCTGCGGACGAGCCCGAGGACGACGGCCCGTCGCCCGGCAACGAGCGGCTACCCGAGGACGACGGCCCGTCGCCGGGCAACGAGCGGCTGCCCGAGGACACGGCCGCGCTCGAGGCGCTCGAGGAGCAGCCCATCGACGTCCAGCCGCTCGAGGGCGACGCGCCGCACCACGACAAGGGCGGCAAGGAGAAGAAGCCGGCGCGCCGCAACCCGCGCCTGCGCGCGCTCGAGGAGGCGTTCAAGAACCAGACGCCCGTCGAGGGGCTCGTCAAGAGCACCAACAAGGGCGGGCTCGAGGTGGACCTCGCCGGGGTGCGCGCCTTCTGCCCCCTGTCGCAGATCGAGCTCCGCTTCTGCCATGACCCGACGCCGTACGTCGGCCAGCGGCTGCGCTTCAAGGTCATCAAGTTCGAGAGCGCGCGCAACATCGTCCTCTCGCGCAAGGTCGTCCTCTCGGCGGAGAACGCGTCGAAGGCGGGGGACACCAAGGCGAAGCTGTCGGCGGGCACGCGCATGAACGGCCGCGTCACCTCGCTCGTCGACTACGGCGCCTTCGTGGACCTCGGCGGCGTCACCGGCCTCGTCCACATCTCCGAGATCTCGCACACCCGCGTCGCCCACCCCAAGGAGGCGCTCAAGGTGGGGCAGGACGTCGAGGTGCTCGTGCTCGCCGTCGAGCACCCCGAGGGGCGCAAGGAGGCCAAGGTCTCGTTGTCGATCAAGGTCCTCACCGAGGACCCCTGGTCGCGCGCCGCCGCCCTCACCCCGGGCCAGACCGTCCACGGGACGGTGATGCGCCTCAAGAGCTTCGGCGCCTTCGTCGAGCTGTGGGCGGGCGTGGACGGGCTCATCCACAACACGAACCTCGCGGATCCGCCGCCCGAGGAGCCCGGCCAGGTGGTCCAGCCCGGCCAGGAGGTCGACGCGACCGTGATCTCGGTCGACGTCGAGAAGCGCCGCATCGGCCTGAGCCTGGTCGGGATGCGCGACCCGGTCGCCATGCCCGAGGGCGGCGGCGACCGCCGGCCGCGCGGCCCGCGCCGCGACCGCGCCGAGGGCACCCGCCTGCAGGTCGGCCAGGTCGTCACGGGCCAGGTGGATCACGTCGAGCCCTTCGGCGTCTTCCTGCGCATCGCCGGCGGCGGCCGCGGGCTGATCCCGAACGCCGAGATGGGCACGGCGCCCGGGACCGACCACAAGAAGCACTTCCCCGAGGGCACCGAGATCAAGGCCCAGGTGATCGAGATCGGCGAGCGCGGGCGCATCCGTCTGTCGAAGAAGGGCGCCGAGAACGCCGAGGAGCGCGCCGCCTACTCGGGCTACGTCCAGGCGCAGCCCCAGGCCGGCAGCCTCGGCACCTTCGCCGACCTCCTGCGCGCCAA
>DASXVK010000768.1:0-3689 GCA_036504295.1 Polyangia bacterium
CCTCCGCGACGGCCGGCCGGGTCGGGGCGACCGGCGCGGCGCTCGCGACGAGGCTCTCGTCGCAGCCGAGCCGACCGGCCACGTGACTCACCACGGGATCCGGCCTTGCCTCGGGCTCACCAGGCGCACCACTGGCGTCTCCCGTGCGGGGACGCGCATCTCCATGCTCTTCCAGAATCAGAATCCTCCTGCCAGAAGCCGTCGCCCCCGCCCCCCAAGGGCCCGGCATCGGCGCCTCCCCGCGCGGCTGCAACGGGCAGCCCCCGCGGGCGTCGACACGCGTTGCAACACGCGCGACGGACGAGATATAGACGCGACCGGCCCCCCCGTCAAGTGTGACGTGCGGCGCGGCCCATCGTTACGGCTTCGATGCCGCCAGCGCGGCGCCTGGCCGCCGCGTTGCCCCGTCCTTCGGGCGGGTGCTAGAATCTCCGCTCCCATGATCCGCCTCGAGGCGGTGTGCAAGTCGTTCGCGGAGCCGCTGCTCAGGGGGATCCACCTCTCCCTGCGCAAGGGGACCATCTTCGGCCTGTGCGGCCCGGCCGCCGCGGGCAAGAGCGTGCTCCTCAAGCTCATCTGCGGGCTGCACCAGCCCGACGCGGGCGCCGTGGTCGTCGACGGCCAGGACCTGACCTCGGTCGGCGAGGTGCAGGCGCAGGAGGTGCGCACCCGCATCGGGATGCTGTTCCAGAACAACGCGCTGTTCGATTTCATGACCGTCGGCGAGAACGTCGCGTTCCCGCTCGTGCGCCGCGGCGGGCTCCCGGAGGAGGAGATCGAGCGCCGGGTCCTGGCGCGCCTCAAGGCGGTCGGCCTGAGCGGGTCCGAGCACAAGCTGCCGAGCGAGCTGTCCGGCGGCATGAAGAAGCGGGCCGCCATCGCCCGCGCCACCATCGCCCGGCCGCCCATCGTCATCTACGACGAGCCCACCGCCGGGCTCGACCCCGTCACCACGTCGAAGATCTACGACCTCCTGCGCGCCGACCAGGAGGAGACGGGCGCGACCGTCGTCGCCGTCTCGTCGGACGTCGAGGCGCTGCGGACCTTCGCCGGGCGCATGGGCATGCTGTACCAGGGCCGCCTGTGCTACGACGGCCCCGCGGCGACCATGGCCGACTCCGACGACCCGGTGGTCCGGCAGTTCGTGCGCGGGGAGCTCGAGGGACCGCTGTGACCGCGGTCGGCAACCTCCTCGCCGGCATCGGCGCCGGCGTGCTCCACCTGTGCGAGGAGCTGGGCGGCATCGCGGTCCTGCTCGTCCGCGTGCTCATCGCCCTCATCCCGCCCCGCCTCGACCGCCGCGAGCTGTGGCGCAACCTCTACAAGATGGGCGTGCAGAGCGTCCCGATCGTCGCGCTCACCGCCGTGTTCTGCGGCGGCATCATGGTCATCCAGTCGGGCATGTACGTCCGCCGCTTCAACGCCTACTCCATGGTGGGCTGGGCGACGGGCTTCAGCGTCTTCCGCGAGATCGGGCCGATCCTCATCGGCCTCATGTTCTCGGGCCGCGTGGGCTCCAACAACACCGCCGAGCTCGGCACCATGACCGTCACCGAGCAGCTCGACGGCCTGCGCTCGCTCGCCATCGACCCCGTCCGGTTCCTGCTCATCCCGCGCGTGCTCTCGATGGTGGTGATGGCGTTCTGCCTCGTCGTCATCGGCGACGTGGTCGCGGTCGCCGGCGCCATGTTCTTCGCGCGGCTGATGCTCGGCGTGGAGGTCACGACCTTCTTTCACTCGTTCGCCGACAACCTGAAGCCCTGGGATCTGTGGGTCGGCCTCATCAAGGGCGCCGCCTTCGGGCTCATCATCGCGCTCACGAGCTGCCACTTCGGCGTCACCGTGAAGGGCGGCGCGGTCGGCGTCGGCCGCGCGGTCAACGCGGCGGTGGTCGCCGCCGCGGTCGGGATCATGGTGCTCGACTACTTCCTCACCTACGTGCTGCATTGAGCGACGCGGCCCCCACCGCCCCCGCCGCCGCCCCGGGCCACGCCGTCCCGACCGGGCTCGCCGCCGGCCTCGCCCACGCCCGCGGCCTCGGGCGCCTGCTCACCCGCACGCTGGCCGCCGCCGTCCGCGGCCCGCGGACCAAGGGCGAGATCGTCCGGCACATGTACTGGATCGGCAACAAGTCGCTCCTCTTCGTGGCCGTGACCCTCGGCGCGCTCGGCATGGTGCTCGTGTACCAGGCCTGCATGCAGGTCAATCGCATCACCGGCGACCTCTCGATGGTGGGCGCCGAGTACATCAAGGGCCTCGTGCACGAGTTCGTGCCGTCGATCATGGCGCAGATGCTCGCGACGCGCGTCGGCGCCGGCATCGCCGCCGAGATCGGCAGCATGGTGGTGACCGAGCAGGTCGACGCCCTGCGCATGAGCGGCGTCGAGCCGATCCACTACCTCATCGTGCCGCGCTTCGTCGCGTCGTTCATCATGACGATGGTGCTCTACGTCTTCGCGCTCGGCGTCTGCATCCTCACCGGCGCCCTCAGCGCGTACTTCAGCTTCCACGTGAACCCGCAGGTCTTCGTCGACTTCGGCCGCGTCGGCTACGGCGACGTCGCGACCGGCCTCATCAAGTGCGCGCTGTACGGGGCGGCCATCCCGATCGTCGCCGGCTACTGCGGCCTCGCCGCCCGCGGCGGCTCCGAGGGCGTCGGCCGCGCGACCACGAGCGCCGTCATCAGCGCCGCCTTTACCTGCATCGTGCTCGACTTCATCGTCTCGGGCTTCGCCTACTTCACGCTGCAGGCCGGCGACGCCGGCCCGAAGGGGATGTGATGGTGATGCCCGCGGCGCCCGGCGGCCCCGTCATCGAGTTCCGCGACGTGCGGAAGTCTTTCTCCGGCAAGAGCGTCCTGCGCGGCCTCTCGCTCGCGGTCCGGCGCGGCGAGATCATGTTCATCATCGGCACCTCGGGCGTCGGCAAGTCGGTCACCATCAAGCACCTCATCGGCCTGCTCCGCCCGGACGAGGGCGAGTGCTGGTTCGCGGGGCAGCGGGTCGACGGCCTGTCGGAGCGCCAGCTCGAAGGCGTGCGCAAGCGCATGGCGATGGTGTTCCAGAGCTCGACGCTCTTCGACTCCATGACCCTCCTCGAGAACGTCGCGCTGCCGCTGCAGAAGCACCGCCGTCTCTCGGTGCACGCCGCCGAGGAGGAGGCGCTGCGCTACCTCGACCAGGTCCAGCTCCGGGACTTCGCCCACCGCTCGCCGGCCGACGTCGGCGACGGCATCCGCAAGCGCGTCGCCATCGCGCGCGCGCTGACGATGGACCCGCAGGCCGTCCTCTTCGACGAGCCCACGACGGGGCTCGACCCGGTCTCCGCGCGCCGCGTCGACCGCCTCATCCAGCGGCTCGCCCGCGAGCTGGGCGTGACCTGCATCGTGGTCTCCCACGACCTCGTCAGCATCTTCAGCATCGCCGACCGGATCTGCTTCATCTACCGCGGCGCCGCCCACGTGGTGGCGACCCCGGCGGAGCTGCGCGCGTCGACGGATCCGGTGGTGCAGCAGTTCATCAGCGGCCGCAGCGACGGGCCGATGGAGACGCCGGGGTTCTGAGCGACGGCTCGCCCTCGGTCAGGAGAGAGCATGAGGTCATGCTCGCGCCACGGCGCGGGCGCGTCAACGGGGGGGAGGCGGGCGCGGCATCAGTCGAGCGGCTCGCCGTCGGTGGGCAGGTAGCGCT
>DASXVK010000769.1:0-15451 GCA_036504295.1 Polyangia bacterium
CGACGCGGCGGTGACCGACGCGGCGGTGACCGACGCGGCGGTGACCGACGCGGCGGCGAGCGACGCGGCGGCGAGCGACGCGGCCGTGATCGACGCGGCAGTGATCGACGCCGCCGCGATGGACGGAGCGACGGCCGACGCGGGATCCGACGGCCGCGTCGATGCGCCCCGGGACGCGGGCGCGGACGCGCCGTCCATCCCTCACCCGTGCGATCTGCCCGGCGCCGTGCAGTTCACGGCCGCTGGCCCCATCACGGTCCCGGGCGGCTCGCCCTCGTGGCCCAGCCTCGCGTTCCTCCGCCTGCCCGTCGGCTTCTGCGCGCACTACTACGGTACGGTGGGCAACGCCCGCCAGCTGCGCTTCGCGCCCGGGGGTGAGCTCTTCGTCGCTTCCCCGACCCGCCTCACCACGGGTGGGGGGCTCAACGGCCAGGCCGCCATCCTGGCCCTGCCCGATGACAATCTCGACGGCGTCGCCGATCAGAGCATCGCTTTCCTGGGCTCGCTGCCGAACACCGTCGGGCTGCTCTTCGCGAACGGCCACCTCTACTACCAGGACCAGACCAAGGTGATGCGGCTCCCCTATGCCAGCGGCGAGCGCAGCCCGTCCGGCCCGAGCGAGCAGGTCGCCGATATCGTGTACTACTCGTCCGCGCTGCACTGGCCCAAGTCGATGGACATCGCCGACGACGGCAGTATCTACGTGGGCAACGGCGGCGACCAGGGCGAGGCGTGCACCGTCCCGCACCCGTTCCACGGCGGTATCGTACAGATCGACCCGGCGCCCAACGGCCCGCACCCCGGTGGTCAGCCGATCGTGAAGGGGATGCGCGACCCGATCAGCGTGCGCTGCCCGCGGGGGCACAATCGGTGCTTCGCGATCGAGCTCGCCAAGGACTACACCGCCGGCAGCGGCGGTCGCGAGAAGCTGGTCCCCATTCACGCGGGGGACGACTGGGGCTTCCCTTGCTGCGCCACCGCGAACCTGCCCTACGCCGACGTGTCACCCACCGACTGCTCCGGGGTCAACTCGGAGAGCAACTCGTTCCTCATCGGCGAGACCCCATTCGACCTCGACTTCGAGCGAGGTCCATGGCCGGCCCCGTGGACGGGCCGGACCTTCGTGGTCACGCACGGTGCGGCGGGGTCGTGGACGGGAGCGCGCCTGCTGGCCATCCCCATGGATCCGAGCTCTGGCCTGCTGCAGCCGAGCACCGACACGGGCGGGACCGACATCGGCATGCTCGAGTTCGCGACCGGCTGGGACGACCAGACACTGACGCACGGGCGCCCCGCCGCGCTCGCCTTCGCGCCGGACGGCCGGCTCTTCGTGGCGAACGACTACAACGGCGTCATCTTCTGGATCGCGCCCCTCGCGCCATAGCGGCCGCGATTCCGGCGCGTGACCAGGCCGAGGTCAGTCCGAGCGGCAGCGCTACGGGGCGGGCGGCGGCGGGGGCGGGAGCGGGGGCAGCGGCGGCGGAGGCGCGTCCGCGGGCGGCGGGCAGGCCCAGAACCGCAGGTCGGTGGCCGCGAAGCGCACCGTGTAGTTGTTCGTCGTGCTCGAGTAGCTGACGTTGTTGATCACCTGCGCGATGTTGCCGCCGAGCTGCACGGTGCGGACGCGGATGTCGTACTCGCTCTGGAAGCGCTCGATGAGGCCGACCGGCCGGCACGTCTGGGCGAGGCGGATGCTGACCTCCTGGGCCCCGGGCAGCACCTGGACCGCGAGCTCCGCCGGGCTCAGCGGCCGCGGCTCGGCCGCCTCCAGGTGCGCGAAGCAGCCCGCGCCGAGCGCGAGCGCGATGACTCCGGCGGCCGCCGCGGCCGCGGTGCGGTGCGGTCTGTCAGGCATGGTCCCCTCCGGTGGGCGGCTAGCGGGCGGCGAGGAGCTTGTTGAGGTTGGACGTGACGACGCCCAGCACCTTGTCCTTCGGGATGAAGGAGACCGGCGGGGCGGCCCCGGGCGGCGGCGGCACCGGCGCCGCGGCGGCGAGCTTCACCACGTCGCCCGTGATGGTGACGTAGGTGCAGCCGGGGTAGATCGGGAGCCAGTTGATGAACGGCACGTAGTTCATGCCGCAGTTCTCGGCCTTGATGGCGAGGTTGATGACGCCCTCGCCGCCGGCGGCCGCGATCTGCGCGTTGATCGGGAACGACACGTCCTTCACGCCGCTGAGCGGGATCCAGCTCCAGAAGATGCCCCAGATCCGCTCGACCCACTGCACGCGGCCGACGCGGACGAGCTCGTTGACGGTGACCGGCCGCTCGTCGGGCGCATAGATGAACGCGCTCGAGGAGACCGGGAACTTGAGCTGGTCGAACGCGAGCGTGCCGCGCGCGCCGGCGCAGCCGCCGAGGACGGAGGCGAGGGCCACCACACCCAGGATGTTGATGATCGTCTTGCGCATTGGCGTCCTCCTCCTAGCGACCGTGAACCGAGGCGTGGATGGCGGCCCAGTTCTTCTCCATGATCGCGCACAGCCAGTACAGGTAGTAGGACCCGACGTGGACGACGTTGGTCCTCGCCGCGCACTGCGGGCACGCCTGCAGCGCGTTGATCATCGCGATGTCGAACTTGGCGGAGCCTTCGCGCTTCCACGAGGTCGTGGTCGTCGTGACCTGGTAGTTGCCCTGCTGCGACGTGCTGCTCGAGACCGCGAAGAAGTTCTCGACCTCCTCGCGGAACACGCTCACGACCGGCCCGGGCGCGGTCGGCTGCGCCGCCCGCAGGGTCTTCACCGGACCCAGCATGACCGGCATCGTCGTGTTCTTCGTCGTGTAGACCGAGGGCCTGACGCAGCCCACGGCGCCCGCCCCGACGACCACGAGCAGGGCCAGTCTTGGCAACCACCTGTGCATCATTTCGTCCTCCGTTTGGGGTTCCACCCCCAGCAGTGCGCACATCGTAGAGGCGCGGCCCGGGTCGACTCAAGCACAAACCGGCGTGACGCGCCTCACCCTCCACCCGCGACGGGTACGCTATCGCGTGCGCGCCGACGGCGCCATCGCATGAACATGCGAGGTTGACAACCCGCCGCCGCCGCTGGTCAACTCACAGGCTCCGGCGCCGGAGGTGCACGTGCGTGCTTCAATCGGGGTGATCATGGTGGTGGTGGGCGCGGTGGCCCTGGGATCGGCCGTCGGGTGCTCGACCCGGGTCGCCTCGGGGGCCTTCACCTGCGACAAGGATCAGACCGGCACCTGCCCGCCGGGCTGGATCTGCCAGTGCCGCGGCAGCGGCTGCGACTGGCGCTGCTACGCGGAGAGCGCCGGCTACTGCGGCAACGGCAAGCTCGACAGCGGCGAGCAGTGCGACGGTGACCTGCTCGCGGAGGGTGTGACCTGCCAGTCGCTCGGGCTCGGGAACGGCTTCGCGATGTGCACCACCCAGTGCACGGTGTACTGCACGAGCTGCGGCAACGGGGTCGTCGAGCTCGCCGGCGCCGGCGCCGGGGAAGAGTGCGACTGCGGCACGGATCCAGCCCACCTGCCCGCCGGTTGCGTCGCGCCGAACGGGGCGCCGGGCAGCTCGTGCGCCGCCGACTGCCACGTGCGCCGCTGCGGCAACGGCATCGTCGATCCCGGCGAGGTGTGCGACCCGTATCCCGGTGACAACGTCTCCGGCGACGGCTGCAGCGCCGACTGCCAGTCGCTCGAGGTGTGCGGCAACGGCTACGTCGACGTCGCCATCGGGGAGCTGTGCGACTGCGGCACGGATCCGGCGCAGCTGCCCGCCGGCTGCACGACCGTGAACTCGAGCGCGCCGAACGCCACGTGCCGCGGCAACTGCCAGCCCGGCCGGTGCGGCGACGGCATCATCGACGACGGCAACGGCGAGGAGTGCGACGGCGCGGCGCTCGCCGGGAAGGGGTGCGAGGACTTCGGCTACTACGGCGGGGCGCTGGGCTGCGCCGGCTGCCACTTCGACTTCTCGCGGTGCGCCGGCCGCTGCGGCGACGGCGTGAGGAACGGCACCGAGGCGTGCGATCCCGGCGACGGCAGCGGCGACCCCGACACCGGCGGCGTGACCTGCGCGAGCCTGGGCTACTACGCGGGCGCGATCGGCTGCCTCGGCAACTGCACCCTCGACGAGAGCGGCTGCGCGGGCCGCTGCGGCGACGGCGCCCGGAACGGCGCCGAGGGCTGCGACGGCAGCGACTTCGGCGCGGACACCTGCACCGCGCGCGGCTACTACGGCGGCGCGCTCACGTGCCCGGCGGACTGCGGCCCCCCGCTCGAGACCGCCTGCGCGGGCCGGTGCGGCGACGGCGTGCTGCAGCCGCAGGAGGAGTGCGACGGCGCGCTGCTCGCCGGCGAGAGCTGCCAGAGCCTCGGCTTCTACCGCGGCGCGCTCGCGTGCGCGGCCTGCCGCTTCGACACGAGCGGGTGCTCCGGCCGCTGCGGCGACGGCCTGGTCACCGACGGGGAGCAGTGCGACGGCGCCAACCTGAACGGCAAGAGCTGCAGCGTGCTCGGGCGCTACACCGGCACGCTCGCCTGCACCTCCGCCTGCACGTTCGACGGCAGCAACTGCCACGACTACTGCAACGACGGGATCGTCAACGGCACCGAGGTGTGCGACGGCGCGCCGCCGGCGGGCCGGAGCTGCCTCGACTACGGCTACGACGCCGGCCCGCTCGGCTGCACCCAGACCTGCACGCCGGGCTTCTCCGGCTGCGCGTCGATCGGCTGGAAGCCGGTCTCGTCGGCGACCGCGGCCGACATCGTCGCTGGCTGGGTGCTCTCGCCGACCGACATCTACGCGGCCGCGTACACCAACGCGGCGGGCGGCACGATCCTGCACTACGACGGCGCCTCGTGGATGCCGGTCCTCTCGGGCGGCGGCCTGGTCCCGTTCTCCGGGGTCTGGGCCGCGGCGTCGAACGACGTCTTCGCCGTCGGCAACACCACCATCGCCCACTTCAACGGGACCGCCTGGGCCTCGCTCAACACGGGCCTCTACGGGCTCGCCTCGGTGGGCGGCCGGTCGGCGACCGACGTCCTCGTCACCGGCCAGGGCGGGCAGGCGCTGCGCTTCAACGGCACGTCGTGGCGGGGCGTGAATGCGCCCACCCCGGCGACGCTCGCCTCGGTCTGGTGCAGCCCCGGCGGCGATTACTACACCGCGGGCTCCGACGGCAACGTGTGGCGCTACAACGCGACCGGCTGGACGAGCACGCTCGTGGCCGCGGTGGGCCTCAGGGCGCTATGGGGGCTGTCTGATCGCGACATCTACGCGGTCGGCACCACCGGCTTCATCACGCACTTCGACGGGAGCGGCTGGACACCCATGGCCTCGGGCACCGCCAGCGAGCTGCGGGGGGTGTGGGGCAGCGGCCCGAAGGACGTCTACGCGTCGGGTATCGGCGGCACGCTGCTGCACTACGACGGGTACAGCTGGCGCGCGGTCGACGCCGGCACCGCGATGGTGCTCTACACGGTCTTCGGCAGCGGCGCCGCCGACGTCTACGCCGGCGGCTTCGGCGGGCTCCTGCTGCACAACACCGGGAGCTCCTGGATGAAGGCGCAGACCTTCCCGGTGACGCTGACGGGCGGCCTGTGGGGGAGCTCGCCGCTCGACGTCTTCGCGCCCGACAACACCTCCGTCGAGCACTCGGTGCCCGGCGGCTGGGTCAACCAGCCGGCCACGGGGGCCGCGGCGGTCAACGCCATCTGGGGGGCGGGCCCGAACGACGTGCACGCGGTGGGCACGGGCACGAGCCGCTTCACCGGCGCCTGGGCCACCACGAGCGGGACCGCGGGCACGCTGCGCGCCGTCGCCGGCAACGCGACGAACGACGTCTTTGCCGTGGGCGACGGCGGCGTCGCGTTCCGGTGGACCGGGGCCTCGTGGGGCGCGGTGTCGACGGGCCGGACGACGAACCTCACGGGCGTCTTTGGCACCGGCGCGGGCACCGCGGTCGCGGTCGGGGAGGGCGGCGTGGTCCTGCGCTACGCCGGCGGCACCTGGACGCTGCAGAGCTCGACCACGACGGCGAACCTCACGGCCGTCTGGGGCGCCCCGACCGGCGAGCTCTTCGCCGTCGGGGCCGGCGGCATCATCGTGCGCTTCGCCGGCGGCGCCTGGACCGTGCAGGACTCGGGCGCCGTGCGCAACCTGCTCGCCGTGTGGGGCACCTCGGCGACGGACGTCTTCGCGGCCGGCGTGGCCGGCACGCTGCTGCACTGGGACGGCAGCTCGTGGTCGCCGGTCCGCAGCGGGACCGTCAGCGACATCAAGAGCCTCTGGGGCACCCCGACCAGCTTCTGGCTGATGACCGGCTCGCCCTCGGCGGCATCGACGGTGATCGAGCTGCTGCGCCACGGCGGGCACTGGTAGCCGGGGCCCCCCGGGTCGCGGGCGCCCCCGATTGACACGCCGCGCAACGCTTGCAAAGGTTCCGGGCGCTTCACGCGCGGAGGCCCCGGCATGGACGACGATCGCGCCCCGGAGCAGACGGGGAGCACCTCGAGCGAGCAGCAGCGGCAGCGACGCGAACGGCGCACCTTCCTCGCGATCCTGGGCGGCGTCGGCGTGGCCTGGCTCGGCGGCGGCGCCTGGCCGGTCTACCGCTACCTGAGCCCGCTGCCCCAGCCCGACCCCTTCGGCAAGACCGGGCGGGCCAAGGTCGAGAAGCTCACGCCCGCCGACGTGGCCCGCCCCGGCGCGGGCGGCAGCGGCGCGTACGCCGGCCGCGGTCTCATCGTGCTGCGGGCGCCCGACGGCTCGCTGCGCGCCTTCGACGCCAAGTGCACGCACGCCGGCTGCAACGTGGGCTTCCAGGGCGACAAGCTCTTCTGCCCCTGCCACGGCGGCACCTACGATCTCACGGGCGCGAACATCGCGGGCCCGCCGCCGCGGCCGCTCACGCGCCTCGAGGTCATCGAGGAGGGCGGCGTGCTTTACGTCACCCGGAAGCGCGGGTAGCGAGGTCGCCATGGACCGACGGCTCGCTCCCATTCCCCCCGAGGCCGAGGCCCACCTCCCGCCGGCGACGACGCGGGCCGGGCGGCTCGCGCGCGGCCTCCTCGGCCGCTTCCCGATCTGGCCGGTCATCGCGTTCCTCGCCGGCAAGCGCGTGCCGCGGCACCGCCACTCGGCGTGGTACATGCTGGGCGGCTTCGCGCTCTTCTTCTTCCTCGTGCAGGTGGTCACCGGCGTCCTGCTGATGGTCTACTACCGCCCCGACCACCCGTGGCAGTCGGTGCAGCGGATCGTCACGGAGGTGCCGTTCGGCAACGTCATCCGCAGCGTCCACCACTGGGGCGCGAACCTGATGGTGCTGGTGCTCTTCCTGCACCTCTTCAGCACCTTCTTCATGAAGGCCTACCGGGCGCCGCGCGAGCTGACGTGGCTCACCGGCCTCGGGCTCCTCGGCCTGACGATGGCCTTCGGCTTCTCCGGCTACCTCTTGCCGTGGGACGACCTGTCGTTCTTCGCCACGCGCGTCGGCGTCTCGGAGCTGGAGAAGGCGCCGGGCCTCGGGCCGTGGCTGGCGAACCTGATGCGCGGCGGCCCCGACGTCACCGTCGACACTATCGGGCGCTTCTACCCGCTGCACGTGGTCGTGCTGCCGCTCGCGGTGCTCGGCCTCGTCGCGACCCACCTGCTCTTCATCCAGCTCCAGGGGGTCAGCGAGCCCGACTCCTTCGCGGCGCGGCCGCCCGAGGAGCGGCGCTACCACAGGTTCTTCACCGAGTTCCTGGTCGGCGAGATCCCGGCCTGGCTGCTCCTCGGGGCGGTGCTCGCGGCCCTCGCCGTGCTCTACCCGCGGGCCCTCTCGCCCGAGGCCGACCCGGCGGCGCCCGCGCCCCGGGGGATCAAGCCGGAGTGGTACTTCCTCTCGCAGTACCAGGCGCTCAAGCTCTTCCCGGGCAAGCTCGAGCTGCTCGGGCAGGCCGCGCTCGGCCTGGTGCCGCTCGCGGCGTTGCTCGTGCCCTTCCTCGACCGCCGCGTCCCGGCGGACCGGCGGGGCCGCGCGGTCGCCGTCGCCGGCGTCCTCGGCGTGCTCGCGCTGGTGTCGATGACGGTCTGGGGGTGGCTGTCATGAGCTACCCCGTCTGGGACGTCCCGCTCCTCGGCTCCGGCCTCGTCGTGGCGATCATCGCCATCATCCACGTCCTCATCTCGCACCTCGCGATCGGCGGCGGCGCCTTCCTCCTCGTCGCGGAGGCGTGGGCCGCCCGCAGCGGCGACGAGGCGCGCCTCCGCGGCTTCCTGCACCAGTTCGGCACCTTCTTCCTCGTCTACACCACCGTCTTCGGCGCCATGACGGGGGTGGGCATCTGGTTCTCGATCCAGCTCGCGAACCCCGAGGCGACGAGCCTGCTCATCCACCAGTTCGTGTTCGCGTGGGCGACGGAGTGGGTGACCTTCCTCGGCGAGCTCTCGGTGCTGTACCTCTACTACTACGGCTTCGGCCACAACTCGCGGGCGATGCAGGTCTTCCTCGCCGGCGCCTACTTCGTCATCGCCTGGTTCTCGCTCTTCATCATCAACGGCATCCTCACGTTCATGCTGACCCCGGGCGGCTGGACCCTCGCGAACCGCGACGTCGCCGCCGGCTTCTTCAACCCGGGCTACGCGCCGGCGCTGCTCATGCGCACGGTGCTCATGTTCCTCCTCGCGGGCCTCGCCGGGATCCTCGTCGCGACCCGGCTCGAGGACGGGGAGCTCAAGGCGCGCGTCATGCGCTTCGCGGCGAAGTGGGTGGTCCCGGCGGCGCTCTTCATCCCGCCGCTGATGCTGTGGTACTGGGCGACGCTGCCGCCGAGCACGGTCAAGCTGGTCCTCGGCGGCGTGGCCGGCATCGCGGGCGGCAAGCTCGAGATCATCACCCGGCACCTGTGGCTCGCGGGCACCGCCGGCGGCCTCGCGGTGCTCGGCACGATCGTCGTCGCGCTCCGGCCGCGCGCGATCGGCACCGGCGCGGCGATCGCGCTGCTGCTCATCGTGCAGATCGGCATCATGGGCGCGGAGTTCTTCCGCGAGATGGGCCGCAAGCCGTACGTCGTGCACGGGGTCCTGTACTCGAACGCGCTGTGGAAGGCGCAAGAGGGGCCGGCGCTCACGAGCACGCCGTTCCTGAGCCGCGCCCGCTGGCGTCCGCCGGTGGCGCCGGGCACGCGCGAGCACGGCGAGTGGGTGTTCCGCCTGCAGTGCGCGAGCTGCCACACGCGCGACGGCTACCGCGCCATGACGGCGCGGACGGCGGCGTGGACGCCCGCGTTCGGCTTCCGCTTCCTCGAGACCCTCGACGCGCAGGGCGTGATGCCGCCGTTCCAGGGCACGGCCGACGACCGCGCCGCGCTCACCGCGTACCTGCTGTCGCTCAAGGGCGTGCGCACGGACGGCCCCGGCGTGCTCGCCGCCGCGCAGCACACGGCGCGTCCGGCGGCCGCGGCGCCAGCGTCCCAGGAGGACAGGCGATGACCGCCCCGCTCCCGCCGTTCGATCCGCTCGGGCTGCCGGCCCCCGGCCTGCTCGTGCTCGCGCTCGCCTACCTGACGCTGACGCTCCACCTGTGCGCCATGGGCTTCACCGTCGGCAGCGGCGTCCTGCTCCTCGGCGCGCTCGTCCGGCGCCGGCCCGCCGACGCGGGCCTCGCCCGGTTCCTCGGCGGCGGCCTGCCGCTCGGCTTCTCGTACCTCGTCACGTTCGGCGTGCCGCCGCTGCTCTTCCTGCAGGTGGTCTACGGGCAGTTCTTCTACAGCTCCTCGGTGCTCGTCGGCGCCTTCTGGATCGCCGTGATCCCGCTCCTCATCACCGGCTACGGCGCCGCCTACCTGCACAAGCTCACCCGCGAGCGCCGGCCCGGCCCGCAGCGCCTCGTCGTCGGCGTCGTGCTCGCCTGCGTCCTCGCCATCGGCTTCATCTACGTGAACAACCTGACCCTGGCGCTGACGCCGGAGCGGTGGCTCGACGCGTACCGGGCCAGCCCGGGCGGGGGCGCGCTGAACCTGCGCGAGCCGACGGTGCCGTGGCGCTACCTGCTGTTCCTCGCGCCCGGGCTCGGCGTCGCCGGCCTGGCGCTGATCATGCGCGGCGCGGTCCTCGGCGGCTGGGGGCGCGACGAGGAGGGGCGGGCGTCGCGGGCCTTCGGCGCGAAGGCGCTCGGCGCGAGCGCCGTGCTCGTCGCCGCGGGCGCGGCCGGGGTGGTGGCCACGCTGCCGCGCTCCGTGGGCGCGATCCTGCGGGCGGGCGGGCCGGCGACCCTCCTCGCCGCCGGCGCCGCGGCGCTGGGCGCGCTCGCCGTCGTGCTCGGGTGGCGGGCGCGCGGCGCCACGCGGCTGCGGGTGCCGGTGCTCGCGAGCGTGAGCCTCTTCGGCGCGATGGCTTGCCTCGTCGTCGTGCGCGACCTCGTGCGCATGGAGTACCTGCGGCCGCACTTCGACCTCGGCCGCGTGGCCGTGCACGCGCAGTGGGGCATGTTCGCGATCTTCGCGGTGTCGCTCGTGGCCGGGCTCGCGCTGCTGATCGGGCTGGCCGTGAAGGTGGTGCCGCGGATCGCGGTCGCGCGGCGCGCGGAGCTGGAGGCGGCCGCGCCCCGGGGCTGACGATCAGCCGCGCCCGCGGCGCGCGTTGAGCAGCGCGGCCACGAGCGCGATCAGCGCGCCGCCGGCGCCGACGGCGAGGATGACGCCGCGCTGGTAGGCGAGGGCGAGCAGGCAGAAGAGGAAGACGTTGAAGTCGTGCTTGAAGAGCGGCTTGAGCACCTCGACGACCTTCGCGAAGCCGCGGGCCGCGCCGACGTCGATGCGGCCCGCGTTCGCGACCCACGGGATCGCGAGCAGGTCGCCCGAGCGGTAGACGGTGATGAGGAGCGTGTAGTAGAGGACCTGCTGGGCGACGAGCGCGGCGACCGCCGTGCCGCCCAGCCAGAGGCCCCAGGTCGCGCCGGTGGTGCGCCAGAGGCCGACGGCGACGCCGCCGAGGAAGAGGATCACGCTGAGGTCGTCGCTCAGGGTGTCGAGCCACTCGCCGAGGCGGGAGTGCAGGTACTTGAGCCGCGCGAGCTCGCCGTCGACGCCGTCGAGGATGGACTGGAGCTGCAGCAGCACGCCGGCGAGCGCGACGCCCAGCCAGCCGCCCGTGGCGGCGAGCACGCCCGCGGCCACGCCGAGGCTGAGCGTCACGAGCGACACCTGGTTCGGGCGGATGCCGGTGCGCATCAGCGCCCGCGTGAGGAAGAGCGACACGTGGCGGTTGAGGTGGCGCGAGACGAGGCCGTCGATGGGCTTTCGCAGCGCCTCGACGGAGCGGTGGGTGGCGTCGGCGCGCTCGGCGGCGGTGCGCGCCGGGACCGCGAACTCCGGCCCCTCGAGGCGGAGCTCCTCGACGCGAGTCGGGCGCCCGGCGCTCACGGCGGCCCGGGCGAGGCGCTTCGCGAGATCGCGGTGCAGGCACACGCCCGCGGACATGACCACCGCGGGCTCCTCGAGCGCGGGCGCCGCCGCCGCGGTCTCGACGGGCAGCGCCACCCGCCGCTCGGCGCGCAGGAGCGCGGCCGCGGGCTCGACCTCGTCCGCGGCGCCCACCAGGATGACGCGCCCGCCGCCGCCGGCCTGGAAGCCGAGGACGGTGCGCACGAGCAGCGGCAGCCCGGCGACGTCGCCGCCGGGCTCGAACGCGCCGCCGCCGGCCGGCGCATCGGCGGGCGCCTCGAAGAGGAGCGCGAGCGCGGGGCCGGCCACGGCGCCGCTCACGCGCCGACCAGCGCCGCCCGCAGCGCCGCCATGTCCGCGGGCACCGGCGCCTCGATCGTCACGCGCTCTCCGGTCGTCGGGTGCGGCAGCGTCAGGCGCCACGCGTGCAGCATCAGCCGCGGCACCGTCAGGCCCTCGACCGTGGCCGGTCCGCGGTAGCGCCGGTCACCCAGCACCGGCGCCCCGAGGTGGGCGAGGTGTACGCGGACCTGATGGGTGCGGCCGGTCTCGGGCTGCACCTCGACGAGCGCCGCGGCGCGCGCGGCGAGGGTCCGGTAGCGGCTCGCGGCCGGATCGCCCTGCGGGCGGACGGCGCGCGCGCCGGGCCGCGCCGGGTCCGCCCCGAGCGGCGCGTCGACGCGGCCCGCGGGCGGATCGGGGGCCCGCGCGCACAGCGCGAGGTAGGTCTTCTCGACCGCGCTCGTGCGGAAGGCCTCGCTCAGCGCCGCGGCGGCGGCCTTCGTCCGGCCCAGCACCATGACGCCGCTTGTCTCGAGGTCGAGGCGGTGGATCACGGTGACGGGCGCGCCGATGAGCGCCGCGACGAGCTCCGCCACCGTCCCCCGGTCCGTCGCCCGTGTCGCCTGCGCCGGCACGCCGGTCGGCTTGTCGATGGCGACGAAGACATGGTCGCGGAGCAGCAGGCGCTCGCGGCCGAGCGGCACCGGCGGCGGCCCCGGCTCCTCCTCCACGTTGACCACCACCGACTGGCCCGGCCGCAGGGCCCGCGCCGCGATCTTGCACCGGTGCCCGTCGAGGAACACGCCGCCCCGCTCGAGCGCGCGGCGCGCGAGCCCCCGGGAGACGCCGCCGCGGGCCGCGATGAACCGGTCGAGCCGCTCGCCCTCGTCGGCGTCGGAGACGCTGAGTGAGATCCGCCGCATCGCCGCACGCTAGCTCGTCGACGACTGGTGTCAAGGCGCGGGCTGTGCGATCCTGCTCCGGCGGTCCCGTCGGGAGGTCCCATGCGCGCGCCCGTCCTCGTCCTCGCTCTCGGTCTCCTCGCCGTCGCGTGCCGGCCGGCGCCGCCCCCGGCGCAGCGCGACGCCGGGCCGCCGGCCCGCTGCGAGGACCTCAAGCGGCGCTTCGTGGGTCTGCGGGAGGGCGCGCCGCGGGTGTGCGCCACCGCCGCGGACTGCACGTTCTACGTCGCCGGCGTCGTCGACTGCGGCGGCGTCGTCGATCAGGCCACGGCCACCCGCCTCGCTTCGTACGGCGAGAGCATCAAGGCGCTCAAGTGCCCCGGGCTGCTCCAGTGCGCCCCGCGCGCGGCCGTCGCCGTGTGCCGCGAGGGCCGGTGCCGCGAGGAGAGCCCCGCGCCGGCGCCGCCGCCCCGCTGACTCGCGGCGCCGCGCGCGAGCGGTGCCCCGCGTCACCGCGGCCGGCCGGCAGGGCGCGGGTATAATGCCGGCCATGGTGTGCCTCATTGAAAGGGACCCTGACACGGTCCCTTTGACCCCCCGCGCCGAGTGCTGGCAGGCAGAGCCCGCCCGCACTCACGCCCCGCGGTCCCTCGCCACCGGGCTGTGCGCCCTCGTGCTCCTCGCCGCCGCGGGCGGCCGCGCCGCGCCCCCCGCGCCCCCGATCTCCATCGAGGAGCTCACCGCCACCCGCAGCTACACGCAGGGGGCGCCGCGCGCGTTTGCCGTCACCCGCGACGGGCGCGCGGTGCTCTTCCTGCGCGGGCCCGCGCGCGGCCGCGTGCAGGAGCTCTGGGCCTTCGACGTCGCGTCGGGCGCCACGCGCCGGCTCGCGACGGCCGAGTCGCTCCTCGGCGGCGCGGCGGAGGCCCTCAGCCCCGAGGAGCGCGCCCGCCGCGAGCGGCTGCGCCTCCTCGACCAGGGCATCGCCTCGTTCGTCCTCGCCGACGGCGGCGATCTCGTCCTCATCCCGCTCTCGGGCAAGCTCCACGTCCTCGAGCTCGCGACCGGCCGTGCGCGCCCCGTCGCGGGCGCCGTCGCGGCCACCGACGCCCGCTTCTCCCCCGACGGGCGCTACGTCTCCTTCGTTCGCGGCCACGACCTGCACGTCGCCGACTGGCGCGCCGGCCGCGCCTGGCCGGTGACCCGCGGCGGCACCGTCGCCCTCGCCCACGGCGAGGCCGAGTTCGTCGCGCAGGAGGAGATGGACCGCTACACCGGCTACTGGTGGTCGCCCGACTCGACCCGGCTCGCCTACGAGGAGGCGGACAGCCGCGGCGTCGAGCGCCGCGCCATCCCCGACGCCGCGGCCCCGTTCGAGGCCGCCGACGCGGCCCCGTACCCGCGGGCGGGCACGCCCAACGCGCTCGTGCGTCTGGGCGTGATCGGCGTGCGCGGCGGGGCCACCCGGTGGGTCGCGTGGGATGGCGCGCGCTACCCCTATCTCGCGACGGTGCGCTGGGACGAGGAGGGGCCGCTGTCGCTCGTCGTCCAGACCCGCGACCAGCGCGAGGAGCTGCTCCTCGCCGTGGACCCGGCGACCGGCCGCACGCGGACGCTCCTGACCGAGCGCGACCCGGCGTGGCTCAACCTGCACCAGAGCGCGCCCCGCTGGCTCGAGGGCGCGCGGCAGTTCCTGTGGCTGAGCGAGCGCGACGGCGAGCTCCGGCTGTGGCTGCACGACGCTGACGGCCGGCCCGTGCGCGCGCTCGACCTGGGCGCGGCGGCGCGCCTCCGCGACCTCCTGCACGTCGACGCGCGCCGCGGCGTCGCGGTCGTGAGTGGCGGCGCGCGCACGACCGAGCGGCACGTCTACGAGCTGCCCCTCGCCGGCGGCGCCGCCCGCCGCCTTACCGCCGGCGCGGGCGTGCACACCTGGCACTACGGCCGGAGCAGCGGCGTGCACGTGGCGCACGTCGAGACGCTGACCGCGCGCGGGCCCTGGGAGGTCCGGCGCGCGGACGGCGCCCGCGCGGGTCTCATCCCGTCGGCCGCGGCGCCGCCGCCGTACGTCCCGCGCGTCGAGCTCACGCGCGCCGGGGACTTCGAGGCCGCGCTCGTGCGGCCGCGCGACTTCGCGCCCGCCCGCCGCTACCCCGTGCTGCTCGACGTCTACGGCGGCCCGGGCGCCGTCACGGTCGAGGCGCGGATGACGCTCTACCTGCGGCCGCAGTGGTACGCCGACCAGGGCGTCATCGTCGTCTCCGTCGACGGCCGCGGCACACCGGGGCGCGGGCGCGCGTGGGAGCGCGCCATCCAGGGCAACTTCGCCGACGTCCCGCTCGCGGACCAGATCACCGCGCTCACGGCGCTGGGCGCCCGCTACCCCGAGCTCGACCTCGGCCGCGTCGCCATCTACGGCTGGTCGTTCGGCGGCTACCTGGCCGCGCTCGGCGCCCTGCGCCGGCCCGACGTCTTCCGCGTCGCCGTGGCCGGCGCGCCGGTCGTCGACTGGCGCGACTACGACACGCACTACACCGAGCGCTACCTCGGCTTGCCCGCCGCCGCCCCCGACGCCTACCGCAAGAGCTGCGTCCTCACCTACCTCGGCGCGGGCGCGGCGCGGCCGCTGCTGCTCATCCACGGCACCGCCGACGACAACGTCACGTTCGCGAGCTCGCTCAAGCTCGCGGACGCCCTCTTCAAGGCCGGGCGGGCGTTCGACTTCCTGCCGCTCGTCGGCCAGACGCACCTGCCGGCGACGCCGGAGCTCAACGCGCGCCTGCACGCGCGCGTGGCCGCCTTCCTGCGGGCGCACCTCGGCGCGCCGCGCTGAAGAGCTGTCGAGCAATCGACGGCTCTTCAGGCTCGGGCCACGGGCC
>DASXVK010000770.1:0-12326 GCA_036504295.1 Polyangia bacterium
CGAGGGCGCGGTCACGGCGGCCCCGGTCGGGGGCCCGCTGGGGCTGGTCTTCCCCGACGCGGCGCCCGCGCCCGGCGGGGCCGCGCTGTTCAACCGGCGTGGCGAGCTGGTCGCGATCGACGCCGAGGTGGGCCCAGGCGGGCGCGGTGTCGCCGCCCTCGCCGACGCGCTGCTCGGCGCGGTCCGCGTCGCGACCGTCAGGGTCGACGCCGGCCGGGAGTGGCAGGACAGCGGGGTGAGCCTCGAGCGCGACGCGGTGGCCGTGGCCCTCGCGCGCGGCTCCTGGTGCTACGGCCTCTTCGGCTGCTGCGGGCCGCGCGGCGGCCGGCGGCCCGGGCCGCTCGACCCGGGCCGCGGCCAGGGCGCGCTCCTCGGTCGGATCGGCGACGGCGCGGCCTTCGGTGCGGAGTGGTGGTGGAAGGGGCTGCCCCCGTCCCGGGACGCCGGGGTCGCGGTCGCGCGCGCCGCGGCGCCGGGCACGCTGCGCTTCCGCATGAACGACGCGCGGGCCTGGAACAACCGCGGCGCGCTCGACGTCACGCTCCTCGTCGCGCCCGCGGGCGCGCCGGGCGACGCGGCGGCGCCCGCGCCCGCGGGCGCGCTCGAGCGCGTGAGCGACCGCGGGCCGGGGCGTGGGCGGGACTGAGGCGCGGGGCCCCCGGCGCCGGCGGCCGCGCCCGTCCTGTCCGCGGGTCGTTTCATCTGGTGGAACACCGGCCGTTCCGCACCGCTACGACGGCAGCCGCTTCGCGCCGATGGATCCGCCCACCGCGTGGGGCCAGAGCCTCTGGGGCAGCTCGGCGAACGACGTGTGGGCGGTCGGCTACGGCACGACCGCGTGGCACTTCCGGGGCGCGCTGCCGCGGCTCGGGGGCGGCGCGTGCCCGCAGGCGATCCCGGTGTACTGCGGCTCGACCGTCGCCGGCGGCAACGCGAGCGGGGCGAGCATCTTCAGCAGCTACGGCTGCCCGGGCGCGTCCGGCGAGACGGGCCCGGAGGTCTACTACCGCTTCGCCTCGCCGATCACCGGGACGGTGGCCATTCACCTCGCGCCGGGCGAGGGCGACCTCGACCTCATGGTCACCGGCAGCGACGGCGCCGGCGGCTGCGATCCGGCCGGCGCCTGCCTCGGGACGAGCCGCGCCGGCGGCACCTCGCCCGAGGACGTCACGATCAGCGTGACCGCCGGGTCGACCTACTACATCATCGTCGACGGCTTCGGTGGGGTGA
Organism: Polyangia bacterium; assembly: GCA_036504295.1. GTDB lineage: Bacteria > Myxococcota_A > Polyangia > JACRCY01 > JACRCY01 > DASXVK01. The sequence continues at coordinate 1,231 of DASXVK010000770.1, forward strand.
CCAGCGCCTACTCGCTCGGGGTGACCTGCACGCGGCCGTGACCGCTATCGGAGCATGACCGTGTAGGTGAGGTGCATCGACGTGTGTGAGCGGAACGGGGGGAACCGGAGGCGGATGGCGGCGGCGCGGACGCAGTCGGCGCTCGGGGTGTCGTTGAGCGGGCCGGACGACCGCACGAGCTTGACGGTGCCGTCCGGGCGCACGTCGAGGGTGAGGTCCACGCGGCCGCGGATGCGGAAGCGCTCGAAGCAGGCGCGCGCGTGCTGCCGCACCGGCGCGAGGGTCCGCTCGACGTCCTCGGCGGTGAGGTGGTCGCTGAGCACCGTGGCCCGGGACCGGTCCGCGGCGGCGGCGGTCGCCGCGCGGCAGACCGGGTTGTCGGTCTCGGGCAGCAGGAGGGTGGACGCCGGCTGAGAGACGTACACCTTGCCGCTGCACGGGTCGATGACGCGGAACGCGGCGACCTCGACGGCGAGGCCGGTGCGATCGCCGCGGCGCCACAGACGGGGGCGGTCGAGGCGGACGACGGCCTCGGCGCGGAGGCGGCGCAGCGCCGCCCCGAACGCGACGCGCTCGGCGGGGCCGGGGTCCTCGAGCACGACGCGCGCGAGGTCGGGGAACGCGAGCGCCGGCGCCGCCCCCGGGGCGGGCGTGGCGGGGGTAGCGACCGGGGGGGCGCGGCGGCCGCGGCGTCGCGTCGCGGCCGGCGGGGGCGTGGGCGCGGCCGGTGGCTCGGCGGCGGTGATCAGCCGCGCCGCGCCGCCGAGCATGAGCGGCTGGCGGCAGAAGAGGCAGCCGCCCAGCGTGACGACGCGCGCGCCGTCCTTGCCCTGGGTGACGCGGGGCGGATCCAGCACGACGAGGTGCGCGCGGGCGCGGGCGCGCTCGCGGCGATCGCGCGCGATGGCCTCGCAGGTGCGGCGCTCCCGCTCATCGGTCTCGTCGTCACAGGTGGCGAGCAGGTCCTCGAGGGCGCCGGCGAGGCTGTCCGTCCGGGCGGTGGCCGCGACCGCCTCGAACGTCGCCTCCGCGGCCCACGCCGGGGCGGTGCTCACCGTCGCGAGCGCGACGAGCGCCGCCGCGCAGGCGCGCCCGCCGCCGCGCGGTCTAGTCCTGACCGTCCGCCCGCCGCCGGGGTCGTGCTTCACCATCGTGTTTCCCCTCCACGGTCGCGTGGGCCGGCCGTCCCCGTCAGATCGTCGTGTGGCGCCGGGCGACCGCTGGATCGGGCGTCCGGCTCGCGTATTCGAAGTGGCCCAGCCGGGGCGCGGTCAGCGACATCGCCTCGCGCCAGCGGGACAGAGACAGGAGCGTGCGGCGCCGGACCACCAGGCGGGCCGTCGCGATCTCGGTGTTGTGGCAGTACGCCGGCTCGCCGTCGGGGTCGGTGTACTGCGCCACGACCATGTCCGCGGGGCTGGCCGTGAACGAGCCCTCGATCTGCACGGTCGCGGAGCCCGCGCGGAAGTAGAACGCGCCGCCGTACCACTCGCCGTGGCCGAAGGGCAGGTGCCACGGCTGGGTGAGCCGCTCGTCCTCCCCGCCGTCGCGCAGCGTGGCGACGGTGAGCCGGGGCAGCACCACGGGGCCCTTCTTCAGGGTGACGGACAGCACGTCGAGGCCGACGCCCTCGTCCTCGACGAACCCGCAGACGTGGCCCCAGGCCCAGGCGTGGGCGTGCTTCTTCCCCCAGATGTGGCACTGGGTCGCCCGGTCGTGATCGAAGACGTACTCGCGGCCGTCGGCGACGAGGCGCCCGCGCAGGGGCACCGAGAAGTTCGGTGACAGGAACTTCGTGTCGGTCCGCGCGGTGCGGTAGGCCAGGCGGGGGAGCGTCAGCACGCTCCGGCTCGCCGGCACGAACTGCAGGTCCCACTCGGCGCGGTGGCCGTCGCCCTCGATGGCGCCGCGCAGCCCGTCCTCGCGCAGGCTGGCCTCGCCGACGCGGATCTCGAACGGCTCGTCGGCGGCGGTGAGGTCGGTGATGGGCAGCTTGCGGTTGATCGCGAAGGTCTCGGCGGGGTGGCGGCCGTCGAAGCGCGCGAACCAGAGCTGGCAGACGGGCTCGCCCTGGCCGGCGGCCGGCGCCGACAGGGTGTGGCGGATCCAGAAGCCCGTCTCGGAGGCCCGGTGGTTGCACGTGACGAACCACACCTCGTAGCGACCGGGCTGGCGGTCCCAGACGATGCGGTTGTCGACGGCGGTGATGCCGGTGGCGACCGGACGAGACGGCGTACTCATGACCGTCTTCTTCCAGGGGGGCTCTGCCCGCCCCCCCACGACGGGCCAAGCCCGTCGAGCCTCCCCCTCACCGCGCGCTCCCCGCGCGAGAGAAGCCGGTCGCGCGACATCGAAGCGGCGAGATGGATCGATTACTCATGTCCCTCCCCAGGGAGCGGTATTGTAACGGGTGCCCTGCCGGAGCGCAAAGCAGCGGGGCCGCCGACTTGCGCGCTGCGCCGAGCGGTGCTTCAGTGACGGCGTGCGCCGCCTCGTGTGCCTCGGTGCAGCTCTCGTCGTGGCCGCCGTCGCGGGCTGCCACCGCGGCCCGCGCACGGGCGCCGGCGAGGTCGTCGTGCTCATCGAGGACCCGCCCCAGAGCCTCGACCCGCGCTTCGTCGGGCGCGCCTACGACGTCAAGATCGGGCGCCTCATCACCGGCTCGCTGGTGAGCGTGGACAACCCGACGCTCGAGCCGCGGCCGGAGCTGGCCGAGCGCATCGACCGGGTGGACCCCGTCACCTACGACGTGACCCTGCGCGAGGGGGTGCGCTTCTCCGACGGGACGCCGATGACGGCGGAGGACGTGGCCTACACCCTGACCTCCATCGCCGATCCGGCGCTCGGCTCGACGCTGCGCTCGATGACCGACCGCATCGCCCGCACCGAGGTGCGCTCGCCGCGGACGGTCCGCCTGGTGCTGAAGGAGCCGCACGCGCCCTTCATCACCGACCTCGATCTCGGCGTGGTCCCGCGCCACGTGGTGGCGGCCCGCGGCGGCCGCTTCCCCGACGATCAAGTGGTCGGCGCCGGCCCCTTCCGGCTCGCGCACCGCGACGCCACCCGCATCGTCCTCGCGCCCAACCCGTACTACGTCCTCGGCGCGCCGAAGGTGCGGCTGGTCTTCAAGGTCATCCGCGACCCCAACTCGCGCCTCCTCGTGCTCGTCGGCGGCTCCGCCGATCTGACCCAGAACACGGTGCCGCCGCTGCTCATCGACGCCGTCGAGCAGCGGCCCGAGCTGCGCGTCGAGCGCGGCCGGGGCGCCGTCTTCACCTACCTCGTGTGCAACACCGCCGATCCGGCCCTCGCCGACGTGCGGGTGCGGCGGGCGCTGGCCCTCGCCATCGACCGCGAGCGGCTGGTGCGCTCGAAGCTCCACGGCCGGGCGGCGCTGGCGACCGGCCTGCTGCCGACGTGGCACTGGGCCTACTCCGGCGACGTGCCGCGGTGGCCCTACGACCCGGCCCGGGCGCGGGCGCTCCTCGCCGAGGCCGGCGTGCGGCCGAAGCTCGTGTACAAGACCTCGTCGGACAAGCTGCGCGTCGCCATCGCCCAGGTGATCGCGCACGAGCTCAACGCGGTCGGCTTCGACGTCGAGGTGCGGGCGTACGAGTTCGCCACCCTCCTCGACGACCTCAAGAAGGGCAATTTCCAGATCGCGACGCTGCAGCTCCCCGACGTCGTCGAGCCGCAGCTCCTGCACCGCCTCTTCCACTCGTCGCAGGTGCCGCGGCCGGGCGCCGCCGACGGCCACCTCAACCGGTCGCGCTTCGCCGACCCGGCGCTCGACGCCGACCTCGAGGCCGGCAGCCGCGAGCTCGACCCGGCGCGGCGGCGGGCCGTCTACGCGCGGGCGCAGGCGCGCCTCGCGGAGCTGCTGCCCGTCGTGCCGCTGTGGCACGAGGACAACGTGGTCATCATGCGGCGCGACCTGCGCGGCTACGAGGTGCAGCCGAACGCCCGCCTCGGGGCGCTCGCGCGGGCGTGGAAGGCGCGCTGACGGCGCCGATGCATTGCGACCGCCGGCGCCGGATGTTACGTTGCTCGGCATGATCCGCGTCGGGATCGATCGCGTCCTCGAGGAGGAGCTGGGCGTCGTCGCCGGGAAGCGCCTCGGGCTCATCTGCAACCCCACGAGCGTGGACGCGGAGCTGCGCCACACCGCGGATCTCCTGACCGCGCGGCCCGACCTCGACCTCGTCGCGCTCTTCGGCCCGGAGCACGGCGTGCGCGGCGACGCCCAGGACATGATCTCCGTCGGCGAGGCGCGCGACGCCCGCACCGGGCTGCCGGTGCACAGCCTCTACGGCGAGACCGAGGCGAGCCTCAGCCCGGCGCCCGAGGCGCTGGCGGGGCTCGACGCCGTCGTCTTCGACATCCAGGACGTCGGCTCGCGCTACTACACCTACGTCTGGACCCTGGCGCTCGCGATGCGCGCGGCGGCGCGCGCCGGCGTCGAGGTGATCGTCCTCGACCGGCCCAACCCCCTCGGCGGGCTCGAGGTCGAGGGGGGCCTGATCGCCGACGGGTTCCGCTCCTTCGTCGGCCTCTACCCGGTGCCGAACCGCCACGGGCTGACCGCGGGGGAGATCGCTGGCTACCTCAACGCGGTGTACGGGCTCGGCGCGCGCCTCACCGTCGTGCGCGCCGCGGGCTGGCGGCGCGAGCAGCTCTTCGACGAGACCGGGCTGCCCTGGGTGCTGCCGTCGCCGAACATGCCGACGCTCGACACGGCGCTCGTCTATCCCGGCATGTGCCTCGTCGAGGGCACCGAGCTCAGCGAGGGCCGTGGCACGACCCGCCCGTTCGAGCTGTGCGGTGCGCCCTTCATCGACGGCTTCGCGCTCGCCGGCGCGCTCGCGGCGGAGGACCTGCCGGGCGTGCGCTTCCGCCCGGTGACGTTCCGCCCCAGCTTCCACAAGTTCGCGGGCCGGCCGTGCGGCGGCGTGCAGCTGCACGTGACCGACCGGCGCACGTTCCGGCCGCTGCGCACCGGGGTCGCGGTGCTGCGCGCGATCCGGGCGCTGTGGCCCGGGGAGCTGCGCTGGCGCCACGCGCCCTACGAGTTCGTCACCGACCGGCCGGCCATCGACCTGCTGTGCGGCGGCCCGACGGTGCGGGAGATGATCGACGCCGGCGAGCCCGTGGCCGCCATCATGGCGACGTTGCGCGCGGACGAGGCGCAGTTCCGGGCGGCGCGGGAGCCGTACCTGCTCTACTAGGGAGCCATGACGACGGCCTTCTTCGGCGGCAGCTTCGACCCGCCGCACGTGGCGCACCAGATGGCGTGCCTCTACGCGCTCGCGACCCAGGCCGTCGACCGCGTGCTGTGGGTCCCGGTGTATCAGCACCACTTCGCGAAGACCCTGACGCCCTTCGCCGACCGGCTCGAGATGAGCCGGCGCGCCGCCGCCCCGTTCGGCGCCGCCGTCGAGGTCTCGGCGGTCGAGGAGCAGCTGGGGGCGCCGAGCCTGACGCTGAACACGCTGCGCCACCTCATGGCGGAGCGGCCGGGGGAGCGCTTCGCGCTGGTCATCGGGAGCGACATCCTGCCCGAGCGGGCGAAGTGGTACGGCTGGGACGAGATCGCGAGTCTGTGCGACCTCATCGTCGTCGGCCGTGGCGGCCACTCGGCGCCGGACGCGCCGCGCCTGGAGCTGCCGCGGGTGAGCTCCACGGAGGTCCGCGCCGCGATCGCGGCCGGCGGCGACGTCTCGGCGCTGGTGCCCCGGGCGGTCCTCGACTACATCCACGCGCGCGGGCTCTACGGCGCGCCCCGGCGGGAGCCCGATGGCGGCTGACTCCGGCGCGCGGGTCGCCGTGGTCGGGGCGGGCCGGGTGGGGGCGTCGCTCGCCGCGGCGCTGACGGCGGCGGGCGAAACCTGCGCGCTGTGGACCGAAGGGCAGGGCCCGGCGCCCGCGGCGATCGGCCGCGCGGCGGTGGTCATCCTGGCGGTGCCGGACCGCGTGATCGCCGCGGTCGGCGCCGAGCTCGCGGCCGGCGGGCTGCTCGGCGCGCACGCCGTGGTGCTGCACTGCGCAGGAGGCTACGCGGCGGCCGAGGCGCTCGGCGGTCTCGCGGGCCGGGTGCGCGCCCGCGGCACGCTGCACCCCTTGCGCGCGTTCGCCGCCCCGGTCGCGCCCGCGGCGCTCGCCGGCACGGCGTTCGGCATCGAGGGCGACGAGGAGGCACGGGTGGCGGCGCGCCGCATCTGCCGCCAGATCGGCGGCCGCGCGGTGGAGGTCGAGGCCGGCCGCATGCCGCTCTACCACGCGGCGGCGGTGCTGGCGTCGAACTACGTCGTCGCGCTCGCGGACGCCGCGGCCGCGCTCCTCGCCCGCGCGGCGCCAGGCGCCGACGCGCTCGCGGCGCTCGTGCCGCTCCTCGAGAGCGCCGTCGCCGGCCTGCGCGAGCGCGGCCTGCCGGCCGCGCTGACCGGGCCCCTCGCCCGTGGCGACGCCGAGACGGTGCGGCGCCACCTGGACGCCATCGCGCGCGACGCGCCGGAGGTGCTGGCGCTGTACCGCGCGTGCGGCCTGCGCGCGGCGGACGTCGCGGCGCGGGGCGGGGAGGCGGACGCGGTGGGGCTCGCGGACGCGCGGCGGGCGCTGGCGGGGGAAGAGGGGTGACGCGCGCCCGGGGCATCGCGCGTGCCGGCATGCCGGCTCGACACGCCCCGGGGCGCGGTCCCGGCGGCTGACACGCCCCGGGGCGTGTTCCCGCGGCTGACACGCCCCGGGGCGTGTTGGGTTCGACCCCGGCGCCCTGGGGCAGCGCGCGGCCGCGGTCGTGGCCGTGCCCGTGACCATGCCGCGCCCGTGGCCGCGGTTGTGGCCGTGCCCGTGACCGTGACGATATGGTCGTCCCCGTACCCGTGTTGGTGCCCGCGCTCGTGCCCGCGCTCGTGCTCCTAGCCGCCACTACCCGCCCCCGCCGCATCGCCCTTGCACCGCTCCCCGGGCGCGGCATAGGATGGTGCACCGTTCTCACCTCGATCCGTGCCGTGGAGGAGCCCGCGATGCGTCTTGCCGCCCGGTTCATGCTCGTTCTGTCGGTTTGCCTCCTCGTCGTGCCCGCGGACGCCCGCAAGCCCGAGGACGTCTTCAAGGGCGAGATCGTCGTCCTCAAGAAGCCGCTGCCGCTCAAGTTCAAGAGCGGCGACGCGTTCATCGCCGAGGTGAAGCGCAACCGCATCGACCAGGTGTGGCCGCAGGACAAGGCGGAGAAGAGCTGGAAGATCGAGTACGCCGCGTTCTTCGCCGCGCCGCTCAACGACATGCAGGCCGAGGCGAAGTTCTACGACGTCACCGACCCGAAGCGCCAGCCGAAGTTCATCACCAGCGACACCCAGTACACGCCGAAGCGGGGCGAGCGGTACCTGTTCAACAGCATCGTCCTCGAGAAGACCGACGACACGTTCAAGCCGAACAAGCGCTACCTGATGCAGCTCGTCAGCAAGAAGAAGATCATCGCCTCCACGAAGTTCGTGCTCCGCGGCAAGGCCCAGCAGTTCAGCGGCAAGGTCACGTTCACGGACGAGGACACGAAGAAGCAGGACGAGTAGCCCCCGCCCGCAACTCCTTGACTCGACGGCTCGTATCGGGCTAGAAACACGAGCAATACGCGCCCCATCCCGGCCTCGCCGGCGGGCGCGAAGGAGGCTCGCATGACCTCCCGCTCGTTGCGTGCGGGGACGTCGGGGCGGCTGCTGTGCGCGGCCGTCCTCACCTTGGGGTTGCTCGCTCTGCCTGGCACGGCGCTCGCGGCGCCGCCGAAGGCCAAGCCCCCGAAGTCCAAGCCGGCCAAGCCGGCCGAGGCGGCGAAGGGCAAGGCGGCGGCGGAGGGCAAGGCCGCCCCGGAGGGCAAGGCCAAGGCCGACGAGGCCGCCGGGCCGATCGACCTGGCCGCGGCCCGCGTCGATCTGGGCGGCTCCGATGTCGACGGCGCGGTGGACGCGGCCGAGCGGCTGGGCAAGAGCCGGGATCCCCGCGCCGCCGAGGTGCTCCTCGACGCGCTCTCGGTCGGCGCGAACCCGCGCGTGGCCGCGGCGGCGCTCGACGCGCTCGCCATCCTCAAGAGCCCGCGCGCGGTGCCCGTCCTGCTGCACTTCTCGCGCAACCGGCACCCCGAGGTCCGGCGCAAGGCCCTGCTCGCGCTGGCCCCGTTCCGCGAGCCGCGCGTGAACAAGGCCATGATCGTGCGCCTCGGCGACAGCACGAAGGACGTGCGGGCGACCGCCGCCCGCCTGATCGCCGAGCGCAAGGACCGCGCCGCCGAGCCGGCGCTCATGAAGCTGCTCCGCCGCGGCGACGAGGCCGCGGCGAGCGCCATCGGCGCGATCGCGAACGCCGACACGGCCCGGCGCCTCGCCGAGCTGTACGGTCAGGTGAGCGAGTCGCTCCTGGCCTCCGCCCTCGGCGAGTTCATCAAGCGCCAGGACGTGGCCGACGCCATCCGCGTCGACGTCATCCGCACCCTCGGCAAGATGCCGGGCGCGGAGGCGACCGCGGCGCTGGTCGAGTACATCGGATCCATCCCCGCGAACCAGGAGCGCGCGTCGAAGGCCGAGGCGCAGAAGCTCCTCGATCAGAGGAGCCGCTGATGCGCGCCACGCGACTCTCCGGCCTCGCGCTCGCCGCCCTCGCCGCCCTCGCCGTGGTCCTGGGCGGCGCCTGCGCCGAGCCCACGTTCTCGTCCCACCGCCGGGACAACAACCCGCTCGACCTCTCGCTGGCGATGCAGCGGCGCGGCGCGGTCAAGCCGGGGCCGCAGAACGCGACCGGCCACGCCCTCGCGTTCCTCGTCACGCCGGCGCCCGCGCGGCTGATCACCTACGACCTCACCGACGGCAAGGTCCTCTGGTCGGTCGAGACCGACATCACCTCGCGCGTGGCCGTGGGCAAGGACCTCGTCTTCCACCGCGTCGGCGAGCGACGCATCGTCGCCCGCGACGTGCGCACGGGCCGCGAGGCCTACGGCTACGAGATGCCCGCGGGGACGAACCTGCTCGGCGTCTCGGCCGACGACCGAGGCGCCTACCTCGTCAGCTACACCGACGAGGGCGCCCGCCGCGTGTCGACGCTGCGCGCCCTGCGCGGCGGGAGCATCGCGTGGGTGAAGGAAGTCGCCGGCCGCATCGCCGTGCCCGCCGCCGCCGGCGGCCTCGTCTACGTGCCGTTCCTGTCCCAGTACCTCGCCATCCTCGACGCCGACAACGGCCAGGAGATCGCCCGTCTGCGGCCGGGCCGCGAGATGATCACCTTCGTGCGCACCCTGCCCGAGGGCGTCTTCTTCGGCGACCAGGGCGTCTACATGCTGAACGCCCGCGCGGTCGAGGGGCGCAAGGGCGCCGCGTTCCAGCAGGCCAAGCTGCCGGAGATCGTCCGCACGTTCTACTACTGGGACGGGTACAACGCCGCCCAGACCCGCTACTCGGCCTTCGACCGCAACCGCCTCCTGTGGCGCGGCGAGCCGGCCGGCGAGGGGTTCGGCTTCCGCGGCGGCATCGTCCTCAGCTCGTATCGCTTCCTCTTCTCCTTCGACGGCGAGGCCGGCGCGCTGCGGTGGGCGCACAGCAACCCGAAGAGCGACATCACGGCCTCGGAGCACCTCGGCAGCGCCGTCGCGTTCGTCGCCGCGGACGGCGAGATCACCGTCCTCGACGTGCGCACCGGCACGCGCCTGTGGGCCGGCAAGGTGGGCGCCCCGGTCATCGGCGCCACGTTCGACGCCGACGGCTTCGCCCCGCAGGGCGCGCCCTCGGCGGCGCCGGCCGAGCCCCTCGCGGCCGCGCTGCGGCGCATCGTGTGGGACCCGGATCGGCGCTTCGTCGCGATCAAGGTCTTTGCCGTCGACGCGCTCGCGCAGCTCCCGGGCGCCGACGTCAGCCGCGAGCTGCTCAAGCTCGTGCGCAAGGACCGCATCCCGCGCGAGATCTACGCCCGCGCCGGGGACGCGCTGGTCGCCCGCAAGGACCGGCAGATCCTCCCCGAGCTGCTCGACGCCCTCAAGGTCCGCTACGACTACGTCGAGGCGAGCAAGCCGCGCGGCCTCGAGATCGTGGCGCGCGCGCTCGCCGCCCTCGACACCTCGGAGGGCATGTCGCTGCTCATCGACCACCTCATGGACCCCGAGACCGCGCTCGTCGCGGTGCGCGAGATCGCCGTGGCCGCCACCCGGGCGAAGGCGCGCGTCGCCATCCCGCCGATGCGCGACTTCCTCACGACCTACCGCGCCGACCCGACCTTCGCCACGGATCCGGGCCCGATGATCGCGGTCGTCGAGGGCCTGCTCCAGATCGGCGGCTCGAAGGAGCGGCAGCTCCTGCGCTTCGTCGCCGACGACCCGCGCACCATCGAGAAGCTGCGCTCCTACATCAACGCGGCCCTCGACCAGACGCGGCCGGGCGGGGCGCCGCCGGCCGGTGCGCCGTCAGCGGGAGAGAAGGCGGCCGCCGAGGCTGGGGGCGGCGGGGTCGTCCCCGCCCGCACGCGCGGCATCGAGCTGGACTCGGCCCGCGCCAAGCCGGCGCCCGCGCCGCGGCCCGCGACGCCCGGCCCGGTCCCGGCGAAGCCGGCGCGATAGGCGAGGGCGCTGGCCCGCGGCGCGCGCCGCGCGGCATCACAGTAAAAAGGGACGCCGGAAGGGTCCCTTTGACCCCCCGCGCAGAGTGCTGGCAGGCAAAGCCCGCCAGCACTCACGCGAACTTCTCACGGCGACGGTTGGTCCAGCGATGGCCACGAAGGCGTACCAGGTGCTCGTGTGCAAGGGGCCGGAGTGCGGCGGCAAGCGGTTTGCCGGCGACATCGCGGCGCTCTTCCAGAAGCAGCTGAAGGCGCGCGGGCTCGAGGGCCGCATCCGGCTCGACCGGTACTGCTGCTTCGGCCGGTGCCAGTCGGGGCCGAACGTGCTGACGCGCGAGGCGCCCGACCAGCCCGAGCTCTACGCCGTGACCGGTCCCGGCAGCAAGATGCACCCGGGGGTCGGCCCGGCCGACGTCGCGCGCATCATCGACGCGCTCCTCGCCCAGGACGAGGATCTGGCGCCGGACGGCCCGGCCGTCGCGGCGGCGCTGCCCGCCGGCGCCGGCCGC
>DASXVK010000771.1:0-4849 GCA_036504295.1 Polyangia bacterium
CGCCGCCGCCCCGCGCCGGCGCGCCCGAGCCTCAGCGACCGAGCACTTCCCGGTAGATCGCGACCTGCGCGCGGCCGATGGCGGCCGGGTCGAGCGCCGCGGGCAGCCCCGCCGGCGCGGGCGGTGGCGCCCCCGCGCGCATCATCCGCTCGAGCTCGCCGAACGGCGGCGCGACGACGACCGCGCCCGCGCCCGCGAGCCAGTGCCCGGCGCCGACCGCCGGGCTCAGGACGGCCGGGGTGCCCGCGGCGACCGCTTCGGCCACGACATTGCCGAAGTTCTCGCCGTAGGAGGGCAGCAGCACGAGCGCGTCGAGCGCGCGCAGGAAGAGCCAGCGGCGGTCGCGATCCTGCGCGCCGAGGAGCAGGACGGCCGCGGCGCGGGTCGTGGCGGCCAGACTCGCGTCCTCCGGTGGGCCCGCGAGGACGAGGTGCCCGGGGCCGTGGGCGCGCTGCCAGACCGAGAGGAGCTCGGGGATGCCCTTGCGATGGGCGATGCGGCCGAGGTAGCCCCACAGCGGGCCGTCGAGCGGCAGCCCGAGCGCGCGCCGCGCCTCCGCGCGGGTGGGCAGCGCGGGCGGCTGCTCGACCGCGTTCGGCCGCCAGAAGCTGCGCACCCCGCGCAGCAGCGCTGGCGCCTCGGCCCGCTCCTGCGGGCTCTTCCACACGATGCCGGCGCAGAGCCGGGCGAGGGCGAGGTGGTAGGGCGTCAGGAGGAGCTTGAGGGCCCGCCGCCGGCCTCGGGGGACCAGCATGCCGCACGGCTCCCAGAGCCAGGGGATGCGGCGGGTGATGGCGTAGTGGGCGGCGCTGTAGGACAGGCCGTTCCAGAGGCCGAGCACGTGCACCAGGTCGGGCTCCGGCGCCGGCCGCTGCCACAGGACCAGCGGCGCCCAGCCGTACGCGAGCGGCGTCGGCATGCGCAGGACCGGCAGGCCCGCCTCTTCGGTGGGGCCGGCGGGGAGTGACCGCTCGCCCCGGCGGCTGAGGGTCGAGGTGTAGACCTCGTGCGTCACGCCGAGGCCGCCGGTGGCGCGCGCCAGACCGAGGACGGTCTCGACGGGGCCGCCGTAGCCGCGGGCCGGCAGGAAGGCGGGGATGGCGAAGCCGACGCGCACGCAGGGGGCATGCTAGCACAGAGGCCCTGAACGCGGCGCCGGGGCCGGCGACATACGCTGCGGTCCGCGGGTCCAGGTTGACAGCCGACCCGGGACGGCAAACAATCGCGGCTACTCGCAATGTCATCCGACGGTCAAAGCTCCGAGGCCCAGGTCCAGGGGGGTCCCCCCGAGGCGTCGCCGAGCCTCAACCTGCGGCGCTACTGGCAGATCCTCCTCAAGCGCAAGTGGATGGTGCTCGGGGTGACGGCGATCGTCATGGCCGGCGCCGCGGTGACCACGTACCGCCAGGTGCGGATCTATCAAGCGAGAATCTCGGTGCTCGTCGACATGTCCGCCCCGCAAGTCCTCGGCGGCAAGGTCGGCGAGGTCGTGGACATGGGCGCCGGCAGCTACTGGATGTCTCGCGACTACCTGTCCTCGCAGCGGGACATCATCCAGAGCCGCGAGGTGGCCGGGCGGGTCGTTGACGAGCTCAAGCTGATGGAGTTGCCCGAGTTCTGGAAGCCGGGACCATTCGTTCCCGGGCGTAGCCGCGACGAGGCCATCGGGCGCGTGATGGCCGCTGTACGCGCGGTCATGCCGAAGGACAACCGCATTATCGAGATCTATGTCGAGCACGCGGACCCGGGCATGGCCGCCCGCCTCGCGAACGGCGTGGCGGACACCTATCTCGGCTTCAACCTCGACTACAAGCTCGGCTCGACCAAGGACGCGGTGCGGTGGCTCGCGGACCAGCTCGACGACCTCAAGAAGGAGCTCACCCAGGCCGAGCTGGCGCTGCACAACTTCAAGAAGCAGAACAACGTCCTCTCTGTCCCAATGGAGGACAAGCAGAACCTGCTCACGAAGCAGATCGAGAAGTTCAACGATTCCCTGACCGCTGTCCGCATGAAGCGCATGGAGCTGGTTGCCCGGCAGCGCCAGATCCTCGCGGCGCGCAACCAGGACCCGCTCAAGGACTCGGCCATCCTGCTCACAGAGAGCCCCGTCGCCTCGGACCTCAAGAAGACCTACGCCGACGAGCACCGCAAGCTCATGGAGCTCAAGGCGCGCTACCTCGAGAACCACCCGCTAGTGCGCGCGCAGCAGGCCAAGCTGGACACGGTGCTCGCGGACCTGCGGCGCGAGATCGACAACGCGCTCGCCGCGAACCAGGGCCGCTTCAACGAGGCGGCGGATGCCGAGAAGCAGCTCGCCGCCGCCTTCGAAGCCGCGAAGAAGGAAGCGCTCGACCTCAACCTCCGCCAGATCGACTACAACCGCCTCAAGCGCGGCCAGGAGAACACCGAGAAGCTCTACGGGCTCGTGCTGACGCGGCTCAAGGAGACCGACCTCTCGGCGAATCTGCGCGTGAGCAACATGCGCATCCTCGACCGCGCGTTGACCCCGGGCGCGCCGATCCGGCCCGACGTGCGCAAGATCATGCTGATGGCGCTCGTGCTCGCGCTCTTCGCCGGCATCGGCCTCGCCGTGCTGATCGAGGTGCTCGATGCCACGGTCAAGACCCAGGAGGAGGTAGAGGCGCTTACGGGGGTGCCGTTCCTGGGCATCTTGCCGTCGATCGAGGAGGAGCACGCGGCGGGCATCACGGCGCGCAGCAACGGGACGGTCGACCCGCGCAAGGACCTCTTCCTGCACACGAACCCCAAGTCCTCGGTCGCCGAGTGCGCGCGCTCGATTCGCACGAACCTCCTCTTCATGTCGCCGGAGCGGCCGCTCAAGACGCTCGTCGTCACCTCGGCCGGCCCCCGCGAGGGCAAGACCACGACCGCCATCAGCCTCGCCATCGCGATGGCCCAGGGCGGGCAGCGGGTGCTCCTCATCGACACCGACCTGCGCCGGCCGCGAATTCACCGCTCGTTCGGGGTCACCGGCGAGACTGGTCTCACCGCGGTCCTCCTCGGGCACACCGAGCTCGGGGCTGCGATCAAGACGACCGACGTCCCCAACCTCTACGTGCTGCCGTGCGGGCCGCTCCCGCCCAACCCCGCCGAGCTGCTGCACACCGAGCGCTTCGGCGCGCTAATGCAGCAGATGCAGCAGCGCTACGACCGCGTGATCTTCGACTCCCCGCCGGTGATCGCGGTGACCGATGCGGCCGTGCTGGGAGCGCGCGTCGACGGCGTCGTGATGGTGGTCAAGGCCGGCCAGACCGCGCGCGAGGGCCTGCGCCGCAGCGTCCGCGTGCTCGCCGACGTGAGCGCGCGGGTGCTTGGTACCGTGCTGAACGACCTCGACGTGAACAACCGCGCGTACGGGCAGTACTATTACTACTACTATCGCCGTTACGGCGGCTACCACGCCGGCTCCGAGGCGGCGAGCGAGAGCCAGGCGAGGTCGTGACCGTGGCGGTGGCCACGGATACGGCACGCCGGTGCGCGGCCCCGATGCGGGTCTGCCTGCTCCACAACTACCGCGAGCGGCAGCAGATGAGCATGAAGCTGTACGCCGAGAAGCTCGGCGATGCGCTCATGGGGCAAGGGGTCGAGGTCAAGCGGGTGCGGGTACCGGACTTGCTGCCTGAGTCATGGCAGTCCGTGCCGGGGATGAGCAAGCTCGACTCGTACGTCGGGCGCTTCGGCTTATATCCGCTGGTTGCACGGCGGCAGCGGGCCGATGTGTTCCACATCGTGGATCACGGCCAAGCGTATCTGGTCGCACACCTTGATCCGGGTCGGACGGTCGTGACGTGCCACGATGTCATCCTGCTGGCGCTCGCCGCGGGGCGGCTACGCGGGCCTCGGGCCCCGCGGGTCGCGACGCAGGTGCTGCGATACGCGGTGAGTCACCTGAGGCGGGCGCGATGGCTGATCGCGGACTCCGACCACACGCGGCGGGACCTGGTATCTCTGGTCGGACTGGATCCGGACCGGGTCGAGGTGGTCTACCCTGGGCTGAACGCCCGTTTCCGGCACGCGCCGGAGCTGCGCGACGAGGTGCGGCGCCGATTAGGCCTCGGAGATTCGCCAGTAGTGCTCCATGTCGGGCAGGCGGGCTTCTACAAGAACCTAGAGGGGTGTCTCCGCGTTATCGCGCGGCTGCGGCGTGACGGCCTGGATGTGACATTCGTGCGTGTAGGGCAGCCGCTGCGCCCGGCGCAGGTCCAACTCGCAAAAAAGCTCGGGCTTGAGGACTCGGTGCGCCAGCTCGGTGCGCTCGGTGCCGACGATCTCGTTGCACTCTACAACGCCGCCGACGTGCTCCTGTTCCCATCGCTCTACGAGGGCTTCGGCTGGCCTCCTCTGGAGGCCATGGCCTGCGGGACGCCCGTGGTCTGCTCTGCGGCCGGCTCCTTGGCCGAGGTTGTCGGCAACGCCGCCCTGATTACCGACGCCGACGATGATCAGGGTTTGACCGCGCGCATCACGGCTGTCCTGACAGAGCCGTTGCTGGCGGCAGATCTTCGAGAGCGGGGATTGCGCCAGGTCCAAGCATACGATTGGGACCGAGCGGCTCAGCGAGTGCACCACGTGTACGAGCGAGTGATCGATGGCTGACGAGTTGCAGGCCTGGCTCTACGCGCACCTTCGTTGTCCCAGGGACCAGCTTGAGCTGGACGTGAGTGGCGACGAGTTCGTGTGCCCGAACGGCCATCGGTATGCCCTGGTGCAGGGCGTCCCAGTGCTCCTCACCGACGGCCTCGAAGCGACGCATCCGTACTGCTCCGCGACGCTGGCCCGCGCAAGCGCCAGCCGCTTGGAGGAGCCGAGCTCCCTGCAGGCGGCAGAC
>DASXVK010000772.1:0-80377 GCA_036504295.1 Polyangia bacterium
GGCGACGATGTCCAGGAGCTGCCCGAACTCGCCGTCCTGGTGGACGAAGCTCACGAGACGGGGCCTGCCGCGTCGAGGCACCCCTCGACGATCGCGAGGGTCGCCTTGGTGCCGTAGGCGCCGGCCATCTCGCGCAGGCGGTCCCGGCTCCAGCGCCCCTCGCGCAGGGTGGCGACCAGGCGCTGCTCCAGCTCGGCGAGCGACACGCCGGCCATCTCGTGGTGCTGGAGGAGGTCGACCACGAACCACTCCGGCGGCGGGCTCTCCGGGAAGAGCACGCGTCGGAGCAGGAACCGCCGCCCGTCGAACGTGAACTCGCCCGTGCGCCGGGTGTTGTAGACGAGGGTCGCGGCGAACATCGCGGTCGAGCCCAGCCCGAGCGCGTTCCACATCGGCGGCCCCGTCACCACGAAGGGGCTGCCCGCGAAGAACACCCGGAGGATCTCGTCCTCGCGCGCGGGCGCGAGCCCGAAGCGGCTCTCGATCGGAGCGTAGAACAGCCCGTGCGCCGCCTCGCGGAGCTTGCCCTCGCTGATGAGGCGGCGCGCCAGCCGGGTCGGGTTGGCGCCCCACCGACGGAGATCCCGGGTGCGGTACGCCCGCCCGGGTTCGAGGTTCGGCTGTGCGGTCTGGCTCATGGCGCTCCGTCAGAATACTACGGTATAAAACATACCTCGCCTCGACCCGCTTGGCAAGGCCCGCAGGCCATCAGCAGGCCATCAGCGCGCTCGGGTGCGTGCCATCGCGCAACCGGTCGAGGAAGCGCCGCGAGCCGACGCTGCCGCGCATGGTCGAAGGCTGTCGGCGCGTTGCTCCCGTGCCACTGCTCGTGCCACGCGTCGCAGGGGCGCGAACCCGGCGAGGTCGCGCTACGGCCGGCCGGTGGGGTCGGGGTCAGTCGCAGGCTCGACGGCGAAGCGTTCGTCGGCTACGCGCCCATCCACCGCGCAGCGGTCGAACCAGCCCGCCCTTACGCCGGGGTAGGCGTCGAAGGCCGGCACGTACGGCTTGATGTCGAGGAGCGGCGTCTCGTCGACGACGTCGATGTCGGCGACCTCGACCAGCGGCCCCTCCCGGCGCACGAGGCGCACGGCGGAGATGCCGATGGGGTTGGGCCGCTGCGGCGAGCGGGTCGCGAAGAGGCCGTGCTCGCGGTCGTCGCGAAACGGGATCACGCGCGGGCGGAAGGGCCCGGCGCGATGGAGCCAGTAGATGAGCCACACCCGCTCGCAGCCGTCCAGATCGTCGAGGGCCGCCTCGTACTCCGGCGCCACCAGTACGCGGCCGACGGCGCCGCCGGCGTAGACCGGCTGGATGGGAGTGCCCGGGGACGTCGCGAAGGGCGTGCGAATCACGCCGATCGGGCGCAGCGTCAGCGAGGGCGGCGCGGAAGAGCCGGCCATGGCCGAGCTCAGGCCGGGCCGCGACCCTGGCCGTGGCCCGCGTCGTGGCCGTGGTGAGCGCACGCGGTGGCCGGCGTCACTTCGCGCAGGGTGCCCGCCTTGAGCGCCGCCAGCGTCTCCGCGACCGTCGCATGCCCGGACAGGAACACCTGGACGCGCGCGGCGCGCAGCTTGTTCAGCGCTCCCATGCCGATGCCGCCGACGACCATGGCGTCGAGCTGCTCCCCGGCGAGCGCCGCGAGCGGCTGGCACATCCCGTGGCCGTGGTGCTGATTCGCGTTGACGATGGCCCGGCACGCGCCGGTCGCGAAATCGACCATCATGAAGAGCGGCGCGGACCCGAAGTGCGCGCACACCGGGCTGTCGAGCCCCTGGTCGGCGTTGACTGGGATGCAGATGTTCATCGGTCGTCTCCTCGAGCGAGCGCTCGCGCCTCGCCCACGTGGTGTGTCGTCGGTCAAGTCACCTGGCGGCGGGGCCGAGCGGCGCGCCGCGGGCGAGCGCCTGCAGGTACTCCTCCGGCACCTGGACCGCGGTCACCTCGCCGTGGGCGCACTCGACGCCGGCGGCGAGTAGCCGGATCCGGATGACGACCTTGCGGCCCTTGACCGCGGTGACGCGGCCCCGGAGCTCGAGCTCCGGGCCGAGCGGGGTCGGGCGCAGGTAGTCCACCTTCAGGTCGGCGAGCAGGACCGGCTTCGAGGAACGCCTCGTCATGCGAGCCCGTACTGGTGCAGCTTGCGCCACAGGGTACTGCGATGCATCCGCAACTCCTGCGCCGCCGCCACGCGATTGCCCTGGTGGCGCTCGAGGGTTCGCCGGATCACCTCGGCCTCGGCGCTCTCGCGCAGGCCCAGGGCCCGGGGCTCGGACCCGCTGTTCGCCGAGCCTTCGACCGCCTCGCGGGGCAGATGCTCGGGGCGGATCTCGCCGCCGTGACAGAGCACGAAGGCGTGCTCGATCGCGTTCTCGAGCTCACGCACGTTCCCGGGATAGTCGTGCCCGAGGAGCACCTGCATCGCCTCCTCGGACACGCCCGTGATCGGCTTGCCCGTGCGCTGCGCGAACCGGCTCACGAACCGCTCGAGGAGGAGCGGGATGTCCTCGCGGCGCTCCTTGAGCGGCGGAATCCGCAGCCGCACGACGGCGAGGCGATAGAAGAGGTCCTCGCGGAATCGGCCCTCGCTGATGAGCGCGCGCAGATCGCGGTTCGTGGCCGCGATGACCCGCACGTCCGCGCTGATGGTCTCGGACGAGCCCAGCGGCTCGTACTCGTGGTCCTGCACCACCCGGAGGAGCTTCACCTGCATGGCGGGCGACACGTCGCCGATCTCGTCGAGGAAGACGGTGCCGCCCTCGGCGAGCGCGATGCGCCCGGGCTTGTCTCGCCGGGCGTCGGTGAAGGCGCCCTTCACGTAGCCGAAGAGCTCCGACTCCAGCAGCGTCTCGGGCAGCGCCGCACAGGAGACCTTGATGAAGCGGCCATCGCGCCGGGGGCTCAGGCTGTGAATGGCGCTCGCGATGAGGCCCTTGCCCGAGCCGCTCGGCCCCTCGATGAGGACCGTCGCGTCGCTGTGGGCGACCGCGGGCAAGATCTCCAGCACTTCGGCCAGGCGCGGGTGCTTGCCGACGATGTCCCCGAGCTCGTGCCGCGAGTCGATCTCGCGCTTGAGCTCCTCGATGAGCGAGAGGTCGCGGAAGGTCTCGACGCCGCCCGTGCGCTGGCCGTGGGCGTCGCTGAAGGTGGCGGTACTGATGCTGATGGGGACCTTCTGGCCGTCGCGTCGCAGGATGTCGATGCGGACGTTCACGAGCGGCTGACCGGTCTCGACGGTGCGCCGGAGCGCGCACGCGGTTTGACAGATGCTGGCGCGGAACACCTCGTAACAGAACTTGCCGATCGCCGCCTCCCGCGGGAACTGTGTGATCTGCTCGGCGGCGCGGTTGAAGCTGGTGATGCGCCACTCACTGTCCACGGTGAAGACGCCGTCCGCGATGCTGTCGAGGATGGCGGTCTGCATGTGGCAATCGGGCGTCGGGTGGTCGCTCGGGGGCGTCGTCATGGCGGTCTATGTTGCGCCTGCGCGACCTGATGCGCAACGCGTCGCATGCGCGCAACGCAAGAGGCGGAAGAGCGTCTGTGATTCCCTGAGCTTGATGGCCCGTCGCGCTCTTTTGCAAGGCGCGGGCCGTAGTTGCGCACGCGCGCGGCCGGCGTCGCAGACGGGCGACGCCGTCGGGCTCCGCGGCCACGTCGCGCGCCGTGACCGCGCAACGTGCTGCAACGCTGCGACGGCGACACGGAGCGGCTCCCGGAGCGCCTCGCGGCGCCGCCCCGCGATTGAGGCCGATCGCCACCCGCGAGGGGAAAACCGCCCGACCCGGGCGGCCGGCGCGACCTCGCCTCGCACAGCCGCTGCGGGAGCCCGACGTTGCGTCGCCACAACAACCCCCGGAAACGCGCAACACGCATGCAACGCCACGGCATGACAGTCGTCCGGCGATGAGCACCGTCGGAGTCGCAGCGGTGCAACCGTCGCGACGGCCGTGCAACGTCCGACTGAAGGGGCCCTTGGGGCTCGCCCTGTTCGCGGCATGTCAGTTGCATAAGCACCGGCCGGAAATGGAGGACGCGCATGCTTCCACGCCACGATGAGACCGTCGCCAACGGAGCGTCGCTGTGACTGGCCTGCATCGGGATCAGGTGATCCCCCGGGGCCCGAGTCTCGTGCGCGCGTACTTCGGCACCGAGCCGCGGCGGCTCGCGTTCCTCGGCGCCGTCGTCCTCGGCGTCATGGTCGTCGTGACCGGTGTCTACGTGCTCGTGGTGGGCTTCGACAAATGGTCGACCGACATGGCGGCCGCGAATCACATGATGTGGGCGGGCTACACGCCGGCGGCCGCCACGCCCTGCCCCCGGCTGGCGGCCTACCCTGCGAGCCCGACGCCGACGGCGCCCTCGCTGACCACGCCGGTGACCGCGCCGGGCGGGCGCCAGTTTCTGTGCCCGAGCTGCGGCGCCGTCGGGCTGCCCGGCTGGACCGCCACGGGCCAGCCGATCTGTCCCGCGTGTGGCGCGCTCATGGCGGTCGCGTCGCTCCCGCCCGGGCTCGAGCTGGCGGCCGCGCCTTGAATGCCTCGCTGAGCGGGGCCGTGCGCCCCGCACATGACATGGGTCGGCACGCACCGAGGGCATGATGGACGACGAGCTCCACGAGCCGGACGAGGTGGACGCCACGGCCTCGGCCCGCGCGGAGGTGGAGCCCACCTACTATCACCCGCGGTCACCGCGCCAGGTAGGCGTGATCCTCTGCGTGGTCTTCGCCACGGTCGCGCTCTCGGTCATCGCCGTGTATCAGCGCGGTCACGACAAGCCGGTGATGACCAGGCAGAAGCTGGAGCTACCCGAAGCGTCGGAGCCTGCCACCGGTCTCGGCACGCGCAACTGCCCCACAGCCGGCGGCGCATGCCCGGGCGGCGCTGCAGCCGCATTCCCGGGCGGCGGCGGGGGCGCATGCCCGGGCGGCGGTGGGCGCGCATGCCCGGGCGGCGCGAGCGCGCGCCCCGTCGCTTTCGTGACGCCCGACCGCTCCCCCCCGCAGCCCTCGACGGCCCAGCCGGCCGTGTGCCCGCGGTGCGGCGGGCAGGCGCTGCCGCTCTGCGACCGCTGCAATGCGATCATGCTGCCGCTCAGCGAGGGTCTCTTCTACTGCCCCCACTGCGGCAGCGTCGGGACGCCGCTGTGCCCGTACTGCGGGGCGCGGATGACGACCGGGACCACGTGGCCGGCGCCTGCCCGCTGACCTCGGGCGCCTCGTGCACGGAGCGCCTCGCCCCGCTGCCGGCGCACCGTTTCGGCTGAAGCTGGCTCCCACGGATGGACAGGAGGGCCTGTGGGTCTGTTCGACAAGCTACTGGGGCGGCCGCCTGAGGCAGCCAAGACCCTCGGCAGGAACGCCCCCTGCTGGTGCGGCAGCGGCGAGAAGTACAAGAAGTGTCACCAGGAGGCGGACCTCAGGTACTTCGCCAGCAAGAAGCCCGCGCCGGCCTGCACCCGCTTTGGGTGAGGCACCTAGCCTGGAGGTGAGTTCACCTCCGAACCCCACCAGCCATCTGACTACTTCTCCCGGAGCAGCGCGAGGATCTCGGCGAGCTTCGCCGCCGGCGCGTCCCGGAGCAGCCGGGCCGCCTCGGCGCGCGCCACGCCGTCGATCGCCGGGGCGGCCGCCGGCGGCGCGAGGCCGAGGGTCTGGCACACCGCGGCCACGTACGACTCCGGCGTCACCGGCTTCTCGAGGTAGGTCTGCGGCCCGGAGAGGAGCGCGCCCTCGAGCGCGCGCGCGAGGTCGGCGCGGCCGAGCTCGTCCCGCGCGTGGCCGGTCAGCACCATCACCGGGATGCCGATCCACTCCCGGCGGCGGCGCAGCTCGTGCAAGAACGCGATGCCGCTCCCGCCCGGCATCACCAGATCGAGCGAGATGAAATCGGGCCGGGCAGCCCTGACGGCGGCGAGCGCCTCGGGGCCGCTGGCCGCGGTCGCGACCCGGAAGCCGGCGTCCTCGAGCGCCACCGAGAGGTACGCGCGGATGTCGTCCTCGTCGTCCACCACCAGCACCAGGAAGTCGCTCGTCTTGCGCTCGCCCATCGGCCCCTCCGTGTCGCTCACGCCCCGCGCTCCGCCC
Source organism: Polyangia bacterium (assembly GCA_036504295.1). Classification (GTDB taxonomy): domain Bacteria; phylum Myxococcota_A; class Polyangia; order JACRCY01; family JACRCY01; genus DASXVK01. The sequence continues at coordinate 6,086 of DASXVK010000772.1, forward strand.
CGGGCGCCCGGGGCAGCCGGCGGCGCGGGAACACCAGCCGGAAGGTCGTGCCCGCCCCCGGCTCCGAGTCTACCGTGATCGTGCCGCCGTGCTCGTGGACGATCCGCCGGGTGAGCAGCAGCCCGAGCCCCGTGCCGCCCTCCCCCTTCGTCGTGAAGAAGTTCGTGAAGACCTTCTGCTTGACCTCGTAGTCCATGCCGGCGCCGTCGTCGCGGACCTCGAAGACGATGGCGGTGGGCGTGACGGGCGGCTTCACCCGGAACGGGTACGGGTCGGGCTCCTCGTGGACGGCCAGGACCACCCGGCGCTCGGCCCGGTCGGAGGTGCGGCAGGCGTCGATGGCGTTCGTGACGAGGTTCGCGAGGCTCTCGTGCAGCCCCTCGGGATCGAAGGCCGCGGGCGCCATCGCGGCGCCGGCCTCGACGCGCACGCTCACGCCCTCTCGCGCGGCCGCGTCGCGGAAGAGCGCGACCGTCTCCTCGGCGAGCCCGATCGGATCGACGAGCCGCACGACCGGCGCCCGCCCGCGCGAGAAGTCGAGCAGCGAGCGCACGAACGAGCTGACGCGCGCGATGTTGCGGCTCAGCATCTCGAAGCCCTCGCGCACGCGCTGGTCCCGCCCGCGGTCGAGGCCGCTGCGCATGAGGTAGAGGCCGCCCTCGAGCCCGGTCATGATGTTCTTCACCCCGTGCGCGAGCCCCGCCACCGTCTGTCCGACGGCCGCGAGGCGCTCGGCGTCGAGCTTCTCGTGCTCGAGCTGCTTGACCTCGCGCAGGTCGTGGAAGAACGCGGCGCTGCCGAGGAGCGTGTCGCCGTCCGACAGCAACACGCCGCAGAAGCCGACCGGCACCGCGCCGCCGTCCTTGCACCGCGCCGCCAGCTCCGGGACGCTGACGAGGGGCTCGCCCCGCCGCAGCGCCGGCGCGAAGTCCGCGGGCAGCAGCCCGGCCGGCGCCGGCCGGCCCCTGAGCTCGGCGGCCGTCCAGCCGAAGAGCGCCACCGCCGCGGGGTTGCAGCGCGTGACGCGCCCGCGGACGTCGAGCGCCAGGACCGCGTCGCCCGAGGCGTCGATGAGCGCCTGGTTGAGCACGTGCGCGCGCGACAGCTCGTCACGGAGCTCGCGCTGGCGGGTCACGTCGGTCGACATCTCCACGAGGTACGGGATCGTCCCGTCCTCGCCGGCGACCGGCGCCACGTGCACGACGTAGTGCGCGGTGTGCCCGTGCCGGTCGACGCCGACCTCGGCGTGCGTGCGGACGCGCCCGTCCCGGAAGGTGCGCGCGGCGCGGCAGGGCGCGCAGCGCCGCGTGAGCCCCTTGTAGACCTCGAAGCAGTGCCGGCCGCGCCACGCGCCGAACCGCTCCTCGAACGCGCGGTTGGCCTCGACGACGTTGAAGTCGCGGTCGATCACGGCGATCGCGCTCGGGACCAGATCGAAGAGGCGGTCCCGCAGGAACGAATCGAGCGCGCGGCGTGGCGACATGACGGGCCGCCGTTCAGCGCAGGCGTTCATCGGGCCGCCGCGGGTCGTAGGGGGCCACCTTCCCCGCGTGGCAGGTGGCGCACTGCCCGAGGGCGGGCTTGGCGACGCGCGGGTCCCGGGCGCGCTGCTCGTGGCACCCGATGCACAGGCCGTGCATGGCGGCGACGTAGCCCGGGGCCGGCGCGAGGCGCGGCGGCTGGCGCGGCTGGATGGTGGCGCCCGCCGCGACCATGCGCGTGTGACAGTCGAGGCACGCCCTGGTGTGGGCCACGTCCTTGGGCTTGCGGTCGTCGACGTGGCAGGTGGCGCAGCCGCGGCCCGGGCCGAGCCGCGCCGCGTGCAGGCGGTGGTCGAAGATGGCGGTGGCCCGCTGCATGTCGCGGTGGCAGCGCGCGCAGCCGGTGGCCTGCTCGCCCGGCTTGAGCAGGTGGTGGCACCGCGCGCACGTGCCCGCGCCCTCGCGCTCGACGTGCCGCTGGTGGTCGAAGACCACCGCCTCGCCGGCGCGGTCGCCGTCGAGGACGAGGCGCGCGCCGAACCCCGGCGGCGTCACCGGCCGGGCGGGGATCGGCACGCCGGCGAAGGCGCTGGGCTGCGGCAGCAGCGCGAGCACGGCGCCGGCGCCGAGGACGGTCATCAGGCTGTAGCGCGTGATGCCGCCCGCGTGGGGGTCGGGGCGCGCGACGAGGGTGGCCGGGTCGAACCCCGGCAGCCGGTGGCGGAACCGCGCGCGGTCGACCGGCCCGGCGTGGAAGAGGTGAAACCGCTCGGCCACGAAGAAGTAGGCGAGCGCGGCGGCGGCGACGATGCCGAGCGACAGCCACACCTCCATCCACGAGGGCACGTAGCCCGTGCCGGTGGTCGAGACCATCGCGAGCCCGCCCACGTCGATGCGGGTCATGACGAAGCCGGTCACGCCCGTGAACGCCGCCACGCCGAGCCCCCGCGTGCTCCGGCGCACCGCCGGCAGCGCCAGGAGCAGCGCCGGGATGATCGCGGCGAGCAGCAGCTCGACGATGAAGAGCCACGACGCGAACGTGCCGGCGACGAGGGCCGCCCCCTGGCCGCGGACGAGCACGTCGCCCAGCCGCAGCACCGCGTAGGCGCCCAGCACCCAGGCGCCGGCCTTGCCGAGCCCCTGGAGCTGCGCGCGCTCGGGCTCCTGCTCGTACAGCCAGGCGCTCGTCAGCGACTCGGCGGTCACCATCATGAGCCCGAGCCCGACGGCGGACACAAAGAACAGGATGGGCAGGACGGGCGTGTACCAGAGCGGGTGCAGCCGGTGGGGCATGATGAGGAAGAGCGACCCGAGCGAGGACTGGTGCAGCGTCGAGAACATGATCCCGAGGATCACGAGCGGGATGGTGGCGCGCTTGAGCGCCCGGTAGACCTTGGCGAGCAGCGGATGCTTCGCGGCCTCGAAGAGCACCGGCGCGAGCTCGAGGCTGAGGACGGTCGTGTAGAGCATCACGCACCAGCCGACCTCGAAGAGCGGCGAGTGCGGGTTCCAGTAGACGATCATGTGCCAGATGTTCCACGGCAGCCCCAGGTCCGCGAGGAGCCCGACCACGACGGCGACGTAGCCGAGGAAGGCCGTGAGCACCGCCGGCCGCACGATGGCGTGGTAGCGCTCGAGGTGGAAGACGTAGACCGTCGCGGCGACCACGAACCCGCCCGCCGCGAGGGCGACGCCGCCCATCACGTCGAAGCCGATCCAGAAGCCCCAGGGCGTCAGATCCGTCAGCGCCGTGGTCGCCCCGAGCCCGCGCACGAACCGGACGGCGGCGAGGGCCGCCGCGCCGCCGACGAGGAACCAGAGGACGGCCTTGACCGCCAGCAGCCGCTTCATCGGCCCTTCTCCTTGTCACCACCGTCCGGGGCCGGCGGCAGCGGCGCGGGCGCGCCGGCCAGCTTGCGGCGTCGATCGATGATCCAGTAGAGGCCCCCCATGAGGGCCCCGACGGTGACGAAGACCGGCGGCACGGCCGCCATGGCCGTCGCCGTGAGCGTGGGCAGCACCCGCCCCTCCTGGCACTGGCCGAGGCTCAGGAACTCGAGCGGGATCGGCGCGACGTAGAGGACGCAGGTGCCGCCGACGTCGGTCTCGCCGCACACGCGCGGCTGGTACTTCCCGGGCGCCTCCCGGATGCGCCGGTGCGCCTCGGCGAGGAGCGCGTCGCGCTCGCCGAAGATCGTCGCCTTCGTGGGGCACGCCTCGGTGCAGGCGGGCGGCCGGCCGGCCTCGAGGCGGGTCGCGGCGCACATCGTGCACTTGCGCACGGTCGGGGCCGCGCTCGCCCAGTCGTAGCGCGGGATCCCGTAGGGGCACGCCATCATGCAGTAGCGGCACCCGAGGCATTTCCCCGCGTCGTAGACGACCGGCCCGTCGGCGGTCTTGCGCAGCGCCCCCACCGGGCAGGCCGAGACGCAGGCCGGCGCGACGCAGTGCCGGCACTGCTTGCGGACGTAGCTGCCGCCCTTGCGGACGACGGCGGTGAAGCGCTGCGCCGAGAGCCCGTCGCCCTCGGTCCAGCGCGCGGGGATCACGGCGGGCAGCCGGTGCTCGGCGGCGCACGCGGCCACGCACTGCTCGCAGCCGATGCACTTGCTCACGTCGGTGAGGATGGCCTTCATAGCGGCTGCCCCTCCTTGCCGAGGGTCTTGACCACGTCGTCGCCGGCCCCGGGGACCAGCCGCCAGGCCATCTCCGACACGAGCTGCGAGAACGGCAGCATCACGCAGTGGGCGATCTTGGTGAACGGCGTCAGCAGCAGCAGCAGGTCCCCGGTCCACACGTGGACGAACGTGACGAGCTGCAGATCGAGCGGGCTCCGCGCGGGGTGCGCCAGCAGGTAGCCGCTCAGGAACTCGACGACGATGAGCGGCGGCAGCAGGAAGTCCTGCGGCCGGCTGAGCCGGCGCGAGACGGCCGTCCAGACCCGGCCCACGACGAGGAGCACGCCCGTCGCGATGGTGAGCAGCGTGAGCGCGTCCGCCACGCTCATCGTCAGCCCCGGCCAGCCGACCCCCAGCCCGCGCACCCACAGACGGATGTGCCCGGGGAAGAAGACGGGCACCAGGATGAGCCCGACGTGGAACGCCGTCGAGAGCAGGCTGTAGAGCCAGCGGTGGCCCACGAAGTACCGCAGCGGGTTGAGCGTGGCGGCGGTCCGCAGGAGGATCGCGCCCAGCGCGAGCCGCCCGTCGCCGGCGCGGCGCCGCGCCTGCCGCAGCCCCCACAGGCTCAGGACCGCGTGCCGCAGCAGCCCGAGCACGGCGAGGGCGACAGCGAACCGGAACAGCGGGCCGCGGCCGAATTCGATGAGCGTCTCCATGGGCAGCCTCTCAGAGCTCGATCGCGCGCAGGACCAGGTCGTGGAGGCCGATGACCTCCATGTCGAGGTGGTGGTCCTCGATGACCTCGCGGAGCTGCTTCTTGCAGTTGGCGCAGGGCGCGACCACGTAGTGGGCGCCGGTGGCGCGCAGCTGCTCCGCCTTGCGCTTGCCGCCGATCGACGTGCGGAACTTGCGCATCTCGTCCATGGACACGGTGCCCGCGCCGCCGCCGCAGCAGTAGTTCGCGCGGCCGTGGGGCTCCATCTCCACGAAGTCGTCGATGAAGGCGCGCAGGATGCGCCGCGGCTGATCGACGACCCAGCCCGAGCGCGCGAGGTTGCACGGGTCGTGGTAGGTGACCCGCTCCTTGACCACGTCGCGCCGCAGCCTGAGCTTCCCGCCGCGGATGGCGCGGTCGGTGTACTCGAGGATGTTCACGACCTCCGGCGGCGCGGCGCCGCCGTACGTCGGGATGAAGGCCTTGGCGCTGCGCGAGGCGTGGCCGCACTCGCCGATGAGGACCTTCTTCCCCGCGAGGCGCCGGACCTCGGCCACCTCCTTGTGGATGATGTCCTCGAGGAACCGGTCGTTGTAGAAGAGGCCGTAGTTGATGCCGTCGAAGTACCCGGTGCCGATGGTCCACGAGTCGCCCGTCGCGTGGAACACGGCGGCCTGGCCCATGAGGGTGTCCGGCTCGAGCAGGTAGTCGCTGACCGCCGGGAAGAAGACGTACTCGGCGCCGACGACGTCGACGGGGAACTTGACGTCGCGGCCGTACTTCTCCTTGAGCTCCTCCTCGAGGAACGAGAGCGTGTCGAGGAGCGCCGGCACGGGGATGGCCGAGGTGTTGCCGGTCTTGCCGGCGAGCTGCTCCCGGACCGAGACGTGGAGCGCCTTCGGGGCGATCCCGATCTCGGAGAGGAGGTAGCGGCCGAGGTGCGTGATGATGCCGTGGTCGAGCCCCATCGGGCACGCGGCGTTGCAGCGGCGGCAGGCGGTGCAGCGGTAGTAGGCCTCGGCCATGACGTCGAGGTCCGCGTCCACGAGCGGGGCGGTGGCGAGGAGCCGCGCCATCAGGCGGCCCTCGGCCGTGAAGTGGCGCCGGTAGACGCGCAGCAGCAGGTCCGAGCGGGCGCAGGGCACATCGGCGTCGCGGCCCGTCGCCTGGTAGACCGGGCACTCGACCCCGCACCGGCCGCACTTCTGCCCCAGGCGGGCGAAGTGATCGAGGATGAAGCCGTAGCTCGAGTGCTTGAGGACGGCGGCGAACGCGTCGAGGAAGCGGCGCGGCCGGTCACCCAGCGGGACCGGCTCCTGGTGGTACTTGACGGCCACGTTCTCGACGGGCGGCAGCATGCTAGAGCTCATCGCGCTCGATCCCCCTCACGGTGGCGAAGAAGACGCAGTCCGGGCAGGAGGGCGCGCGCACCGTGCCGCCCGGCTGCCACGGCCGCACCTCGTGGCACGCGCCGGTGCGCGCGCCGTGGATCGGGCACCCGCCGCAGGTCGGCCCGCACCCGGGGCGGGCCGCGGTCCGGTCGAGGGAGGCCCAGAACTCCCAGCACGCCGGATCGCGCGGCGGCGGGCGGCGCACCACGCCGGCGCGCGCCGCCCGGGTGCGCGCGGATTTGCTCCGCGTCGGCCGCTCTGCCATGGGCCGGGCCATCGCACGATGCGTGCCGAGACCATGCAGGACGTGACATCCATAGGTTAGCTCGACTGACCGTAAGTCCGCCGGTCGCCCGCTGTCGCAGGCCGCGACACTGCTGTGCTACACTGATGCGAAGTGCGACATGCCTGAATCCTCGAAGGCGCTCGACGCCCGCTACTTCCCGCTCATCCTCGACGTCCTCGACCAGGGCGTCTTCACCGTCGACGGCCAGAGCTGCATCACCTCGTTCAACCAGGCCGCGGAGCGCATCACCGGCTACACCGCCGACGAGGTCATGGGCCGCCGCTGCGCCGAGGTGTTCCGCACCAACCTCTGCGATCAGGTGTGTCCCCTGCGCCTGAGCATCGCCTCGCGCCGCGCGTCGCGGAACCGCGAGGTCTACATCCGCGCCCGCGACGGCCGCGCGATCCCCATCTCGGTGTCGACGGCGCCGCTGCTCACGAAGGCCGGCCGGCTCCTCGGCGGCGTCGAGGTGTTCCGCGACCTCTCGCAGATCGTCGATCTCAAGCGCCGGCTCGACTCGCGCTACCGGCTGTCGGACATCATCGGCAAGAGCCCCGCGATGCGGCACATCTTCGACCTCCTGCCGCTCGTCGCCCCGAGCGACTCGACGGTGCTCGTGACCGGGCCGTCGGGCACCGGCAAGGAGCTCATCGCCCGCACCATCCACGCCCTCGGGCCCCGCCGCAAGGGGCCCTTCGTCGCCCTCAACTGCGCCGCGATCCCCGAGACGCTCCTCGAGTCGGAGCTCTTCGGCTACAAGCGCGGCGCGTTCACCGACGCCCGCCGCGACAAGCCCGGCCGCATCGCCGCGGCCGAGGGCGGCACGCTCTTCCTCGACGAGGTCGGGGATCTCCCGCGGCTGACGCAGGTGAAGGTGCTGCGCTTCCTGCAGGACCGCGGCTACGAGCCGCTCGGCTCCAACGCCTCGGTCCGCGCCAACGTCCGGGTCATCGTGGCGACGAACCGCGATCTCCTGGCCCTCGTGCGCGCCGGCACGTTCCGCGAGGACCTCTACTTCCGCCTCAACGTCGTGCAGATCGACATCCCGCCGCTGCGCCAGCGCGCGGAGGACGTGCCGCTGCTCGTCAATCACTACGTCCGGCTGTTCCGCGAGTCCACCGGCAAGACCATCGAGGGCCTGACGAGCGAGGCGATGGCGCTGCTCGTCGGCTACGCGTTCCCGGGCAACGTGCGCGAGCTGGAGAACCTCGTCGAGCGCGCCTTCATCCTCTGCCAGGGCGATCGCATCGGCCTCGAGCACCTGCCGCCCGCGATCGCCCCGTCGGGAGCGCCCGCGAGCGTCCCGCCGGTCGCTGCCAGCATCGCCGGCGCCGAGCTCGCGGCCGTGCGCGCCGCGCTCGAGCGGCACCACGGCAACCGCACCCGCGCCGCGGCCGAGCTCGGCGTGCACCGGACCACGCTGCTGCGCAAGCTGCGGCAGTACGGGCTGCGGTGAGCGCGGCCGCGTCTCGGTTTACGACGAGGCTCGTCTTCGACTCGCCTCAGGTGAGCAGCCGCCGCACCTCGCCGAGCAGCGCCTCGGGCGTCACCGGCTTCTCGAGGTAGCCGTCGGGCGGCGGCACCTGCGGCCGCGTCGAGATGAAGTTCTTGAAATCGTGCGAGATGCCGGTGACCACGACGACCGGGATGCCGCGCAGCGCGGCGTCCTCCTTCAACTCGCGGAAGACCCGCACGCCCGACTGGTTCGGCATCGTGATGTCGAGCGTGACCAGCGCGGGCCGCTCGCGGCGCACGGTCGCGAGCGCCTCCGCGCCGTCCTTCGCGCTCATCGTGGCGTAGCCGTTCTCCTCGAGCAGCGCCGTGAAGTACCGCACCACATCGGGCTCGTCGTCCACTACCAGGATCTTGGTCTTCATGGCCCCACCGGATGCACGTTTCGTGCCCCGGTGCCGCCTCAGGCTCGTGCCGTCTTGGCCGCGGGCTTCCGAGCCTGGCCCTTCTCTTGCTCGGCGAGCTTGCGCCGGACCTCGCCCATGTCGAGCGCCCGCACCTTCGTGATGAGCTCGTCCAGCACCGGCTCCGGGAGCATGCCCGGCTGCGAGAAGACGAGCACGTCATCGCGGAAGATCATGAGCGTGGGGATCGAGCGGATCTCGAACTCGGCCGCGAGCCGCTGCTCCTCTTCGGTGTTCACCTTGCCGAAGGTCAGGTCCGGGTTCCGCGCGGCGACGCGCTCGTAGGTGGGGCCGAACGCGCGGCACGGCCCGCACCACGGGGCCCACCAGTCGATGAGGACGATGCCGCCCTTCTTCTCCACCACCGCGTCGAAGTTGCGGGACGTGATCTTGGTCGTTGCCATGATCGCCTCCTCTGCCGATGGGAGCCGGCGAGGCGCGCGAGGATTCGCGCCGGCCGGCGCCCGCGCGGCCTGAACCCTTCCTTGCAGCTCCGGCTCGAACGGGCACGACGGCGCGATGCCGCTGTCGCTCTGGTAGAAGGAGCAGCGCATGCGAAGGAGCTGGCCGATCCTGTTCTCTCTCCTGGCGCTCGCGGCCGCGGCCGGCGGCGCGTGCACACGCGGCGAGGCCGCGACGAACGCCGCCGTGGCGCCGCTGCCGGCCCCGGCGGCCGACGGGAGCCTGCCGCGCCTCGTCTTCTTCATGAACCCGAACGGCCGGCCGTGTCAGATCCAGGACCGCATCCTCGACGACCTGAGCGCCGAGCTGAAGAACAAGGTCGAGGTCGTCTCCTACCGCACGACGAGCCGGGCGGACGGCCCCCGGTTCGAGCAGTACGGCATCCGGTCGCTCCCGGCGCTCGTGCTGACCGATGCCACGGGCCGCGAGGTGCGCCGCGCCACGCCCGGCATCCAGGGCCCGGCGCAGGTGCGCCAGCTCGTCGGCCGCTGAGCCGGCCATGGACCTCGGGCTCTCCGCGATCGGCCTCACCTTCGGCGCCGGCCTCGCCAGCGTCGCCAGCCCCTGCGTGCTCCCGGTGGTCCCGATCATCGTCACCGGCACCGCCGACGAGCACCGCACGCGCCCGGCGCTGGTCGTGGTCGGCCTCGCCGCGAGCTTCGTCGCGATGGGCATCCTCACCAGCCTCTTCGGCGCCGCGGTCGGCCGCGCGCTCCCCGTGGCCGAGAAGGTCGCCGGCGCGCTCGTGCTCCTCTTCGGCGTCCTCCTGCTCCTCGACGTGAACCTCTTCAAGCGCATGACCTGGGTGCACCGGTTCCAGACCCGCAGCCGCGGCCGCTGGTCCGGCCTCCTGCTCGGCGCGAGCCTGGGCCTCGTCTGGATCCCGTGCGTCGGGCCGATGCTGTCGAGCGTGCTGGCGATGGTCGCCGCGCAGGGCCAGCTGCTCACGGGCGTGGGGCTGCTGCTGGTCTACTCGCTCGGCTTCGCGCTGCCGATGCTCGCGCTCGGCTACGGCTCGCAGGCGTTGCGCGGCCGCGTCCGCGCCGTGGCGCGCCACCCGGTCGTCGTCCGCTGGGCGTCGGGGCTGCTGCTCGTGGCGTTCGGCATCGTCATCCTGAGCAAGGGCATGCTCTTCATCGGGATGTGACTCATGCGCCTCACCGCACACCCTCGGGTCGCGACGATCGTCGGCGTCCTCGTCGTAGCATCGCTCGGAGCCGGGGGCCTGCGCTGGCACCGCGCCCGCCCCGTGCTGGCCGAGCGCGCCGTCGCGCGCCCCGGCGCGGTCGCGCCCGAGGTCATGGGCACCGGCACGCTCGAGGCGCGCGTGAGCGCCGCCATCAGCCCGCGGGTCCCGGGCCTCCTCACCGGCGTCCTCGTCGACCAGGGCGACCGGGTCCGGAAGGGGCAGCTCCTGGCGACGCTCTATGACGGCGACCTCGCCGAGCAGGTGCGGGTGGCCGAGGCGGACGTGACGGTGGCGCGCGCCGCGGTGGACCAGGCCGTCGCGCAGACCGCGGCCTCCTCCGCCACGGCGCTCGAGGCCCGTGCCAGCCATGGCCGCGCGACGAAGCTCGTCAAGGTGGGTTACGTGAGCCACGACGAGTTCGACAAGGCGCTCCAGCGGCGGGACGTCGCCGACGCCGATCTGGCGCGGGCGCGCACGAACGAGGTCGCCGCCTCACGGCAGGTGCACCGGGCGCAAGCGAGCGCGCGCTACGCGCGGGAGAAGCTGGTCGATACCCGCATCCTCGCCCCGTTCGACGGCTACGTGGTCAAGCGCGTGCGGGACCCGGGCAACGTGGCCGTGCCCGGCGACGCCATCCTGCAGCTCGTCTCGCTGGACACGATCTGGGTCGCCGCGTGGGTCGACGAGGCCTCGCTGGCGGCGGTGGTCCCCGGCCAGCGCGCGCGAGTCGTGTTCCGCTCCGAGCCCACCGTGTCCTACGAGGGCACCGTGGCGCGCATCGAGCCGCAGGTCGATCCCGAGACCCGGGAGTTCCTCGTCGACGTGGCCCTGCCCCGCCGGCCGGAGCGGTGGGCCCTGGGCCAGCGGGCCGAGGTGTACATCCCGATCACGGGCGCGCCCGGGCCATGAACCTCGCGGTCCGCGACGTCCGCCACAACCTCGGCCGCTTCGTCCTGACCACGGTCGGCGTCGGGCTGCTGCTCATGATCGTGATGGGCATGGGCGGCATCTACCGCGGGCTCGTGCAGGACGCGACCCTGCTCGTGGACCGCGTCGGCGCCGACCTCTGGGTGGTGCAGCGCAACACGCGGGGGCCGTTCGCGGAGGAGTCCCGGGTGCCGTACGTCCTCGAGGACCGCCTGCGCGCCGTGCCCGGCGTGGCGCAGAGCCGGAGCTTCCTCACGTTCACGATCCAGCGGGAGCACCGCGGGCGGCCGCTGCGGCTCACCGTCCAGGGGCTGGCGTGGCCGGCCGACCGCGGCGCGTGGCTGCCCATGGTCGCCGGCCGCCCGCTCGGCCAGGCGCACTACGAGATGATCGCCGACGAGTCGCTCAAGCTGCCCCTCGGGACGAGGGTGGCGATCGCCCGGGACGTCTACACCGTGGTGGGCCTGACGCGCGCCATGACCTCCCCCGCGGGCGACGCCATGGCCTTCTTCACGAGGCTCGATGCGCAGGCGATCGTCACGGACAGCCCGGGCGAGGCGATGCGGCTCGGCCGCAACGGCCGGTACGCGCGGACCGTGCGCACCGATCTCGGTCGCAAGCTGCCCGCCGCGGCGAACCGCAGCCGCGGCCCCGCCGCCGCGTTGCCCGAGCTCGCGCGCCCCGACGTCAGCGCCGTGATGGTGACGCTCGCCGCGGGCGCCGACGGGGCCAAGGTCCGCGACGTGATCGCCGGCTGGCCGGACGTCAGCGTGCTCACCACGGCGCAGGAGCGCGAGCTCCTCCTCGGCGGCATCGTGGACCGCTCCCGCCGCCAGCTCGCGCTCTTCCGGGTGCTGCTCATCATCGTGTCCGCCATCATCATGGCGCTCATCCTCTACACCCTCACCCTCGACAAGCTGCACGACATCGCCCTGCTCAAGCTGATCGGCGCGCGCAACCGCGTGATCCTCGGGCTCATCCTGCAGCAAGCCCTCCTGCTCGGGGTCCTCGGCTACGGGGTCGCCTTTGTCGTCGGTCGCTGGGCGTTCCCGCTGTTCCCCCGGCGCGTCATCGTGACCGTCCCCGACCTGTGGCTGCTCGGCGGCATCGTCGTCACCATCTCGGTGCTCGCGAGCCTCATCGGCATCGCCAAGGCGCTGCGCGTGGCGCCGCACGAGGTGCTCGCGTGAGCGGCGGCACCGGGAACGAGCTCGCGGTCCGCGCCGTGGGCCTGCGCAAGACCTACGGCAGCGGCCACACCGAGGTCATCGCGGTGCGCGACGCGACGCTCGAGCTGCGCCGGGGCGAGGTCGTCGCGCTGCTGGGGCCGAGCGGAGCGGGGAAGTCCACGCTGCTCACGATGCTGGGGCTCATCCTGCCGCCCGACGACGGGAGCATCGTCATCGCCGGCGAGCCCGTGTTCGAGCAGCACCGCACCCGGGTCGACGCCCGCCGCTACCGGCGGCAGCACCTCGGCTTCGTCTTTCAGAAGGCGAACCTCATCCCGTTCCTCACCGCGGCCGAGAACGTCCGGCTGGCGATGGAGATCGACGGCGCCGCGGCGCGCGACGCCCGCGCCCGGGCGCACACGCTGCTCGAGTACCTCGAGGTGGCGGACCGGGCGGGGCACCTGCCGAGCAAGCTCTCGGGCGGCGAGCAGCAGCGCGTCGCGGTGGCGCGCGCGCTCGCCAACCGGCCGAGCCTCGTGCTCGCCGACGAGCCGACCGCGGCGCTCGACAGCGTCCGCGGCCGGCAGGTCATGGAGCTGCTGCGCAAGGTCGCCCACGAGCAGGACGCGGCCGTGCTCGTCGTCACGCACGACCACCGGGCGCTCGACGTCTTCGACCGCGCGCTCGAGATGGAGGACGGCCTCGTGCGCGCCCATCGGATCGCCGCGTGAGGAGCTCGGGAGTGCGGATCACGATCGCTCATACGGAAGGCTGCGAGCATGCGCCTGGCACCCGCGATCTCGTCGAGCGAGTCGCGGCGGAGTTGGCCCTCCTTGTCGAGGTCACGATGGTGCTGGTCACCACGGTGGACGAGGCCGAGCGGTTTCGTCTGCATGGCAGCCCAACGGTCCTGGTGAACGGCCTGGACCTCGACCCCGCCATGCGCGGCCGCACGGACTACGGCTTCACCTGACGGCTCTATGGGGCATCGGGCATGCCCTCCAAGGAGACGGTCGCACGGGCGCTGGTGGAGGCGACAGCGGCCGAGGCCGCGCCGGCTACCGCTTGAACACGAGGAAGAGCTGGTAGGGCAGCAGGTCACGCCTCTCCGCCGCCAACGTCAGGCCAGCGCCGGGCCGCGAGCTTGAGCAGGTCGGCGCGCGGGATCTTGCCGTGCTCGGGCGGTCCCTCGGGCAGCTTGCCCTCCTTGAACTCGATGAGGACGAGCTTCGCCCCGGGGCGCATCCCCTGCCCGAGTGTGAAGAGCTCGCCGCCGAGGAGAGCCGTCAGAGCCACAGGCGCAGCGTCACCTGCGCGTTGACGGGGTTGCCGGGGGTGAAGTGCACGTCCGGCACGCCGGGGCGGCTCGCGCTCGCCGGGGCGCAGCGCGGGTCCGTCTGCAGCTCGCGCGGGACGCAGGAGGCGTTGCCGAACTGGGCCTCACGCCAGCCGATGCTCGTGAGGTTCTCGACGGTGACGAGCACCTCCCAGCGCCGCCGCTCGTACCCGACGAAGGCATCCAGCACGGTGTAGCCCTGGGCGATGAGGCTGCCGTCCTCGATCGCGGGCCGGTCGCCGATGCCGCGCACCCGGAGCGCCGCCTTCCACCCGCGCGGGTGGCGGGCGGTGAGGCCGGCGCTGTAGACGAGCCGCGGCGCCAGCGCGACGGCCCGGCCGTTGCCGCTGTCGCGCACGAACTCCGCGTGCGCCAGCGCGAGGTCGGCGTCGGCGTAGAGCCACGGCAGGATCCGCCAGCGCGCCTCGACGTCGAGGCCGTAGCGGGTCGTCGCCCCCTGGGGCTCGAAGGTGCCCTCGTCCCCGGAGAAGACGAGCTCGCTCTGGAGGTAGAGCGCCCAGACGGCCGCGGCGAGGTCGAGCCGCTCGAAGAGGCGCGTGCGGGCGCCGAGCTCCCCGGCGATGGCGCGCGGGACCATGCGGTCGGGCTGGTCGCGGGCGGCGACGGCGACCCGGGCGTCGTTCGAGTGGAAGCCGTAGCCGAAGTTCAGGTACAGCTCCGTCGGCGCCCGCGGCACGATGATGGCGGTCGCCTTGGGCGAGGCGAGGAAGCGCTGCGCCTGGGCGCTGCTCCGCGGCGCGCCGGTCGCCGGGTCGGCGCCGAGGCGGTCGTCGTCGAAGAGGAAGTAGTCGCCGCGGACGGCGGCGATGAGGCGCAGGTGCTCGCCGATCGTGGCGCGCTCCTCGGCGTACACGGCGAGGTGCTGCTCGCGCACGTCGTCGTCATTGCCCTGGCCGGCGTGGCGCCCGAGGCGCTGGCGAAACTGACCGTTCTGCGAGGTCACGTCCCAGAGGTCGAGATGGATGTCGTCCGCGCGCGCCTCGGCGCCGAGGGCGCTCGTGAGCAGCACCCGGCCGCCGAGCAGGGTCTGGCGGCGCTCCCAGCGGAGCCGGGCCCCACCGAAGACGCGGGCATCGTCCTGCTCGATCATGTCGCCGTTGACCGGGTCGCGCAGGAAGAAGGTGAAGTCGCTGAAGAGCGCCAGCCGGTAGCGGACGAGGTAGATTGTCGCGGTGATCTCATCGCCGGGCACGGGCGCGAAGCGGGCGAACGCCGTGACCGCCTGGCGCGCCGTAGCGCCGCCCTCGGCGGGGTCGATGGCGCCGAAGCGGGAGAGCCGCCCGGCGGCCACCTCCCGCTCGGGGATCTGGCCGGACGAGCTCCACTGGCTGCCATAGGCGGCCACCGTCGCGCCGACGACGCCGCGCTCGAAGAGGTCATAGGTGACCTTGCCGAAGAGGTTGACGCGCCCGAGCCTCTCCGGATGCTCGAACGGGCCGTTGAGGCCGCCGGCCTCGACCGCGAAGTAGGGATGGAGGCGCGGGCCGTCGGCGCTGCCGACGCCGAGGACGCGCCAGCTCCCCAGCATGCCGCCGCCGGCCGACACGAAGCTGCGGTCGACGCGCCGCAACGTCTGGAAATCGAGGGCGCCGGCGGTCGCGAAGTCGCCGAGCTCGGCGAAGTACGTCCCCTTGTAGACCTGGAGCCGCTCCACGAGCTCCGGGATGAGGAAGTGCAGATCGGCGTAGCCCTGGCCGTGCGCGTGCGAGGGCAGGTTCACCGGCACGCCGTCGACGGAGAGCGCGATGTCCGTGCCGTGGTCGCAGTCGAAGCCGCGCAGGAAGTACTGGTCGGCCTTGCCGCCGCCCTGGTGCTGCGCCGTGACCACGCCCGGGGCGGCGCGGACCATGTCGTTCGGCGAGCCGCGGGTCCGGAGCTGCAGATCGAGGTCGCGGATGGTCTGCGCCGAGGCCGCGCTGCGCGGCGCGCCCTCGATGATGGTGATGTACTCGCGGGGCGCGACCCCGGGCGCCACGATCGGCTCCTCGGGGACTGGTTCGGCCTCGGCCGCCGGCTGGGACGCCGGGGCGCGCTGTGACGCCGGCGCCGAGGCCGGGGGCGCCGGCTGGCTCGCCGGCGCGGGCGCGGCGTGCGCGGGAGCACCCAGAGCTCCGCCGAGAGCCCAAATCAAGGCTATGGGAAAGCGCATGCGCGCTGCCCTCCGTGGTAGTGGTTCGCAGTTCCTGACGGCCTACACGTCGGCGGAGCGGCAGCGGGGCGGCGCGCGCGGGTCGCACGCCCGAGGCCGCGACGGACGAGGTCCGGTGACGAGGGTGACTGCGGGGGCAGGTGTCGCTGGCCCGAGCTCGGCCGTGAAGACGAAGGCGCTGCGGCCGAGGAGCGCGGCGCCGAGGTGCAAGACGCTGCCGTGGCCGTGAGGCGCCGGCGGGCGAC
This sequence comes from Polyangia bacterium, assembly GCA_036504295.1. Taxonomy (GTDB): domain Bacteria; phylum Myxococcota_A; class Polyangia; order JACRCY01; family JACRCY01; genus DASXVK01. The sequence continues at coordinate 21,994 of DASXVK010000772.1, forward strand.
GGCGGCTCAGCCCCGCGAGCCCGCGGGCTTCGGCGTCGTCGTGATCGTCGTCGTCGTCCGCATGCTCGTCGTGGGACTCGTTCGCGGAGCCCGCGACCGGATGGTGGTGGCCGTCCCCGAGGCCGTGGCGGATGACGCCCGCCGGGGTGTGCTCGTGGTCATCCCGGTGACCCAGGGTATGAGCCGCCGGCAGCAGCACCGCCCAGCACAGTGCCGTCGCGAGCGCGAACAGGGCATCTCTTCGGCGCCGGCGTGAGAGCGGGGTGTGTCCGCGTGCGAGCACCCGCGCACGGTAACACGGAGTGTTCTGTTCGTGCTACCGCGGTGTTGTCGCGCCGTTGCTAGTCCGGCTTGCGCGCATAGATGCGCGCGCTCCACACCTTGCCGGCCATCCGCTGCGCCGTCGCGGCGAAGCCCGCCCCGCCGCCGCAGCACCCGGCCCGCTCGTTCGCGGGCAGCTCCGCGGAGAAGAAGGCCTCGAGCTGGTCCGCGTCGTAGACGAGCCGCTCCCGGACCTCGACCTCGGCGAGCCCGGCCGCGCGCAGGCCGGCCACGTACTCCTCCTCGCTGATGGCGCCGGCGACGCACGACGAGTACAGCGCCCGGTCCTGGCGGATGTCCGCGGGCAGCTCCCGGGCCACGATGTCCGACACGAGCATGCGGCCGCCGGGCTTGAGCACGCGGGCGATCTCGGCGAAGACCCGCGGCTTCTCGGGCGAGAGGTTGATGACGCAGTTCGAGATCACCCAGTCGACGCTGGCGCTCTCGACGGGCAGCGCCTCGATGATCCCCTTGCGCACCTCCACGTTCGTGAAGCCGCCGGCCGCGATGTTCTCGCGCGCCTTCGCGATCATCGCGTCGGTCATGTCGATGCCGATGGCCCGGCCGCGCGGGCCGACCTTCTTCGCCGCCAGGAAGAGGTCGATGCCGGCGCCCGAGCCGAGGTCCAGGACGACGTCGCCCAGGCCGATCGCCGACAGCGCGACCGGGTTGCCGCAGCCGAACGAGTTCACGACCGCGGCGGACGGCAGGGCGGCGAGCTGCTCGGGCGTGTAGCCGCCGAGCTTCACGACGACGCCCTTCTGCACCGGCTCGCTGCAGCAGCAGCACCCGCCGCCCGACGGGCGCGTGACCGCCTCGGTGTAGGACTGCGCCACGTCGTGGCGGATCTCTTCGGACGTGCTCATGGGGTCTTCTCCTTGGTGACGACGGCGGCGCGGGCGAGGAGCGGCTCGAGCTGCTCCTTCGTCACTTCGCCCTGGAACATCTCGACCAGGCTGTCGGTCTCGTCGATCAGATAGACGGCCGGGAGCGCCACGAACGCGCGGCGGGTCCGGTACGGCGCGACCTTGTCCTCCTGCGTGTCCAGCTGCAGGCGCTCGACCGGGATGCGGTTGCCCGGGCCGAGCGCGGCCGCGAGCGCCTGCACGCCGGCGTCGATGGCCTTGCGGGTGCAGTCGCAGGCGTTCTGCTTCCCGACGAAGACGATGCGCGCGACCCTGGGCTTGGCCGCCGGGGCCGTGGCGGGGGCCGCCGTCGCGGCCGGGGCGGCGCGGGACGGGGCGCCGAGACCCGAGTAGCCGAAGTACATGCCGACGAGCACGATGAGGGCGCCGGCCACGCGCCGCATGACGCCGGTGGCGCGGGTCAGGCGCCCCGCCTCGATGAGCTTCCGCGCCAGCCCCATCGAGGTGCCGGCGAGCAGGATGAGGACGCTGTGGCCGAGCGCGTAGACGAGCAGCAGCAGCGCCCCGTACGGCACCGAGGCGCCGGAGCCGGCGAGGTAGGTGAGCAGCACGATCAGGATCGGCGCGGCGCAGGGGGCCGAGACGACGCCGAAGAGCAGCCCCACCACGAAGGCGCCGAGCAGGCCCGTGGTCTTCGGCTGGGCCTTGAGCGGCATGGGGATGGTGAAGCGCAGCACGCCCATGAGGTGCAGCCCCATCACGAGGCACACCCCGGCGACGACCCACTTCCAGGCGCCGGAGACCTGGCCGTAGAGCTTGCCGGCCAGCGCCGCCACCGTGCCCATGACGACGAACGTGAGCGCGAGCCCGAGCACGAACACGAGCGAGTAGCCGAACGCCCGCGCGGGGCCGAGGCCGCGCTCCTCGCGGCCGGCGACGAAGCTCACCATCAGCGGGATCATCGCGAGGACGCACGGGCTCGAGGCCGTGACCACACCGCCGAGGAACACCGCGCCGATCGCCATCCAGGGGTTCGTGTGAATGTACTGACCGACGTGGGCGAGGAGCTGGTCGAGCATTTCAACTTGCATATACACGGCTACACGGATATAAGCAAGCACATGCGTGACCTCGCCAGCGTGTTCAAGGCGCTCGCCGACGAGACCCGGCTCGAGATGCTGAGCCTGCTCTTCGCTCACGGCGAGCTGTGCGTCTGCGATTTCTCCGGCACGCTCGAGATCAATCAGTCCAAGGCGTCGCGCCACCTGCAGTACCTGAAGCACGCCGGGATCCTGAGCGACCGGCGCGCCGGGCTGTGGGTCTACTACGCCGTGCGCACCGACCTCGACGCGCCCCGCAAGGCGCTGGTCGCGAACGTGCGCCGCGTGCTCGAGGCGCGCGACCACTCGGAGGTGGAGGCCCGGTTCCGCCGGTGGATGGCGCAGAAGGCGAAGTACGGCGCCGTGTGCCGCATCCCGGTGCGCCGCACGCGCGCCGCGGCCGGCGCCGCGAAGGAGGCCCGCCGATGACTCCTGCGCGCCCCGGCGTCGCCGGCAAGCTCTCGTTCCTCGACCGCTACCTGACGCTGTGGATCTTCCTCGCGATGGGCGTCGGCGTGGGCGGCGGCTGGCTCTGGCCGGGCGTCGTGCCTCTGCTCAACCAGCTCAACGTCGGTACGACCTCGGTCCCCATCGCCATCGGCCTCATCCTCATGATGTACCCGCCGCTCGCGAAGGTGCGCTACGAGGAGATGGGCCGCGTCTTTCGCAACTGGCGCGTGCTGCTGCTCTCGCTCGTCCAGAACTGGATCGTGGGGCCGATCCTCATGTTCGCGCTCGCGGCGATCTTCCTGCGCGACAAGCCCGAGTACATGGTCGGCCTCATCATGATCGGCCTCGCGCGCTGCATCGCCATGGTGATCGTGTGGAACGACCTCGCCAAGGGCGACACCGAGTACTGCGCGGGGCTGGTGGCGTTCAACTCGATCTTCCAGGTGCTCTTCTTCTCGCTGTACGCCTACCTCTTCGTCACCCTGGCGCCGGGCTGGTTCGGCCTGAAGGGCCTCGCCGTCAACATCACCATCGGCGCGATCGCGAAGAGCGTCTTCATCTACCTCGGCGTCCCGTTCCTCGCCGGGATCATCACGCGCTTCACGCTGATCAGGCTGAAGGACAAGGAGTGGTACCACACCAAGTTCATCCCGAAGATCAGCCCCATCACGCTCATCGCGCTGCTCTTCACCATCGTCGTCATGTTCTCGCTCAAGGGCGAGACGATCGTGCAGCTCCCGTTCGACGTGGTGCGCATCGCCATCCCGCTGCTGATCTACTTCGTCGTGATGTTCGTGGTCTCCTTCTTCATGAGCAAGCTCGTCGGCGCCACCTACGAGCAGTCGGCGACGCTCTCGTTCACCGCCGCCTCGAACAACTTCGAGCTCGCCATCGCGGTCGCGGTCGCGACCTTCGGCATCCACCACGGCGCCGCCTTCGCCGCGGTCATCGGGCCGCTCGTCGAGGTGCCCGCGCTCATCGCCCTGGTGAACGTGGCGCTGTGGTTCAGGCGGCGGTGCTTCGTCGGGCGCACGGCCGCGGCCGCCCCGCGCGCCGCCGCGCGGCCCTGCAGGAGCACGGGTACACCGAGGTCGCGAACCTCAACGGCGGCATCCACGACTGGGACGACGCCGGCCTGCCGACCCGGGTCGGCGACCTCTGGACCGGACAGTGCGCGTGCCAGCTCAGGCCGCGCAAGAAGTGATCACGGAGGAGACGATGGACGTCAAGGTGCTGGGACCCGGCTGCGCCCGCTGCAAGACGCTCTACGAGGAGACCGCCAAGGCGCTCGAGCAGCTCGGGCTGGCGGCCAACCTCACGAAGGTCGAGATGATGGACGAGATCGTGAAGTACCGCGTCCTGATGACGCCGGGCCTCGTCATCGACGGTGAGGTCAAGTGCGCGGGGCGCATCCCGAGCCAGGCCGAGATCACGGGCTGGCTGACGACCGCGGCCACGAAGGAGTGAGTGGTCGAGGCGTGAGCCGCCGGCGCGGCGGGCGGCGTGATACCATGCGCGCATGGACATGATCTGGCTGCTCCGCGGCGCCCATGACGCGCCCGGCTGGGGTGCGCTCGAGGCCGACAGCAAGGCCAAGCGCGCGGATGTCATCCTGTTCGACCGCGACGCCTGGGCGCTGGTCAGGGCGGCGGAGGCCCCCCGCGGCTACGCCGGCCTCGAGCCCGAGGCGCCCGCCGCGGGCCTCTACATCTCGTCGAGCGGGCTGCCGTGCTACGTCGCGAACGGCGCCGAGGTGCGCGACGCGCACGCGGTCCTCGCGACCCTCGGCGACGAGGGCCGCGCCGCCCTCGCCGCCACCGGGGATCCCGACGAGGCCTTGATGAAGCTGGGCCGGGCGTACTGACCCGCCGGATGTCGTCAGCGACCCCCAGTACCCCGGCGCCCGCGCCGGGAGCCGAGTCCGACGCGCTGCACACGGCCATGGCGACGCCCGACGCGCTGCACACGGCCATGGCGCACCTCTACCGCGGCGAGGTGCACCGCATGACCGTGTGGCGCAGCCGCCTCGACACGACCAGCCACTGGGCCATGCTGCTCACCGTCGGCATGACCACCTTCACCCTCGGTGGCGGGAGCGTGCCGCACTACATCCTGCTCCTCGGGCTGGCGCTCAACACGATGTGCATGATCATCGAGGCGCGGCGCTATCAGCACCTCCATCACAGCGAGTGGCGCCTGCACCTCCTCGAGCGCAACTACTTCGCCCGCCTGCTCGCCCCCGGCGCCGCGGAGCCCGATTGGCGCGAGCGCCTCGCCGCGGATCTGGGGCACCCGTGCGCCACGCTGAGCCTCTTCACGGCCATCCGGCTGCGGCTCCGGCGGAACTACCTGATGCTCGCCTACTTCATCACCGCCGTGTGGCTCACGAAGGTGTTCATCCACCCGACGAGCGCGCGGACCGTCACCGAGCTCTACCACCGGCTCGCGGTCGGGGAGCTGATCCCGAGCTGGTTCGTGGCCGCGTCCGCGTGCCTCTTCGTCCTCCTCAGCACCGCCCTCGCCGCCGTCCGGACGAGCCCCGACTCGCTCGAGCGGTGCGTCGAGCACGGTGCCCGCGCCTTGCCCTCGCCGCCTGACCCGTAGTACGGTGCGGTGGTCGAGGGGACAGGACGGACCGACCCCGTGCGCTATCTCCGCAGCATCGGCACGAAGCTCGCCGTGGCGGTCGCCCTCGTCGTCGGCCTGGCCTTCACGCTGCTGACGGTGACCGTCGATCGGGTGGCGCGGGAGCACCTCACGCGCGAGGCGGACGGCGACGCGCGCCGGCTGGCCGAGGCCATCTGGCGCAGCACCCGCTCGGCCATGCTCGACGACCGGCACGAGCGCATCCGCCGGACCATCAGCTTCGTCGCGCACCAGGGCGACATCGAGCACATCCAGCTCCTCGACCACCGCGGGATCGTCGTCTTCTCGAGCGAGGCCGCCGACGAGGGGCAGCGCAAGGCGGCCACCAGCCCGGAGTGCGGCTCCTGCCACGGCGGCAGCCGCAGGGCGAGCACCCCGCCGCCGTGGACCTACCGCCAGATCCGCCCCGGCGGCCCCGACAGCCTCGGCGTCATCCGCCCGCTCTACAACCTCCCCGAGTGCCAGCGGTCCGGGTGTCACGCCGGCGCGGCGCCCAACCGCGTCCTCGGCATGCTCTTCGTGTCGGTGTCGCTCGCGCGGCACGAGGAGAGCGTGGCGAAGCTACGTGATCGACTCTTCCTCTTCGCCGGCCTGATCACCGCGCTCGCCACCGCCATCGTCTTCGGCCTGCTGATCCGGCTCGTCGGCCGCCCGGTGAGCCAGCTCGTCGAGGGCACCCGGCGCCTCGCCGCCGGCGACCTCGAGCACCCCATCGCCGTGTACAGCCACGACGAGATCGGCGAGCTGGCCCGCTCCTTCAACGAGAACACCGAGAAGCTGGCGCGCGCGCAGCGCCAGCTCGTCGAGGCCGAGAAGCTCGCCTCCGTCGGCCGCCTCGCGGCCGGCGTCGCGCACGAGATCAACAACCCGCTCACCGGCATCCTCACCTACGCCGAGGCCATGCGCGACGAGCTCGAGGCGGCCGAGGCCCGCCAGCGGCAGGACCTCGAGTCGATCATCGGCGAGACCCTGCGCTGCCGCGAGATCGTGCACCGGCTGCTCGACTTCGCGCGGCAGCGGCCCATGGCGCGTCGCGCTGCCTCGCTGGGCGATCTCGTCGAGCGCGTCGTCCAACTCGTCGAGCGCCAGGCGCCGTTCGCGAAGGTCGTCATCGCGCGGCGGCTCGATCCGGGCCTGGGCGACGTGGCCCTGGACACGAACCTCATGCACCAGGTGATCGTCAACCTCCTGGTCAACGCGGCCCAGGCGATGCCCGACGGCGGCGTGATCACCGTCGAGACGGCCGCGTCCACCGACCGCGCGCGCGCCCTGCTGCGCGTCTCCGACACCGGCCCGGGCATCGCGCCCGAGGTGCGCTCGCGCCTCTTCGAGCCGTTCTTCACCACGAAGTCACAGGGCACCGGCCTCGGGCTCGCGGTGGCCTGGGGCATCGTCCAGCGGCACCACGGCACGCTGTCCTTCGCCTCGGAGCCCGGCAAGGGCACCACCTTCACCGTCGAGCTGCCGCGGCAGGCGCCGCCGGCCGCCCCGGCCAGGGAAGCGGCGGTCAGCGCCGGCGGCTGAACCGCGCGAGGTCGGAGGTGGACCATGAAGGCGAAGGACCTGAACCAGCTCGGCATCCCGCACGGGCCCGCGATGACCGCGGCGTACGAGGTCCTCGAGCGCGCCCGCGCCGCCGGGGTGGCGATCACGGACCTGCGCGAGAAGATCCGGGCGGTGGCGCTGGCCCCGGAGGCGCACCTGGCCGACAAGCTGTTCGGCGCGCTCGCCGAGGCGCTGCGCGGGCGGACGCGCGCGTTCGTGCCCCGCGCGGCGCCGGCGCCCTATTCCGTCTTCGGCGTCGACATCGACGGTGACACGCTCGGCCAGATGGGCCACGCGGCCGCGCTCCCGGTGGCGGTGTGCGGGGCGCTCATGCCCGACGCCCACCGCGGCTACGGGCTGCCGATCGGCGGCGTGCTCGCCACCGAGGGCGCGGTCATCCCCTACGCGGTCGGCATGGACATCGCGTGCCGCATGAAGCTGAGCGTCCTCGACCTGCCGGTGACCGCGCTCGCGACCGAGCGGCCGCGCCTGCGCGAGGCGCTCGAGCGCGAGACGCGCTTCGGCGTCGGCGCCAGCTTCGCGCGGCGGCGCGAGCACGCCGTCATGGACGACGACTGGTCGGTCTCGCCGGTGACGCAGCGGCTCAAGGACAAGGCCTGGGCGCAGCTCGGGACCTCGGGGAGCGGCAACCACTTCGTCGAGCTCGGCGAGCTGACCGTCCTCGGCGAGGTCCTCGGCCTGGCGCCCGGCACCTACCTGGCGCTCCTGAGCCACAGCGGCTCCCGCGGGACCGGCGGCGAGGTCGCGACCCACTACAGCCGCCTCGCGCGCGAGCTGCACCCCGAGCTGCCGAAGGAGCTCGGCCAGCTCGCGTGGCTCGACCTCGAGAGCGAGGCCGGCGCGGAGTACTGGGCCGCGATGGAGCTCATGGGGCGCTACGCCGCCGCCAACCACGCGCTCATCCACCGCCACGTGCGTGAGGCGCTCGGCGTCGAGCTGCGCGCCGACGTCGAGAACCACCACAACTTCGCGTGGCGGGAGGTCCACGTGACGCCCGACGGGCAGCGCCGCGCCGTGGTCGTGCACCGCAAGGGCGCGACCCCGGCGGGCGACGGCGTGCTCGGGGTGATCCCGGGCTCGATGGGGACGCCGGGCTACGTGGTGCGCGGCCGCGGCGAGCCGAGCTCGCTGTGCTCCGCCTCGCACGGCGCGGGCCGGGCGATGAGCCGCACCCGGGCGAAGGAGCTCTTCACCTGGGAGCAGGCCCGCGCCTTCCTCGCCGCGCACCACGTCGAGCTGCTCTCGGCCGGCCTCGACGAGGTCCCGATGGCCTACAAGGACATCGACCAGGTCATGGCGGCCCAGAGCACGCTCGTCGAGAAGGTGGCGCGCTTCGAGCCGCGCCTCGTGAAGATGGCGCGCGGCGACGAGCGGCCGGAGGACTGAGCGCGGAGGCGGCGCCATGTGCCACTTCATCACCGCCACCATCCCCGCGGCGGCGGACCGGGCGACCTTCGCCGCGATCGCCGCGCGTCACGGCCTGACCTTCACGCCGGTCACGAACCCCTTCGTGCAGCAGCAGCTCCCGCCGGGGCTCGTGTACCTCGAGAAGGCCGCCGCCGACTGCGACTGCGGCACGGTGCTCGGCTCGCTCGGCCAGCCGCGCGACCACGACCGCGACGTCGCGCCGCCGAGCTCGCTACACCCGACGGCGCGCGCCGCGCTCACCGCCCGCCGAAGTAGTCCAGCGCGGCCCGCGTCTTCGTCTCGCCCGCCGAGCTCACGTCGAAGCCCCTGGCAGCGAGGCACTGCTCGAGCTCCTGTTGCACCTGGTCGGCCTCGGCGGCCGTGACGCGCGTCGAGGCCTCGAGCAGCGTGGTGGCGTCGGGTAGCTCCCAGAGCTCGAAGGTGATGCGCCGGCCGAAGCTGCGGACCTTCACCTTCCACACCCACGCCGCGGTCGGGCCGAGCACCTCGAGCGCGGTCCAGTCGACGACGTCGCCGCGGAGCGCCGTCAGTGCCTCCTCGTCGGCGGAGAAGAGCTTGTCGATGCCGCGATCACCGGCGGCGACCGCGTCGATCTCGCCCTGGTCCTGCGCGACCGTGAGCGAGCACGACGTGACGCCCGCGCCGCCGACGCGATCCTCCTCGCACTTGAAGCCCGCGAGGTCGAACCACGAGGCCGCGACCGCGTCCGGATCCATCGGGCGGAGCTTCACCGTGGAGTCGTCGGGGGCGCCATCGATCCGGCGCGCGCGCAGGATCAGCCCCCCGTCCGAGAGGGCGAGGTCGGCCTGGTCGTAGAAGTAGACGTCGCGCGCCGAGGCCCGGTCCTTCTGCAGGTGGAAGACGCTGCGCGCCCGGTCGATCTGGTCGGCGCGCAGGTTGATCTTGATCTCGACGTTGCCCTCGACGAGGTCGGCCTTGCCCTCCAGGGCAGGCCCGGGCGGCCCCACCTCGAGCACGTCGTCGACCGCGTCACCCCCGCCGCAAGCGACGAGTGTGGCGAACACACCCAGGATCGCGAGGCGAGCCCCGATGGCGCCATCATGCGCCCGGGGGCGGCGCGCGTGCAAGCGGCACGCTGCCCTTCGCCAAGGCGGGCCGATCCAGCCCTGCACGTCGTCGGAGCCCCGCCTCGGGAGGTCGCAGTCCTGCTCCGGGCTGGGGTCGGTCCGGGTCGTGGAGGCCTGGCCGCGATGTTACGATCGCCGGTGTCAACCATGTCCCTGGCTCACACCAGTTCCTCGTCCACGATGTCCGTGCGCTGTGTCAGGTACCTCCCCGGTCCGTCCTCGGCGCGGATAACCCGCCGCCAGGGACACCTGGGCGTTGCCCATCACTCTCGCCATATTCAAGTTGCCGGGGCTTGTCGAGGCCCCACAGCGCCTCGAGTCCGCGTCGAGCGCGGAGCCGACGGCCACGGGGCGAGCCGCCGCTGGGCCGAGCGGCGCGGAGCCCTCCGCTGCGGTACCATGCCCGCGGAGGCCGCGCATGATGCTTCGCTCCCGCTCGCTCGACGCCGCCCTGCCCCCGCGCCTGGCCGCGCTGCTCGCGCTCGCCGCGGCGTCGCTGGCGGCCTGCTCACTGCTGAAGCGTCCGCCGGACTTCAGCCGCGGCGGCCTCGAGCTCGTGTACACGGTCGAGGCGACGCCGCAGACGGCCGGCCGCGAGGAGGCGCTCGCGCAGGCGGCCGCCGGCACGATCGGCCGGCGCATCGCGGCGGTCGGCTGCCGCGGCGAGGTGCGGGCGGCGGGGCGCGAGGTGCGCGTGCGGCTCCCGGCTGCGTGCGGGCCGAAGATGGCGGACCTCACGCGGGTCATCGGGGTCGGCGGGCGCCTCGAGTTTCGCGAGGTCGACGCCGGCGACCCGCTCGCGGCGATCACCGACCGCGCACCACCTGAGGCCGGGGTCGCGCTCGACACGCAGGAGTGGCGCACCGAGTCCGGGCTCATCCGCCACACGCGCACCCTGAAGGGCACCGTCGCCGCCCTCGAGCGCTTCCGCGCCGGGCTCGCGCCGAGCGCCCTGCCCCCCGACGTGGAGCCGCTCATCGAGGCGCCGCCGCGCCCGGGCGAGCCCGTGCGGCTCTACCTCATCAAGCGCGAGGTCGGGCTCACCGGCGCCGCGGTGCAGGACGCGGAGGTCATCATGGATCCGCAGATGGGCCGCCCCGACGTGTCGGTCACCTTCGACCAGGCGGGCGCCGAGGCGTTCCGCGCGCTCACGCGCCGGCTCGTCGACCAGAAGCTCGCCATCGTCCTCGACGGCCGGGTGACGTCGGCGCCGCTCGTGAAGACCGAGATCCCCGGCGGCCGGGCCCGCATCACGCTGGGATCGGCGCAGGATCCCGCGGTCCTCCAGGCCGACGCGCGCGCGCTCGTCGTCACGCTGCGGTCGGGCGCGCTGCCGTCAGGGCTCGTGCTCACGCGCGAGGCGATCATCCAGCCCTCCAGGTGAGTCGCCATGCCCCGCGGCGTCACGCCCGGGCTCGGAGCGCGTGAAGACGATGTGCCTGGCGACTTCCCGGATCGGGAAGTCCTCTCGGACATCGACGGACGATGTACCCGACGACTACCCGGATCGGGAAGTCCTCCCGGACATCGGCAGCGACCCCGCCGACGCGGGGGTACCGGGGTCGCGCCGGCCCCCGCGCCGTTCCCGCGCGCCGCCCCTGGGCGCGCGGCCGCCTGAGCGCCCCCCTACACCATGTCAATGTACCCGCAGGGGCACTCCTCGCCGCACTTCTTGCAGCCGTTGCACACCTCGAGCTTGATCTTGAAGTGCTCGCCCTTGGGCAGCTTCACGAAGCCGCTGTTCTGGCAGTACATCCAGCAGCTCTCGCAGTCGAAGCACTGGCCGCAGCTCAGGCACCGCTTCGCCTCGTCGATCGCCTCGGCCTGGCCGAGCCCCTGCGCGATCTCGCGGTCGCCGTCGGCCAGCCGCTCCTGCGCCGGGACGTCGGTCACGTCGTGGCGGGGCGCCGGCTTGTAGTACGACAGCTTCATCCGGTCCGGCTTGATGGCCGGCAGCGCCGGCATCGCCGGCAGCTCGACGCCGCGCAGGTGCGCGTCGATCATCTCGGCGGCCCGGCGGCCATGGGCGATGGCGGTGGTGGCGAGCGCGAGCCCCACGTCGTCGCCGCCGGCGAACGCGCCCTCCTCGGCGGTGCGGCCGTGCTCGTCGACCTTGATCCAGTCCTTGGGCCCGGCCTTGAGGTGCTCGACGCCGGTGAAGTCCGGCTCCTGGCTGATCGCCGGGATCACGGCGCTGCAGGGCAGCACGTACTCGGCGCCGGGGATCGGCACCGGGCGCGGGCGCCCGCTGCGGTCGGGCTCGCCGAGCTGCATGCGCTGCACGCGCAGGCCCACCGCGCGCCCGTTCTCCGTGAGCACCTCGAGCGGCGCCGCCAGGAGCTCGAGCCGGACGCCCTCCTCCTCGGCGCCGGCGATCTCGGGCGCGATGGCGGGCATCTCCGCCCGGGTGCGGCGGTACAGGATGGTCACGCTCGCGCCGAGGCGCCGCGCGACCCGCGCCGCGTCGATGGCGGTGTCGCCGCCGCCGATGACCACCACGTCACCGCCGAGCACCGGACGCTCCCCCTCGTTGACCCGGTGCAGCAGCTCCACGCCGGACATCACGTTCGGCGCGTCCTCGCCCGGGACGCCCAGCTTGAGCCCCCGGTGCGCGCCGATGCCGACGAAGATCGCGCGGTAGTCACGCTTGAGGTCCGCGTACTGGACCTCGCGCCCGATCATCGTGCTCGTGCGGATCTCGACGCCGAGCGCGCGGATGCGCTCGACCTCCGCGTCGAGCACCTGGCGGGGCAGCCGGTAGCGCGGGATGCCGTAGCGCAGCATGCCGCCCGTGTGCGGGAAGCCCTCGAAGATGGTCACGCCGTAGCCGCGGCGCGCGAGCTGGTAGGCGCACGACAGGCCGGCCGGGCCGGACCCGATGACCGCCACCCGCTCCTCCCGCGGCGCGTCCGCCAGGCGGCGGAGCCCGAGGCCGTGCTCGAGCGCGTAGTCGCCGATGAACCGCTCCATCGCGTTGATCGAGACCGGCTTGTCGACGCTGTTGCGGTTGCAGCCGTCCTCGCACGGATGCGGGCAGACGCGGCCGCACACCGCCGGCAGCGGGTTCTTGTCCGCCACCATGTAGAAGGCCTGCTCGAAGGACTGCTCGGCGGTCCGGCCGTAGGCCTCGCCCTGGGCGATGGTCGTCACCCAGCCGCGGATGTCCGCGCAGCTCGGGCAGGAGTGCGTGCAGGGCGGCTCCTTGAGCTGGAAGCGCGGCCGCAGGTTCGAGATCTCGGCGCCGGTGGCGGCGCCGCCGCCGTGGCTCTGGACCGCCTTGACGACCTTCTTGACGACCTTCTTCTGAACCAGCATCGGTTCGTCCTCTCAGGCTTGGGTTCGCCGCGACCGGGCCGCGCACCGGCACAGGCTCTGCGCCCAGGCGGGCACGCCGGCGGCGTGCAGGTGGGTGTAGCTCGCGAGCACGTTGCCCGCGACGAGGCCGTCGCGCCCGTTGCCGCAGCCGGTGCCGCGGGTCATGGCGTAGGCCGTCGGCAACGCGGCCGCGCCGGCGACGACCCGGGAGTAGTGGAACTCGTGGCCGCGCAGCGCGGTCCCGACGGGGAAGAACGGGTTCGGCGCGTCGATGGTCGCCTCGCAGTACCCGTGCCCCTGCGGCCGGCTCGTCACCTCCACGGTGACGGGCAGCGCGCCGCTCATCGGGTAGTCGCGCCCGCCCACGCGCATCGTCTCGGCCAGGTACATGAGCCCGCCGCACTCGGCGTAGATCGGCAGCCCGCGGGCGGCCGCCGCCCGCACCGCGGCGCGCAGGCTCCGGTTCTCGCTGAGCGCCGCCGCGTGGGTCTCGGGGAAGCCGCCGCCGATGTAGAGCAGGTCGATCGGCGGCAGCGCGTCGTCGTCGAGCGCGGAGATCGGCTCGAGCCGGGCGCCCGCGGCGGCGAGCGCCTCGAGGTTCTCGGGGTAGTAGAACGTGAACGCGGAGTCGTGGAAGTACCCGATCCGCACGGCGTGCCCGCCGGCGGTCGCCGGAGCCGCGGGCACCGGGAGCGCGGGCGCGCGGCGGGCGATGGCCGCGATGCCGGGCACGTCCATGTGCTCGTCCACGATCTCGGCCAGGCGGGCCTCGACGGCGGTGAGGCGGGGGTGCTCGGCGGGGGTGACGAGGCCGAGGTGCCGCCCGGGCAGCAGGTCGTCCTCGAGCCGCGGCAGCGCGCCGAGGACCGGCACGGCGCAGGCGCCCTCGATGGCGGCGATGGCCACCTGCTCCTGACGCGCGCTCGCGACCCGGTTGAGGATGACCCCGGCGAGGCGCAGCCCGGGGTCGAGCGCCTGGCAGCCGCGCACGAGCGCGGCCGCGGTGGCGGTCATCTTGGCGACGGGCAGCACGAGGATGACGGGCGCGTCCAGCAGGCCGGCGAGCGCCGCCGTGCTGGCCGACCCGGACGAGTCGAGGCCGTCGAAGAGCCCGCGGTTGCCCTCGATGAGCGTGAGGTCCGCCTCCCGGGCGTGCCAGGCGCAGCTCCGCCGGACGGCGGCGTCCCCCATCAGCCACGCGTCGAGGTTACGGGCGCCCCCCCCGGCCGCCCACCCGAGCCACGCCGCGTCGATGTAGTCAGGACCCTTCTTGAAGGCGGCGACGCTGAGGCCGGCGCGCCGCCAGGAGGCCAGCAGCCCGAGTGACACGAGCGTCTTGCCCGAGTCGCCGCTGAGGCCGGCGATGACGACGCGTGCGTGCGAGGGCATGGGATACGCGCCTCACTGCGGCGCGGCGCTCTCCTTGCCCGGGAGCTGGATGAAGGTGCCGCCGAAGTACGCGTAGACGCACCGCCCGTTGTCCATGAGGATCCGGAGCGCCTTCTTGCACTCGTCCTTCGTGCACTCGGCCTCGCCGTACTTCGCGATCATCGCCTTGGTCAGGTCGCCGGCCTTGAGGTTCTTCTTGCCGGCGTACTCCGACACCATCGCGAACATCGCCTCGGCCACCTCTTCGATCGTCGGCTTCGCCATCGTCGGCCTCCTGCGTCAGAACCGCACGTGGGCCGACGTGTGGAACGTGGTGCCCGCGTGCCGGAAATCGTCGATGTGGTGCTTGGTGAACTCGATGCCCGTCAGGTCGAAGAAGCGCGGCCAGCCGATGCGCTCGATCCACTCACCCACGCGCTCGTGCTTGCGCGCGTTCTTGGCGTAGGTCGTGACGATGTTCTTCACCGCGTCGACCACCTCGGGCCAGCGCGGCGGGTTGTTCGGGATGAACGGGATCGCCAGCTTCGAGAAGGCCGGCGCGGAGCGCGCGTTCGACACCTTGCCCCCGACCCAGATGGAGACGCCGTCGTTGAGCGGGTCGTTCATCGGGAGCGACGGACAGACGGTGTAGCAGTTCGCGCAGAACATGCACTGCTCCTCCACGATCTCGACGGACGACTTGCCGTTGACCGTGGCGGGGCGGATGGCGCCGGTGGGGCACGACGCGACGACGGTCGGGATCTCGCAGGTCTTGCCGAGGACGTCGTGCTTGGGCTTCGGCGGGCGGCGGTGGATGCCGAGGATGGCGATGTCCGAGCAGTGGACCGCGCCGCACATGTTGAGGCAGCAGGCCAGCGCGACCCGGCACTTGGCCGGCAGCGTCTCGTGCTCGAAGTACGGCATCAGCTCGTCCATGACGGACTTGACGATGCCCGACGCGTCCGTCGCCGACGAGTGGCAGTGCACCCAGCCCTGCGTGTGGACGATGTTCGAGATCGAGTTGTTGGTGCCGCCCACCGGGTAGCCGTTCGCCTTGAGCTCGGCGACCAGCGGATCGACGAGCTGCGGCTGATCGAGGAGGAACTCGACGTTGTTGCGGCTGGTGAAGCGCAGGTACCCGCCGCAGTACTTGTCGGCGAGATCGGCGAACCAGCGGATGGTGTCGATGGCGAGGAGACGCGGGGAGGCCGCGCGCACGGAGTAGAGCGCCTCGCCGGTCTCGCTGACGTGCTTGAGGACGCCGGGCCGCACGGTCTCGTGGTACTTCCACTGCCCGTAGTTCCGCTTGATGACCGGGGGCAGGAACTGCTCGTAGTGCGGGGGGCCGATGTCGGTGATCCGCTTCGCGGTTGTAGTCGTCATTGGCGTCGCTCCTTAGCCCGCGGCCTCGGTCTCGGCCTCTTCCTCGGCCTCGAAGTACTCGTCGTAGTAGATGTACGGGTTCGCGCGCGGGTGGTTGACCATCTCCGGCCGCGGCTCGATCCCGACGGCGGCGAGGAAGTTCGCCATGCCCATGCGCTGGATCAGCTCGCCGACGCGCTCGCGGTTCTTGCCGTTCTCGTCCCACCACTCCCAGATCTTGCGGATGAGGTCCTTCAGCTCCTCGTACGGCGGCTCGAGCTTGATGAAGGGGACGAGGACCGACGAGAGCAGCGCGCCCTGGACGATCGGCGCCTTGGCGCCGATGAGCAGCGTGGCGCCGCCGTCGGTGCCGGGCCGGAGCGCCTTCGGCATCACGTTGATGCAGTGCATGCACCGCACGCAGCCGTGGTTGTCGACGGTGAGCCTGGCGCCGTCCCACTCCATGCACCGGCCGGGGCACTTGCCGACGACGTCGCGCTCGATGTTCACGCCGGTGTCGGCGTAGGCCTTGACCGCCGCGTGGTCGATGCGCATGTCGTCGCGCCAGGTGCCGATGATCGACAGGTCGGAGCGGGCGATGGCCGCGACGCAGTCGTTCGCACAGCCCGAGCACTTGATCTTGAACTTGTAGGGGAACGCCGGCCGGTGCAGCTCGTCCTGGAACGCCTGCGTGAGGTCGTGCGTGAGGGCCATGGTGTCGTAGCAGGCCCACTCGCAGCGCGCCTTGCCGACGCAGCAGCTGGGCGTGCGGGCGCACGACCCGGAGCCGCCGAGATCGAAGCCCGCCTTCGTGAGCTCGGCGAACGTCGGCTCGAGCTCGTCGGTGGTGGTGCCGAGGAGCACGGCGTCGCCGGTGGAGCCGTGCATGTTCGTCAGGCCCGAGCCGTGCCGCTCCCAGATGTCGCACAGGGTGCGGAGCGCCTTCGAGTTGTAGAACCAGCCCGAGGGCTGGTTCACGCGGATCGTGTGGAAGTGCGCCACGTCGGGGAACTTGTCGGCCAGGTCCGAGTAGCGGCCGATGACGCCGCCGCCGTAGCCCATGACGCCGACGACGCCGCCGTGCTTCCAGTGGCCCTGCCCCTCCTCGTAGGACTGCTCGAGCTGGCCGAGGAGCGCCCGCACCATCGGCTTCCGGTCGGCGACTTTCTTGAGCTCCTTCACGAAGCTCGGCCACGGGCCGGACTCGAGCTCGTCCAGCATGGGGGTCTCAACCTTCTTATCGGCCATTCGCATTCCTCCCGGCTCGGCCACGGGGCGCCGGGGAGGAGGGCGCTGCGACGTGGCGGCGCCCCTTCACTCCCCTGCTCCCACGAATCTGCATAGTTTTGCTATGCAGTGTTCACGCTATCATCGCGCCGTGCCGCCTGCAAGAGAAAACGCGACACGGAACTGCATGTTTCACCTAGGCACGCGTCTCTTCGGCGCGCGCGTCCCGGTGCAGCTCGGCCAGGTACAGCGCCAGCGGGCGGTACACCATGTGCGACCACTTGCCGAAGGGCACCTCGAGCACGAGCATCGGCACGACCAGCATCAGGTGCACGACGTAGGCGATGTTCGCCGCCGCCCCGGCGCCGGTGCGGTGGAGCACGTGCTGCAGCACGCCGGTCGTGGTGACGAGGAGGAGCATGACGAGGAAGAGCCAGTCCGAGTCGTGGGAGTGGCGGTTCTGCTCGTGCGTCCCGCCGAGGCGGCCGCGCACGGCGATGACGACGGCCGCGAGCAGCCCGAAGCTGGCGGCGTAGCCGAAGACGTGCACCGACCAGTTGATCGCCGGGCCCTCCTGCATCGCGTGCAGGAAGAACATGATGAGCGTGAGCAGCGTCAGGTAGCTGAGCATGAGCGCCAGGTGGACCGCCCACGGGCGCTTGCTGTCGCAGGTCGCGTACCGCTTCTGCGTGATGAAGTGCAGCGGCAGGGTGTAGAGCCGCCGGACGTACGACCCGAGCGGCACCGGGACCCGCGGTCTGCCGGTGGTGAACCACCACATGCGGGCCGCGTTGACGCCGAGCAGGACCACGAGCGTGCCCGCCATGGTCCAGT
This sequence comes from Polyangia bacterium, assembly GCA_036504295.1. Classification (GTDB taxonomy): domain Bacteria; phylum Myxococcota_A; class Polyangia; order JACRCY01; family JACRCY01; genus DASXVK01. The sequence continues at coordinate 39,565 of DASXVK010000772.1, forward strand.
CGAAGCGGTGGACGAGCGCGCTCGGCAGGAACGCGCGCGCGCCGTCGTACTGCTGGAGGTCGCCGTGGCTGAACCCGTACCAGAGGAAGCCGGCGCCGGTCGCGAGCGCGACGGTGATGAGGACCAGCAGCTCCGCCTTGAACGAGCGGTAGAAGAGGCGCGAGATCCCGGTGACGTCGTAGCGCGAGGTGAGCCAGCGCCGCAGGGTCATCATCGTCTCGCCGGGCTCCGCCTCCCGCGGGCAGCGCCTCGAGCACTCGCCGCAGTAGTAGCAGAGCCACGGGTGGAGCGACCCGAGGAGCCGGTCCTTCAGGCCCCACTGGGCGTGGAGCATCTCCTTGCGGGGGTACTCGCCCTCGCCGAGGTGACAGGTGACCGAGCAGGTCGCGCACTGGGAGCAGCGCTTGAACGTCTCGCCGCCGAGCTCCCGCAGCTCGCGCACGAGCTCGAGGTCCGGTTCGATCCGCGTCGCAGCGTCCATGGTGCCTCAGAACCCCTTGTACGGGTTGGGCCCGATCGCGCGGATCGTGTCCGCGAACTCGCCGAAGATCGCCGGCAGCCGGTCGAAGTCCGAGATGGCGAGCTGCACGACCTTCACCCGGTCGGCCTCGAGGGCGAGGCGGGTCAGCGTCTCCTTCAGGTTGTCGAGCCGCTTGTTCGCGATCTCGGAGCCCTTGATGAAGTGGCACTGGTAGTCGTCGCCGAACTTGCAGCCGATCAGCATCACGCCGTCGATGCCCTTTGACAGCGCGTCGGCGATCCAGACGATGTTCACCGACCCCAGGCAGCGCACCGGGATCACGCGGAACATCGGGTCGTGCGTGAGCCTCCGGGCGCCCGCCATGTCGAGCGCGGGGTAGGCGTCGTTCTCGCACATCAGCGCGACGACGCGCGGCTTCTCCTCATCCTCCTCGGGCACCTCGATGGCCTTGATCATCGAGGCCACCATGTCGACGGAGTAGTTCTTGAACGAGACGATGCGCTCGGGGCAGGCGCCCATGCACACGCCGCAGCGGCGGCAGCGGTTGAGGTTGGGCTTGGGCGTGCCCTTCTCGTCCTCGTCGAGGCTGCCGAAGGGGCACTCCTCGGTGCACCGCTTGCACTGGGTGCACCGCTGCAGGAAGAAGCTCGGGTAGCTGAGATCGCCGGAGCGCGGGTGCACCGCCGCGCCGCGCGCGATCGACCGCGTGCACTGGATCGCCTTGAGCGCCGCGCCCGCCGCGTCCTGCTCGATCGTCATCGCGTCCATGGGCTGCCGCACGCAGCCCGCGGCGTAGACGCCGGTGCGCTCGCTCTCGTACGGGAAGCAGACGAACTCGGAGTCGTTGAAGCCGTGCGGGCCGGCGGGCAGCTCCTTGCCCTTGCGGTAGCCCAGGTTCAGCGTCGGGTTCCCGACCGTGGCGGGCACCATGCCGGTCGCGAGGACGACGAGGTCGGCCTCGATCTCCACCCGCTGGCCGAGCAGCGTATTGTCGGCCACGAGCACGACCGAGTGGTCGGCGTTCTCGCGCACCAGGGCGACGTCGCCCTTGGTGAGGAAGACGCCCTCGTCCTCCTGCACGCGCTTGTAGAAGAGCTCGTGCTCGCCCGGCGCGCGCAGGTCCTTGTAGACGATGAACGCGCGCGCGTCCGCGTTGCGCTCGCGCACGTACAGCGCCTGCTTGAGCGAGGTGCGGCAGCACACCGCCGAGCAGTAGCTGAGGTGCTCCTGGTCGCGCGACCCGGCGCACTGGATGAAGGCGACGCGCAGCGCCTCCTTGCCGTCGGAGGGGCGGGTGATGCGGCCGGCGCGGGCGAGCTCCTCCATCGCGACGTTCGTGATGACGTTGGGGAACCGCCCGTAGCCGAGGTGGCCGAGCTTGGTGGGGTCGTAGGGCGTGAAGCCCGTGGCGACGACGATCGCGCCGACGCGGGCGGTGTGGCGGTCCGCGCCCTGGGTGATCGTCACGTCGAAGCGGCCCGGCTCGCCGGTGATGCTCTCGACCTGGGCGCCCGTGAGCACGGTGACCCGCCGCCGCTGCTGGATCTCGCTGATCAGGCGCACGACCGCGGGCTCCTCGAGCTCGCGGTACGGGTCCGCGGTCGGGTAGCTGCGGTGGAGCCTGGCCGCGAAGCCGCCGAGCGCCCTGGCCTTCTCGCACAGGAGCACCTCGGCGCCGCCGTCGGCGGCCGCCGCGGCGGCGGTGAGGCCGGTCAGGCCGCCGCCGATCACGAGGACCGTGCCGCTCGTCTCCGCGGCGTTCGGCTCGAGCGGCTCGCTCTTCTGCGCCTTGACGATGCCCATCCGGAGGTAGTCCTCGGCGAGCATCTGGGTGTCCTCGCTCCTGGCGGGGTGGCTCCAGACGACGTGCTCGCGCAGGTTCACGCGCTCGACGATGGTCTTCGTCGGATCGAAGGCGAAGGCGTCGGTCATGATCCGCGGCGAGCAGCCGGCGACGACCAGCGTGTTGACGCCGTCCTGCTCGACGGCAACCCGGAGGAGCGCCCGGCCCTCGTCACCGCACAGGAAGGCGTGGGTGACGCAGTCCGGTACCTTCATCTCGCCCTGGACCACCTGGCAGAGCTTCGCGGTATCGAGCGCCTCGCCGATGCCGCAGCCGGTGCAGATGTAGGCGCGCAGCTTCTTATCCATGGATCGGCCTCCTCGCGCAGGCCTGGATCGCGTGCAGCGCCGCGCCCGTCGCGTCCTGGACGGCGGCGGTCACGTCGGCGGGCCGCCGGGCGCAGCCCGCCACGCTGATGGCGCTGCCGTGGCGGTCGGTGACGGAGAACCCCATCCCGTCGCGCGTCACGGCCGCGGCGAGGTCCCCCACGCCGCTCGGCCGCATCCCCGTGGCGAGCACGACGAGGTCGGTCTCGACCGACACCCGCTCGCTGGTGAGGGTGTTCTCCGCCTCGACCACGAGGCGGCCGCCGGCGGCGGCCGGGGTGACGCGCGCCACCTTGCCGCGCGCCAGCGTGACGTTCGGGTCCGCGGCCACCTTCGTGTAGAAGTCCTCGAAGCGCCCGGGGCTGCGCACGTCGATGTAGAACATGTGCACCTTCGCCTCGGGCAGCTGCTCGCGGACGTACGTCGCCTGCTTGAGCGAGGCGAGGCAGCACACCGCGGAGCAGTACGGCAGGTGCTTCTCGTCGCGCGAGCCGGCGCACTGCACGAAGGTGACGTGCGCCGGGGCCTTCCCGTCGGAGGGGCGGGTGATGCGGCCGGCGGTCGGCCCGCTCGGGGCCGCGAGCCGCTCCAGCATCACGTTCGTGATGACGTCGGGGTACTGGCCGTACCCGAGGCCGTCGAGGCGCGCGGCGTCGTACGGCTCCCACCCGGTCGCGAGCACGACGGCGCCCACCTTGAGCGTCAGGGTCCGGGGCGCCATCGCCAGGTCGACCGCGCCGTACCCGCACGCCTTCGCGCACGCGGCGCACCCGGCCGGGCACGCGGCGCGGTCGATGGCGAAGCGGTGCGGGTACGCGAGCGCGTGCGGCAGGTAGACGGCCTTCGTCGTGCCGATCCCGTAGTTGAAGGTGTCGGGGCGCGTGGCGGGGCAGGCGGCGAGGCAGTCGCCGCAGGCGGTGCACCGCTCGGTCACGAAGCGCGGCGCGACGCGCACCGTCGCCTCCAGGTTGCCGGGCTGGCCGGTCACCGCGGTGAGCTCGGCGAGCGTCAGCACCTGGATCCGCGGGTTCGTGCGCACGCGCCGGAGGTTGATCTCCAGGCCGCACGACGGCGGGCACAGCTTCGGGAAGTACCGGTGCATGCGCGCGACGCGCCCGCCGAGCGATTCCGCCTTCTCGACGAGGACGACGTCGTGATCGGCCTCGGCGGCCTCGAGCGCCGCCGTCAGCCCGGCGATGCCGCCGCCGACGACCATGATGGTTCCCGACGCGGGACCCACGCCCACGGTGGTCATGTCTCGCTCCTCCTCATTCAACGCCGAGGCTCGCCTGCGGCTCGCGTCTGCCAACGCCGAGGCTCGCCTGCGGCTCGCGTCTGCCAACGCCGAGGCTCGCCTGCGGCTCGCCTCAGGGCCGGGCGGCCTGCTCGCGGTGCTTCGCCGCGAGCGCCTCGGGGCGCACCTTCATCGTGCGCTCGCCGAACAGGCTGAACCGCAGCCACTGGAAGCCGAAGCGCAGCAGCTCCTCGTCGTCGGTGCGGAGCTTCTCCGCGTAGGCGGCCGCGACCTCGAAGCACGCCAGGAATCGGCTGTCGAAGATGAAGCGGCGGAAGCGGTCCAGCTCGTAGGTCGCCATGTAGTAGAGCTCGAGCTGGCGCGGGTCGAGCGGCGCGCCGGTGAGGAGCCGCGGGTGCAGCGTGATCTCCTTGAACATCTCGCCGAACTCGTCGAACGCGGTGACGTCCTGATCCTTCAGCCAGTCGGCGACGCGCCACTCGCGCGCCTCGGCGTGGCCGAGGCAGTGCGGCTCCTCGAGCACGAAGTAGAACTCCTCGCCGTTGCGGCTCCGCGTCTGCGTGGACGCGACCCCGAGCGGGTACATGCGGCACGGCCAGGGGCGGTCGGTGTAGACGGTGCAGCCCTCGGGGCCGACGAAGGGGCAGCTCTTGCGCTCGTCGTCGCGCATCTTGAGGAGCGGGATCGGCAGCCGCTGCTCCTTGTGGAACGGCAGGATGGTGTGCCGCGACAGGAACTCCTGCGCGCCGAGGCCGAGGCGGCGGCTCAGGCGCAGCACGTCGTACGGCGTCAGGACGATGTTCACGTCCCCGCAGCAGGCGTTGAAGCAGCCGACGCCCGGGTGGCAGGCGAAGCGGAAGCGCGACTCGGGACCGAGGCGGGGCGCCTCGTCGATGATCTGCTGCATCAGGCCGTCGCCGTCACTGTGGGTCATCGTCGTCACCGCCTTCGTCGGGGAGGATGTGGCTCTTGAGGGCCGCGGGCGACCAGACGGGCAGCGGGCCCGTGGCGCCGTTCGCCGGGTTCAGGTAGTGGCGGTACGAGACGCGGCGGCCGAAGCTCTGCTCCATGAAGGCCCAGCCGCGGACGTAGTACTCGCACTCGTCGTTGAAGCACACCAGGAGGTAGGGCGCGTCGAACTGCGCGCCGTCGGGCATCGCGCAGCGTGTGAGCGGGGTGGCACAGTGGGGACAGGTTGGTCTCGCCGTCATGCTCGCTCCTGCGTCGCCTCGGCGGCCCCCCTGGGAAAAAGACCGGTCCCCCCGGGCACCGCATGGGCGCCCAGGGGGTCCGGGTAACGGCTAATCCACCAGGCTGATGATGGGGCGCTTGACCAGCGACCACTCGGTGGTCTTCGGGTCGAACTTGCAGTTCGCGAAGTACTTCCAGTTCGCCTCGTCCATCTTCGGCTTGTCGGCGCGGAAGTAGTAGCCCGGCCACCGGGTCTCCTCCCGGAAGAGGACCGTGCGCACGTGCGCCTCGGCCTGCCACATGCGGTGCTTGTGCTCCCAGCACCGCATCAGCTCGTGCGAGTCCTGGGCGGCGAGCTTCTCGGAGTCCTCGCGCAGGAACGCGAGGAGCTCGAGCCCGCGCTTGAGCAGGTTCTCGTTCGTGGTGAACTGGGTCGAGACGCCGCCGGCGTACTCGTCCATGATCTTCTGCAGGCGGAACATCGCCATCTTCGGCTTGAGGTAGTTCGGGTTGACGTCCACGTCCGTGGACGCGCCCTTGTGCTGCACGAAGAGGTCCAGCGGGGCGAGCGCGGCCTTCTTGAGCTGCTCCTTCGTCGCCGGCTCGACCTTCGGCATCGCCGCGTTCTCGACCGCGTACTTGCACGCCGCCTTGGCGGCGATGCGGCCCTCGGCGTGCGAGCCGGAGGAGAACTTGTGGCTCGAGGCGCCCGACGCGTCGCCGGCCGCGAAGAGGCCCTTGACGGTCGTCATGTTGGTGTAGCCCCAGAAGTAGTCCTTCGGGGCGAGGTCCTCGGGGCCGCTGACCCAGGCGCCCGACGCGCCCGAGTGGGAGCCGATGAAGTACGGCTCGCACGCGGCGATCTCGGAGGCCTTCTCCTCGGGGGCGATGTTCGACGCCGCCCACAGGATCGCCTGCGAGATGGTCATGTCGAGGAAGTCTTCCCAGGCCTCGCTCTCGAGCTCCTTGAGCTTCTTCTTGGCGGCCTTCTCGTCGCTCGCCGTCGCCACGATCTTGGCGATGGCCTCCTCCGTGCGCATGTAGATCGGGCCCTTGCCCTGCATCACGTCGAGCATGCCGAGGTAGTTGCGCAGGTTGGCCGGGACCGGCTTCACCTTGCCGTAGGGCGCCCAGTTCTCGAGCTCGGGCTTGCGCTCCTCCATGTAGTTGCCGCCCATGGAGTTCTTGGCGGCGGCCTTGAAGAGGAGGAACCACGCGCCGACGGGGCCGTACGCGTCCTTGAAGCGGACCGGGATGAAGCGCACTTCCTGGCAGGTCATCTCGGCGCCGGCCTGGATGGTGAAGAAGGCGCTGGAGCCCGAGTTGAAGGGCGGGTACCAGGAGCGGCCGAAGCCCTCGCCCGTCGACCGCGGCTTGAAGACGTGGACCGCGCCGCCCATGGCGGCGATGACGGCCTTGGCGCGGAAGATGTAGAACTTCTCCTCGCGGACGGAGAAGCCGTAGGCGCCGGCCACGTGGTCGCCGTCGACGATGGGGCCGCAGATGAAGACGCGCTCGAAGAGCTGGCCGCCGGCCGCGTTGATGGCGTTCTTGGCCGCCTCGGCGACGATCGGCTTGTAGGACTCGCCGTTGATCATGAGCTGCCAGCGGCCCTCGTGGACGTAGGCGCCCTTGTCGTCCTTCCAGATCGGCAGGCCCCACTTCTCGAACAGGTGCACCGTCGAGTCGACGTGGCGGGCGATGTTCGCGACGAGGTCGTCGCGGGCGATGCCCATCAGGTCGTTCTTGACGTAGCGGACGTAGTCCTCGAGGGTGTTCTGCCCGTCCTTGAGGCCGACGTACTGGTTGATGGCCGACAGGCCCATCGCGACCGCGCCGGAGCGATCGAGGGCGGCCTTGTCCACCATGGCCACCTTGAGGCCGTTCTTCTTGGCCCAGTGAGCGGCTTCCACGGCCGCGCCGCAGGCGGCCATGCCGCCGCCGAGGATGAGGACGTCGGTGTCTACCTCAACAGTCTGCCAATTTGCCATCGGACGCCTCCTTTAGTGCTTCAGCGCGGCGAGCTGGGGCAGACCGCTCGACGCCGGCTCGGTGAAGAGGAGTTGGCTCTTGAGGTCCGCGTCGCTGGCGAAGCCGCCGTCGGGGACCGCCGAGCCCTCGGGGGTGGTGCGGATCGGGAACTTGAAGCGCTTGATGCTGCCGTTGCGGAACTTGACCGTCCACATGATGGAGTCGGTCGACCGCATCGGCGTGACGCTCGCGCCCATCGGCACGAAGTCGGCGTAGCCGCGGACGTCGACGGCCTGCTGGGGGCAGATCTTGACGCAGGAGTAGCACTCCCAGCACATCGACGCGTCGCGGTTGTACGCCTTGCTGATGTCCTTGTTGAGGGCCATCAGGTCGTTGGGGCAGACGTGCTGGCACGCGGTCTTGTCGAGCGCCTTGCAGCCGTCGCACTTCTCGGGATTCACGTAACTGGGCATCGCTGGCTTCCTCCTTGTCGCGCTCCCTCGGTCCCGTATCTCCGCGCCCCGCCGGAATGGCCTGCCCTGCGCCGGTCACACCCGCTGGGGTGCATTGCTAAACTATGCACGCATGGTTGTCGCACGCATAAATACTGGTGTCAAGCCCCAAAGCGGGGCCGTCGGCGGCCGCGCCGGCAGGTGTCGAGGAAGCGCTGGAGTTATCAGAAGCTTACAGCCGAGGGCGGGGCGACGGGCAGCGCGTCGCACCCGTGGCGTGCATCATCTAGAGATGCAGTTTGCGATCGGCGCGCTACGGAGCGGGGGGCTGGAGGATCACGGCCTCTTCCTCGAAGCCGGCGGGGAAGACGCGGCAGAACCAGCCGGCGCCGTACGGGTCGGTGTTCGCGAGCCCGGGGTGCTGCAGCAGGGCGACGTTGGCCTCGAGGACCCGCCCGCTGATCGGGCACCACACGGTGAAGACGGTGCCGCCCTCGCCGCGGATGCGCGCGCACAGCTCGCCCTGCACCAGCTCGTCGCCCTCGTTGGGGAGATCGATGCTGACGATGCGCCCGGCCGAGCGCTGGAAGCACTCCTGGATGCCCATCAGCACGCGGCCGCGCTCGACGGCGCGGACCCAGCTGTGCGAGCCGAGGCGGTACACGTCCCGGTGCGGGGGCTCGGGCAGCGTGGCGCACCGGGCCGCCTCGACCGAGGCGGCCCGCAGCGTCGCGCTGAGCAGCTCGTCGGAGGTGAAGGGCTTGGTGACGAAGTCGAACGCGCCGCGCCGGAACGCCTCGACGGCGTTGCGGGCGCCGCCGAGACCGGTGATGACGATGACGCGGGCCTCCCGCTGCGCGCCATGCAGGCGCTCGAGCAGGTCCAGCCCGTTCATCTGCGGCATCATGATGTCGACGAGCAGCACGTCGAACGCGGCGCCCCCGAGCTTCTGCAGCGCCGCCGCCCCGCCGAGGGCCGTCTCGACCTCGTAGCCGTGCCGCTGCAGCGCGCGCGTGATGCCTGCACAGACCACCGGCTCGTCGTCGACCACCAGCACTCTGCCAGCGCTTGCCATGATCAGCTCTCCAGGCCCGGTGCGGCCGGGTTGATCGCGTCGCCGTCGAGGTCCTCGCCCGAGCCCTGCGCGTAGTCGCTCGGCCGCACGCCGTTGCGCCGCATGAGGGACTGGAAGTTGGGCCGCTGCATGCCGACGGCCCGCGCGGCCCGGCTGACGTTGCCGTGAGTCCGCTCGAGCGCGCGGACCACGAAGAGCCGCTCCAGCTCCACCACCGCACCCGAGCGCAGCTCCCGCAGCCGGCCTTTCAGCTCCGCGGCCGTCGTCGGCACCGGCGACGAGACCGGCTTCAGCTCCAGGAACCGCAGCTCGCCGACGTCCAGGACGCCGCCGGTCGTGCGCAGCGCCGCGTCCTCGATGACGCACTCGAGCTCGCGCACGTTCCCCGGCCAGTCGTGCTGCGCCAGCAGCGCGTAGGCCGCCGGCGTCACGCGGATGGGCCGATGCAGCGCCTGCCGGCAGAAGCGGGTGAGGAAGTGATCGACCAGCAGCGGGATGTCCTCGCGCCGGTCGCGCAGTGACGGGCAGGACATCGTGTGGCTCGCGATGAGGTAGAAGAGGTCCTGGCGGAAGCGACGGTCGGCGACGAGGCCCGCGAGGTTGCGGTCGGTGGCCGAGATCAGCCGCACGTTCAGCTTGTAGGGATCGGTCGCGCCGATGGGCGTGAAGGTGCGTGTGGCGAGGACGCCGTAGAGCGCGTCCTGCAGCTCCGGCGTCACGTCGGCGACGTCGCGCAGGAAGAGCGTGCCGCGCCGGGCCATCTCGAAGGCGCCGGGGGACACGGAGCCGCCGGTCAGGTGACCGAACCACTCGGCGAGGATCTGCGCCGGCGGCGCGCCGCCACAACGCGCGGTGACGAGCGGCCCGTCGGCCCGCGGGCTGCCGTCGTGCAGCACCCGGGCGACGAGCTCCTTGCCGGTGCCCAGCTCACCCAGCAGCAGGACGCTCGCGTGGGACGCGGTCGTCTTCTGCACCCACTGGCGCAGCTCGAGCATGGCGCGGCTGCGGCCGACCATGCCGTGGAACTCGTCCAGCGGGCCGGTGCGGGCGCCGCCGAAGAAGGCCCACTTCTCGAGCGCCTCGGACACCGACTCCGCCAGCACGTCGTCGGAGAACGGCTTGCCGAGGAAGTCGTACGCGCCGTGCTTCATCGCCTGCACGGCGCTGCGCACGGTGGAGTGGCTCGAGGTGGCGATGCTGACGGTGCTGGGCGAGAGCCGCCGGATCTCGGCGAGCAGCTCCAGCCCGGTGCCGTCCGGCAGGGCGAGCTCGACCACCGCGAGGTCGTAGCGCGCGGCCTCGAGCGCCGCGACCGCGGCGGTGACGCTGTCCGCCGACTCCACCACGACGCCGCGGGGGCTCAGGGCCGCCGCGCAGGCGGCCGCGATGCGCGGGTCGCGGTCGACGACGAGCATGCGGATGGAGCGCCAGTCGCCGGCCGGCGGCTCGGGGATGACGGGCGGCGCGCCCGGCCGCGCCGGCGGGGTCTTCGCCTTGGCCTTCGTCTTGCGGGCGGCCGGCGCGTGCTGGCGGCCCTTGCCGGAGCGGACGGAAACGCCTTCGGGCTGACGTCTGCGGGGCATGGTAACCTGAGCGGGTCTCTCGTGGTGGAGGCTGCGGTAGTACCGTAGCGAAGTGCATGAGTGTGTCAAGCAGGCTCGTCGACGGGAAACACGCTCCCGCTTCAGGGGGCCGGGGCGCCGGCCCCCGCCCGCGCGCCGGCGAGCATCCCCCCTCAGATCAACGCAGACGTGTGATCGGCGGGCGCATGGGCGAGCATCCTCTCGCGGATCACCCGCGGTTGGTGATCCGGAGGGGGATGGTCGCGGCGCGCCGGGTGCCCGAGCCGCGGCCCCCCGTCGAGGGAGGCCGCGCCCCGTCCCCGAGGGCGCCGAAGTGACCGGGACGGTGCTCATCCTCGGCTGCGGGTACACGGGCGCGCGGGTGGCCCGCCTGCTGCTCGCGCGCGGCGTCGCGGTCCACGTGACCGCGCGGGACCCGGCGACGCTCGCCGGGATCGCGAGCGCGGGCGCGATCCCGCACGCGCTCGACGTGGGCGACCCTGCCCACCTCGCCCGCCTCGCCGCCCTCGTGCGCGCGCTGCCAGCGCCGCTCGCGGTGCTGTGCTCGGTGCCGCTCGTGATCGAGGGCACCGCCGAGGTCGACCCCCTGCCCCGCCTCGTCACCGCGCTCGGTGACCGGCCGTCCCGGCTGGTCCACCTCTCGACGACCAGCGTCTACGGCGCGACCGCCGTCGTGGACGAGCGTACCGCGCCGGCGCCGCGCCTCGAGCGCGAGCACCTGCGCCTGGCGGGCGAGGGCGCGGCCGCCGCCGGCCCGTGGTGCACCCTCGTGCTGCGCGCAGCCGCCATCTACGGCCCCGGGCGCGGCGTGCACGTCGCCGTGCGCACCGGCCGCTTCCGCTGGGCCGGCGCCGGGCTCCACGTCCTGTCCCGCATCCACGTCGACGATCTCGCCGCGATCACGGCGGCGGCGCTCGACAGTGACGCCGCCGGCGCCTACCCCGTGGCCGACGACGAGCCGGCGGTCTCGCTGGAGGTCGCCGCCTACGCCGCCCGCCTCATGGGGGTGCCGCTCACCCCGCCCGCGCCGGCCGCCGAGCCCGCCGGTCCCGGGCACGTCGAGCGGCGCGTGGACGGGCGCGCGATCCGGAAGGTGCTTGGCGTCACGCTGCAGTATCCCAGCTACCGGGTCGGGATCCCGGCCGCGCTGGCCGCGGAGGGGGCGGACGGGCCGCGCCGCGCTTGATCGCGCGACTCCCGGGGAGCGTCACTCACGCCGCATAGCCCGGGGCGCCGCCGGCGCGCCACTTGATGCTGCAGCCGATGCTCGGCCGCTGCGGCGCGGGCACCGGCGCGCCGGCGAGCACCGCGTCGGCCGCGGCGCGCAGGTCCCGCCCCGTCACCGGCACGTCCTTGCCGGGACGGCTCTCGTCGAACTGGCCCCGGTACGCCAGGCGCCCCTCGGCGTCGAAGAGGAAGAAGTCCGGCGTACACGCGGCGCGGTACGCCCGCGCCACCGCCTGGGTCTCGTCGAAGAGGTAGGGGAAGGGGTACTCGAGCTCGGCCGCCCGGCGGCGCATCTCGTCGGGCCCGTCCTCGGGGTACGCGGTGACGTCGTTGCTGCTGATGGCCACGACGGCGAGCCCCTTCGCCTGGTACTCGCGGGCGAGCTCCACGAGGCCGCGGTTGAGGTGCTTCACGTAGGGGCAGTGGTTGCAGAGGAACATGACGAGCAGCGGCCGCCCGTCGTAGTCGGCGCGGCGCACGGTCCGCCCGCTCGTGGTGTCGGGGAGCGCGAAGTCGGGCGCCGGGGCCAGGAGGGGGAGGAGCTGCGTCGAGGTCGCGGCCATGGTCGTCTCCTTGTGCCGGTTGGAGTGCCGCCGCGGGCGGGAGGTCGCACCCACGGTCGGGGCGCACTGGCTCAGCGCGACCGCAGGTAGCGCCGGATCTCGTCGTGGCTGCCGACGCGCATCAGCGTGGCCGTGTCGGACTCGACGGTGAACACGAGGCGGAGTCCCAGGCCGAGGCGGGCCTCCCAGATGCCGCTCGCATGGAGCTTGCGCAGCCCGAGGCCGGCGTGCTGGTGCGGGCTGCCGACCGCGCCGGGCAGGCCGAGGATGACCTCGAAGACGGCCGCGCGCTGGTCCTCACGCAGGTCGCGGACGTCCCGCTGAAACCGCTCCGTGAGCGCGAGGCGCATCAGCGGCGGGCGCCGCGCTTCGGGAGCCGGCGGGCCGGAGGCCGCGGGCGTGGCGCCCGGGCCAGGTACTCGACCGCCGTCTCGGCCGCCGCGAAGGTCCGCACCTTCCCGGCCGCCTGCTCCTGCCGGAGGTCGGCCCACACGCGCTGCGCCTGCAGGTCGGTGAGCGGGGTCACCAGCTCCAGCTCGGCCTCGGTGACGGGGATGATGGCCGCGACGTGCTTCGAGCCACGCATCAGGACCACCTGCTCGCCGCTGAGCGCCGCGTCGATGAGCTCGTTCAGGTGGGCCTTGGCCTCCTTGATGTTCACGGCGCGCATGGCGATAGCGTGACTCCATGAAGGGATCTCGTCAAGTGACTCTAGATGAGGTCTCCATCCGGGACGGGAGCACCGGCTCCGGCGCCCACGGCACTCGCGCTCCGAGCTCCAGCGCGAGCTCCACTGGGCCGCGGTTGAGGTGTTTCACGCCATTTCCCCCCGTTGCCCCGGCCGCCCGTCCGTGCTTTACTGCATATACGGGTCATGCACCTCCACCCGCTCACCGGCCTCGAAGAACGCGCCGCGTGCTGCCGGGAGATCCTCCACGCCAACAACACGGCCCTCGGCGTCATCACGCGGATCCAGGAGGCGCTCGCGGGCGCCGCGCCGCTCGGCGCGGCCGAGGTCCGGCGGCTGGTCACGAGCGCGACGGTGCAGACCTACCGCATGGCCGCGAACCTGGCCCGGCTCACGGGCCGCCGCCACACGGCCGTGCTGGATCGCTTCGCGGAGGTGAAGGCCCGGATCGTGGCCCTCGCGGAGGTCGCGCCGGTGCTGCCGCCGGTGGCGACGGTCGTGCCGCTGGGCCAGGTCGGCGCCGCGCTCGCCGACGCCGTGGGGCAGAAGAGCGCGCTCCTCGGCGAGGCCGGGCGGATCCTCGGGGACCTCGTCCCGGCGGGCTTCGCCATCTCGGCCGCCGGGCACCACGCCTTCATGGCCCACGAGCGCCTCGGCGCGCGCATCGGGGCCGTGCTCGCGGACGTCGACCTGGGCGACGTGGCCCGGTGCTTCGAGGCGTCCGCGCGCATCACCAGCATGATCGACGCCGCCCCGCTCCCGCCGGACCTCGAGGCCGTGATCGGCGCCGCCGCGGCCGGCCTGCCCGGCCCGCCGGCGCTGCGCCTCGCCGTGCGCTCCAGCGCGGTGCAGGAGGGCGGCCCCGACCTCTCCTTCGCCGGCCAGTACCGCTCGTTCCTCAACGTCCCCCGGGAGCGCGTCGCCGAGGCGTACAAGGGCGTGGTCGCGAGCAAGTATGCGCCGGAGGCGCTCACGTACCGCCACGTGCGCGGCTACGAGGACGGCGAGATCGCGATGTGCTGCTGCGTCCTCGCGATGGTGGACGCCCGCGCCGCCGGCGTGCTCTACACGTCGTGGCCGACGCCGGTCGGGAGGCGCACCCTCGTCCACGCGGTGCACGGGCTCGGCATCGCCGCGGTCGACGGCTCCACGGCGCCCGAGACGTCGATGCTGGACCCGGGCGCGCGGACGCTGGTCGGGCGCGTCTCCGCCGTGCAGTCGAGCTGGGTGCGGTGCGGCGAGCGGGAGGGCACCGAGCGCCGTCCCCTCGAGCGCGCGGCGGGGCCGGTGCTGTCCGAGGCCGAGGCGCTCCGCGTCGCGGAGGCCGGCTGGCGCCTCGAGGCGGCGCTCGGCGCCCCGGTCGACGTCGAGTGGGCGCTCGGGCCCGCGGGCGAGCTGGCGGTGCTGCAGGTGCGCCCGCAGCACCGCGCGGAGGCCGACGCCGCGCGCCGGCGCCCGCGCGCCGCAGGGGTCCCGGTGCTGGTCGCCGGCGGCTGTCGCGCCTGCGGCGGGGCCGCGAGCGGCCGGGTGGTCCGCATCGAGTCCGACCTCGACCTGGTGCGCTGCCCGCCCGGGGCGGTCGTCGTCGCCCGGGACGCCAGCCCGCGGCTCGCGGTCGTGCTGCCGCGCGCCGCCGCGCTCGTCGCCGACCTCGGCGAGGCCACCAGCCACCTCGCGGTCGTGGCCCGCGAGCTCCGCGTCCCGGCGCTCCTCGGCACGCGCCGCGCCATGGCCGCGCTGCGCCCGGGCGTCGAGGTGACCGTCGACGCCGACGCCGGCGTCGTCTACGAGGGCCGGCGCGCGGAGGTGCTGGGCGCGGCGCCGCCGCCAGCGCCCGCGGCGCCCCGCGCCCGGCTCGCCGCCGTCGCGGATCTCATCGTCCCGCTCACCCTGCGACACCGCCTCGCGAGCGGCTTCTCGGCGCGCCGGTGCCGCACCCTCCACGACCTCATCCGCTACTGCCACCAGGCGACCATCGAGGCCATGTTCGAGACCGGCGACCAGGCGCTCCGGCGCGACGGCGCCGCGCGGCGGCTGCGCTCCGGCTGCCCGATCGACTGCCGCGTCATCGACCTCGGCGGGGGCCTGCGCGACGGCGCCGGCGCCGATGGGGGCGAGGTCACCATCGAGGACGTCACGTCCCGGCCGATGGTGGCGCTGTGGCGGGGCATGACCGATCCCCGCCTGGCGGGCCGCGCCGCGCGCCCCGTGTCGCGGCGCGGGTTCATGTCCTCCGTGGTGAGCTTCGGGTTCGACGAGGACGCGCGCGTGCGCGAGCTCGGCGAGCCCTCGTACGCGTTCATCACCCGCGAGTACCTCAGCCTGAACTCCCGCATCGGGTACCACTTCGCCACGGTCGACGCCCGCATCGACGACCAGCCGGACGCGAGCTACCTCAGCTTCCGCTTCGTCGGCGGCTCGACCGGGGTCGATCAGCGCAGCCGGCGCGCGCTCGTCCTCGAGCGGCTGCTGGTGCAGCACGGCTTCGAGACGGACCGCAAGGTCGACCTCGTCAACGCCCGCATCCGCCGCCTCGCCGCCGCCGCCCTCGAGGAGAAGGTCCGGCTCGTCGGCATGCTGATCGAGTTCGTCAACCACCTCGACATGGCCCTCACCGCCGACGCCGTGGCGCTCGAGTACGTGCAGGCGTTCGAGCGCGGGGACTACGGCTACGGCCGGGGGACGCATGCCTGACGCGCGGCGCCCCTACCGCCGGCTGCGGCGGCAGATGCTGACGGTGCTCCTCTGCGTCGGGCTCGTGCCGATCGTCGCCATGGCCGCCGCGAGCGTCGTCACGTTCCAGCGCGAGATCGACGCCCGCACCCGCGCCGCGCTCGAGTCGATGGTGAAGAACCGCAAGGCGACGGTCGACCTCTTCCTCGAGGAGAAGCTCCGCCAGCTCGAGCTGTGCGCGGCGGCCGTCCCGGCGGCGGAGCTCGGACGCCCGGCGGTGCTCGAGGGCGTCCGGCGGGAGCTGCAGCGCGACCGCGGCGGCATCATCGACCTCGGCCTCTTCGGCGCCGACGGGCGGCACATCGTCTACGTCGGCCCCTACGATCTCGCCGGCCAGGACTACCGCGACTCGCCGTGGTTCCACGAGGTGATGGTCCACGGGCGCTACGCGAGCGACGTGTTCCTCGGCTTCCGGCGCTTCCCGCACATGGTCCTGGCGGTGAAGAAGCGCGAGGAGGGGAGGTCCACCATCCTGCGGGCCACCATCGACACCGATCTGCTGTCGGCGCTCGTGCGCGAGGGCGGGCTCGAGTCGGGGGCCGACGTCTTCGTCCTCAACCGCCGGGGCGAGTACCAGACCAAGTACTCCGCCGACCACCGCCTGATGGAGCGGGCCGACCTCGGCCCGGTGCCGCTGCACTCCGGCGTGCGGGTCGCACCGGCGAGCCGGGGCGGCCGCGCGGAGTACGTCGCCACCGCGTGGCTGCGCGGCGAGAGCTGGGTCATCGTCGCCCGCCAGCCCACCCCGGGGCCCGCCAGCCTCGTGCGCGCTCAGCCGGCCATCGCGTGGGTGCCGGCGCTGATGCTCCTCGCCCTGCCCTTGCTCTCGTACCTCGTCGCGCGCCACCGGCTGCGCCAGATCCGCGACCTGGAGGCGGAGCGCGGCACGCTGCTCGAGTCCGCGGCGCAGAGCCAGAAGATGGCGGCGATCGGCCGGATGGCGGCCTCGGTGGCGCACGAGATCAACAACCCCCTCGCCATCATCGACGCCCAGGTCGGCGTGCTCACCGACGCGCTCGGCGACGGCGTGGCGCTCCCGGAGGCGGCGGACTTCCGCGAGCGCCTGGGCAAGATCGCCGCCCAGGTCCAGCGCGGGCGCAAGGTGACGCACGGCCTGCTCGGGTTCTCGCGCCGCGTGGGCCCGAGCCTGGAGCCCGTGGACGTGGCCGCCGCGCTCGAGGAGACCCTCGGCTTCGTCGAGCAGGCCGGCGGCGGCTCCGGCATCGCCGTGGTGCGCCACTTCGAGCCGCAGGCGCCCATCGTCCGCAGCAGCCTCGCGCAGATGCAGCAGGTGTTCCTGAACCTCATCAACAACGCCTTCGACGCGATCGGCGAGTCCGGCGAGGTGCACCTCCACGTCGCCCCGGCCAAGGGTGGCGTCCAGGTCCGCATCCAGGACAACGGCCCGGGCATCCCGGACGCCGACGTCGGCCGCGTCTTCGAGCCCTTCTTCTCGACGAAGCACGGGGCGAAGAGCCACGGCGGGCTCGGCCTGGCGATCTGCCAGGACGTCATGCGCAGCCTGCGCGGGCACATCAGCGTCAGCAGCAGGCTCGGGCAGGGCACGACGTTCACGCTGTGGTTCCCGCCCGAGATCCCCGGGGACTGACGCCCGGGAGTGAGGTGAGCCGTGGGGACGTTGCGCGTACTCCTCGTCGACGATGAGCCGGACTTCCTCGAGCCGACGGCGGCGCGGCTCGTGCGCCGCGGGATCAGCTGCACGACGGCGACGAGCGGCGAGGCGGCGCTCGCCACCCTCCGCGCGGCGTCGTACGACTGCGCCGTCGTGGACGTCCGCATGCCGGGGATGGACGGACTCGAGCTGCTGCGGCGCGTGCGGCGCGACTGGCCGGAGCTGCGGGTGGTGCTGCTCACGGGCCACGCCTCCATCGAGCTCGGCGTGCAGGGCATGGAGCTCGGCGCCTTCGAGTACCTGCTCAAGCCCGTCGAGCTCGACGACCTGCTCGAGACCGTGTGGCGGGCGGTGCGGCGGCCCTAGTGCCGCGGCGCAGGATCGACGAGCCATGCTGACGCTCGCTCTGGTGCGCGATCAGGCGTTGTGCCCCGTCGTCGGCGGCACTAGTCGATCCCACGAGGGGGCTCCGCCCCCTCGCCCCGCCGGCAAAGCCGTCGGGGTCCCCACACCCCGGCGGCCGGACTCCCGGCCGGCTCGGCCTTCGGCCTCCGCAACTGCCCACTCGTGCTGGCCCACAGCTTGGCGCACGAATCATGCGAGGGAGCGCTAGCGCCGATGGGACGCCTGGTCGACTGGCTGCACGGCCGCGACGCGCCCTCGGGGCGCCCGACGGACGCGCCGCCGCCGCGCGCCCAGGTGCCGTTCACGCTCAAGTACAGCTACTTCCGTGAGCTGCTCACGGCCAACGATCAGGCGCTCGAGATCATCGCGGCGATCGAGGACGTCCTCGCCGGCGAGCCGCGGGCCGGGGCGGCGGCCGTCCCGGCGCAGGTCGACGCGGCCCTGCTGGCCGCGTTCGTGATGGTGAAGAACCTCAACCTGATCTCCGAGGACCGCTACCGCGGCCTCTACGACGCGCTCGACCGCGTGCACCGCGAGATCACGGCGGCGCTCGCGCCGGCGCCGGCGCCCCGCGGCGGGCCGCTGGTGCTCCCGCTCGCGGCCGTGACCCGGGACGCTGGCGGCCGCCTCGGCGGGAAGATGGCCAACCTCGGCGAGGTCCGCAACCGCCTCGGCCTCCCGGTGCCCGACGGCTTCGTCGTCACCGCCGCCGCCTTCGACCGCTTCGTCGCCCACAACGGCCTCGGCGGGCGCATCGCGGCCTATCTCACGGCGGGGCGGCTCGGGGCCGGCGCGGACCTCGACCTCGCCACCGCGAGCGCCGCGATCCAGGGCCTCATCCGCGAGGCGGAGCTGCCCCCCGACCTCCTGGACGAGCTCGAGCGCGCGGTGGGCGCCGCCGCGGCTCGCGCCGGCGGCCCCCTGCGGCTGGCGGTGCGCTCATCGGCGATCGGCGAGGACGGCCGGTCGAGCTGCGCCGGGCAGTACCAGACGCTGCTCAACGTGGCGGCGCCGGCGGTCCCGGCCGCCGTGCTCGCCGTCTTCGCCAGCCTCTACAGCCCCGGGGCCCTGGCCTACCGCCGCGAACGCGGCCTCGGCGAGGACGCCGCGCGCATGGCGGTGGGCTGCATCGAGATGGTCGACGCCGTGGCCGGCGGCGTGATGTTCACGCGCGACCCGACCCGGCCCGACGCGCCGCACGTGCTCGTCGAGGCGGTGCCCGGGCAGGGCGCCGGCGCCGCCGACGGCACCATCGCGCCGGACCACTTCGTGCTCGCCCAGGGCCCGGCGCCGCGGGTGGTGAGCCACGCGCTGGCGCCGCGCTCCCACATGCTGGCCGCGGCTCCGCCAGGCGGCCTGCACGCCGTCGCGCTCCCCGTCACCCGGCACGCCTCGGCCTGCGTCGACGACGAGCACCTCGTCATCCTGTGCCGGCTCGCCCGCACGCTCGAGGAGCACTTCGGCGCGCCCCAGGACGTCGAGTGGGCGCTCGACCGCGAGGGCCGCCTCTTCGTGCTGCAGACGCGTCCCCTCGCCTGCGTCGAGCCCGAGGCGAGCGTCCCGCTGCCGCCGTCGGTCCTGGCCGAGCACGCGCTCCTGGTCGAGGGCGGCGTCACCGCGTGCCCCGGCGTGGGCGCGGGCGTCGTCGTGCGGGTCGAGGGCGAGGTCGACCTCGACGCGGTGCCGGCGGGCGCGGTCCTGGTGGCGCAGCACTCGTCGCCGCGCTTCGCCCGCGTCATGCCGCGGGTGCAGGCCATCGTCACCGAGGTGGGCGGCCGCACCGGGCACATGGCGATCATCGCCCGCGAGCTGGGCGTGCCCACGATCGTGGGCGCGGCCGCGGCGGCGCGGCTCGCCGGCGGCGCCGAGGTGACCGTCGACGCCACCCGCGGCCTGGTGCTCGCCGGCCGCGTCGCGGCGCTCCTCGAGCCCGCCCCGCGGCGCCGCCCGCACGCGCGGGGCACGCCGGCGGCGGAGACGCTCGAGCGCCTGGCGCCGCACCTCTGCCCCCTGCACCTGACCGAGCCCGAGTCGCCGGGCTTTCAGCCCGCGGCCTGCACCTCGCTGCACGACGTGACGCGCTTCGCGCACGAGAAGACCTTCGCCGAGATGTTCCACATCGGCGACGACGTGGCGCACGCCGACGAGGCGCGGGCCGTGCACCTCGAGGCGCACCTCCCCATCGACGTCTACGTCTTCGACCTCGGCGGGGCGCTCACGCCGGCCGCCGCGGGCCGCGCGGCCGTCACGCCCGCGGACCTCGCGTCGTCACCGCTGCGCGCCTTCACCGCCGGGCTGCTCGAGCCGGGCATCCGCTGGGACCGCCCGCGGCCGGTGAGCGCGCGCGGGTTCCTGTCGGTGCTCGGGCGGAGCATGATCGAGCCGCCCCCCTCGAAGCACAGCCTCGGCCGGCGCAGCTTCGCCATGGCTTCGGACACCTATCTCAACTTCAGCACCCGCGCCGGCTACCACTTCTCCACCGTCGACACCTACTGCGGCCGCTCCCTCAACAAGAACTACGTCCACTTCCGCTTCGTCGGCGGCGCCGCGGACGAGGACCGGCGCTCGCGCCGCGCGTCGTTCGTCGCCGGCGTCCTCCGGCACCTCGGCTTCGCCGTGCAGCTCCGCCGCGACCTCGTGACCGGGCGGCTCCAGAAGTACGAGCGCGAGCTCATCGAGCGCACCCTCACGACGATGGGCCGCCTCACCCTCTGCGCCCGCCAGCTCGACATGCTGATGGACAGCGACGCGCTCGTCGACGAGTTCGTGGCCGCGTTCCTGGCGGGGAGCTGGGAGGCGTTCACGTAGGCGGGGGCCTACAGAGCCACCGTCTTTGGCGGTTCGAACGCCTCTGGCACCGCGGCGACCACATCCTCGGTGCGGAGGCGCGCGGCGAGGCCGCTCGTCACCTCGACGAGACCCCTGAACTCTTCGACGTAGAGGAGGAGCGCGTCCTCCACGAGCTCCGCGACGAGCTTTGCCATATGGGTATAGGTCGCCCGCTCGTCCTTCGCCGGCGTGTGCATGCAGATGAACGAGAGCACGGCGCGGTGCTCCCCGAAGCGGCGGCGCAGGGCAGGATCGGCGAGCGCCTGCGCGAACTCCTGCGGAGCATCGACGACGGGATTCGGCGCGCTCGTCACGAGGACAAGATGTCCGCTCACCTTGACCACGAAGGGATTGTCACCAGTGACGAACTCCTGCGCGTCATCGCCACCCGGGAAGTGCGAACCGTAGGCGCGCTCGGCGGCGGCTTCGAGCTCGCGACGGTCCAGCTTCCGCTCGGATGCGAGGAGCAGGACCAGCGTCGGCGTAGGCGATGCCTGCGGATCCGTGCGCCGCCTCCGATCGCGCATCACCAGAGCAAGGATGATGATCGTGCTGAGAGCGACCGCGACAAATCAGATCATCAGCGAGACATCCTCATCAGAACGGGCCCCCCGCGCGAATTGGTCCCATCGGCGGCCATGGCTCACTCGCGCCGCTGAGGCTCCCCGGCGGGCCCGGCGACCGCGGGGCCCGGTTCCGCTCCGGTCGCCGGCGCCGCCTCATGCGCCGCCGCCCGGGCCGCACGCGCGCCGGCGCGCCCGAGCGACAGGCAGAGTCGCCGGAGCTGCGACACGCGCCGCAGCCGCGTCGTCACGGCGCGGGGCGACATGTCAACGCTCATCGGGCGGCTCCCGCAGCTTCGCGATGTCGTCCTGGTCGGTGCCGCTGCCGCGCAGCGACTTGAGCCCGATCAGGCCGGCCCGCGACACGACCCACAGCGCCCCCTCCTCCCACTGCACCTGCTCACGCTGCTGCCAGATCGACTCGATGCGGGGCGTGACGAGCAGCAGGTCCAGCGTCAGCACGTCGCCCGACTCCGGGTCGGGCTTGGAGACCCGCCGGATCTCGACGGCGCCACCGGC
The DNA here is from genome assembly GCA_036504295.1 of Polyangia bacterium. Lineage (GTDB taxonomy): Bacteria > Myxococcota_A > Polyangia > JACRCY01 > JACRCY01 > DASXVK01. The sequence continues at coordinate 60,902 of DASXVK010000772.1, forward strand.
GAAGCTCATCGGGAGGGCGTCGAAGGCGTAGCCTAGCTCGCGGGCGAGCTTCCTGACGGCCTCGAATGCGGCGGCGGGGATGAGCAGGTCGATGTCGACCGTGGCGCGCGGCACGCCGTGGACCGCCATGGCGAGGCCCCCACAGAGGGCGTACGCGAGGCCCCGCGCCTCCAGCCCCGTGATCAGCGCCTTGGCCTCGTCGTACAGGTCGAGCATGGCCCTGAAGAAGACGATGGCAGTCGACGCAGGACGCGTCAAGGCGCCGCGCGGTCAACCGTCAGCGGTCGCCCCGCCGGACGCCCCACTGTCGTCCCACGAGCGCGTCGCCGTCGCTGACGGTCACGTGCAGCTCCTCGCGCGCGCCGAACAGGAAGCGCTCCGGCCCGCGCGCGGCCCCGGGCGCTGCCACGAGGTTGCGCATGATCCAAGGGAGCCGCGCCTCGCCCGCGCACGCGACCGCAGCGAAGCCGTCGACCGTGACCGGATCACAGGTCAGCGTCAGTGGCTGCAGCGTCCGCGGCGCCCGGGGCGCGTCATCACCGAGGCAGGCGTAGTGCGGCGAGGCACCCGGCGCAAAGGGCTCCGGCGCGAGGCGCACGCGCAGGCGATCACCGTCGGACCGGTACGTGCCGGCCCAGCGGCAGGCCTCCTCGGGGCGCCGATTGGTGCCGCCCGGGTAGACGCTGCGACTGGCGACAGTGACCTGGAGCACCGCGCCACCGCCGGCGTCGAGCGCGAGCCCGATCCGCCCCTGCCAGGTCGTCACGTCCCACGACCGCGAGCAGGAGCTCTCGTACGTGAAGGCGTAGGTGACCGCGTACGACCCGGCGGCCGAGGACGCGGGTGCCGCGGCCGCGGGCGCCGCGGGCGCCGCGACGGGGGCGCCGGCACGCCCGCCCGGAACGGGACCGGCGGCCGGGCGCGGGCGCGCGCCGCCGCACGAGGCCAGGAGCAGCGCCGCCGCGAGCCAGGCGGCTTGCCCGAGCCGCCACGCACGCGCGCGCGTCACCACGGTCCCCATAAGGCGATTCTCCGCCATCCCGCGCGCCGTGTCCAAGCCTGCCGCTGCCGCGCCCGCGCGTTCGCTGTTTTGCCCCTTGACGACTGACCTCGGGCGACCTGCACTACTTTTATAGCCGTTTCGAGTGCCACCGCCATGACCGCCCGCGCCCGCGCCACCCAGCTCTCCCTCGCCCGCACCTCCGGGTGGGGCGGCGCCCGCCCCGGCGCCGGCCGCAGGCCCACCGGCGAGCGCGCGGGCACCCCGCACCTCGCGCGACCGCGCCACTACCACGGCCACCCGGTGCACGCGACCATCCGCGCCCTACGCGACCTCGGCTCGCTCCGCGACTGCCCCGTCTACCCCGCCGTCGAGGCCGCCATCGCGGCTGCCTCGAGGCCGGAGTTCCGCGTCGTCGAGTTCAGCGTCCAGGGCGATCACCTGCACCTCATCATCGAGGCGCACGATCGCGAGGCCCTCATGCGCGGCATGCGGGGCCTCGTCATCCGTTGCGCCCGGGCGATCAATCGCGCGCTCGGTCGCGCTGGACGGGTGTGGGCCGATCGCTACCACGTGCGAGCGCTCAAGACGCCGCGCGAGGTCCGCAATGTCTTGGTCTACGTGCTTCAAAACTGGCGCAAGGGCGTGCGCGGCGCCCAGGGCCTGGACCCATGCTCGTCCGCGCTCTGGTTCGACGGGTGGAAGGGGCCGCGGCCAGCGTGGGCGCTGCCGCAACCCGGGGAGCCCCCCCCGGTGCGTGCGGCACGGACGTGGCTGCTGGCGACGGCGTGGCGGCGGCACGGGCTGATCGGGCTCACCGAGCGGCCGCGCGGCGCCCTCGACTGAGTCGCGCCAGCGCCGCCGCGCCGCCATGAGGGGCCGGCCGGCGCGCCGCCGCCGCCAACGCCGGTCGCCCCCGCGCCTACTCCTTGTCGCTCTTGTTCTTCGCCTTGTGCCGCGTGAGGTTCATCAGCCGCACCACCACCCGGCCCTCGCCGCGGTCGCGGTACGCGACGCGCACGGCGTCGCCTGGCGCCACGGTGGCCCGCTCCACGAGCCGGTAGCTGGCGGCGGCGTTGGGCGGCCGCTCGTCCCGCAGCACCAGCCCGCTCCCGTCGGGCTCGACGCTGGTGACCGCCCCCTGCACCACCTTCACGTCGCTGTAGCACCCCACGACACCGACGAGCGCCGCGAGCGCGAGCGCCCAGCCGAGCATGCGCGCCGGCCTCATGGTCCGACCCTCCGCTGCTTCTCCTCCGTGTTCACGGCCCGCACCGCCCTGCGCTCGGCGAGCTCGCGCGTCATGCCGCGCACGAGCCACATCACGATGACGAGCGAGATGGCGACGGCGGCGACGAGGATGAGGACCGAGGCCGCCCGCTCCAGCTTGAGCTGCTTGAGCAGGACCGAGAGGCACGCGAGGTAGATCGTCACGCTGAAGAGCAGGCGGATGCTGTAGCCGCGCACGTACTTCACCGCGACGGTGCCGATCTGCGCACCGATGGCCGCCCCGCCCAGCATCCACATCGCGGCGACGAACTCGACGCGGCCCTTGACGCCGTAGGTGAAGGCGCCGTAGGCGCCGGTCACCATCACCTCGAAGAGGTCGGTGCCGACCGCGACCGCCGTCGGGCAGCCGACGAGGTAGACGAGCGCCGGCATGCGGATGAACCCGCCGCCCACACCGAGCACGCTCGCGACGACGCCGGTGAACATCCCGACGAGCAGCGGGAGCCACAGCGAGCACGTGATCCCCGCCGCCTCGAAGTGGATCATCGGCGGGATCCGGATCCGGTGCAGGCGGGCGGCGAGGTTGACGCCGGCGGCCTTGGGCGCGTCCCCCGGGCTGCGGCGCCGCTCCGCGAGCGTGTGCTTGATGTAGTCGTAGAGCACCAGCGTGCCGATCAGGCCGAGGAAGACGATGTACATCTTGCGGATCACGGGGCCGGCCAGCCCGTGCCGCTCGAGGAGCATGACCACCCTGGCGCCGATCTCCATGCCGAGGGTCGTGCCGAGGATCATGGAGATGCCGAGCTTCACGTCGACGTTGCCGAAGCGGCCGTGGCGGATGGTCGAGACGATCGACTTGCCGCCGATGTGCGCCAGATCCGTGCCGATGGCGTAGGCCATCGGGAAGCCGAAGATGTTCAGCGCCGGCGTGACGATCCAGGCCCCGCCGATGCCGAAGAAGCCGCCGCACACCCCGACGGTGAAGCCGATGAGGAGCAGGACGAGCACGTTGAAGTGCAGGCCCGCGATGGGCAAGTAGATGTTGAAGACGTCCATGCGCCCCCCTTACTCGTGGTGCTCGATCTTGCCGAGGCCGATGCCGGTGAACGACAGGAGCTTGTCCACGCCGAAGCCGAGGATGGCCCCCATGCAGGCCATGATCACCACGACGTAGAGCCCGAAGAGCCACAGGTTGGCGTTGTACGTGTCCGCCATGAACTTCAGGAACCCCGGGCTCATCGCGCGCGTGTCGGCCACGTTCTCGAGCGGCGTCGCTTTCTCGCCGCCGCCGGCCCAGCACAGGGCCGGAGCCGCGACGATGGCGGCCGCCAGGAGCAGCGTGCCGATGGTCCCCCAGCCTCGTCTCGCGATGCTGCGCATGCCGCCCTCCTAGATGCGGAAGATGAAGCGGAGCCCGACCTCGTGCTCCGACTTCACGTTCCGGTTCTTGGTCGTGATGTCGGCGTTCTCCGAGTTCCCGCCGGAGACGATGCCCGCCGATCCGGTGCTGGTCGCCGGGTCGTAGCTGTAGTGCGGCGCGAGGAGATAGCCGTAGTCCAGCATCACCCGGCAGTGGTAGTTGAGCGTCCAGTTCACGCCCAGGGTCAGCTCGTACATGAGCTTGGCGCCGTCGAGCACCGCCGCGTTGACCGACGCGCCCTCGGCGGGCAGCGGCCCCTTGATCCCGGTGGCGTCGGCGACCGCGTAGCCCTTCACCTTCTGCGCGTCAAAGAAGCCGGCGTGATACTTCTCCGGCACCCACGTGCGCGACACGCGGGCGAGGACCTCCCACGCGCCGTAGCCCCGCTCGCCGCGCGCGACCTGGCGCAGCGGCGTGGGCTGCCGCCAGCCGAAGTTGTCGATGTACTTCCGCTCTCCCGTCACGAAGACGCTCACGAAGGCGGAGACGTTGTGGATCGTCCCGTCGACCGGGCCCGAGACCAGGTCGTGCTTGAGCCGCGTCGAGCCCTGCAGGAGGTCGTGATAGATGGTGACGTCGTCGTAGCTCACCATCACCCACTCGGCGCTCAGCGTCAGCGGGCCCAGGAGGTAGTGCAGCTCCGCGCCCCAGCGCTTCTGCGAGCTCACGGTGGCCGCGATCTGGTCGACGTTGCGGCCGTTGGTGCCGAGGACCTGCTCGGTCCGCCAGCGGAACACCAGCGACTCGAGATCCGGCGCGACCAGGCCGCGCGTCTCGAAGCGCCTCGTCGGCACCGACATGCCGTTCCAGGTGCCCTGGCCGACGAGGTAGAGGCCCTGGATCCAGCGCGGCCCGATCCGGCGGAAGGGCTGCACGAAGAGGCGGTAGGCGACCTCCTTGCGGTGGTCGATGTCGCCCTTCGCGGCGTCCGCGTCGACGCCGACGCCGTCGTAGACGCCGAGGTTGTAGACGATCCGGTCGCCGGCGAGCGCGCCCCACACCATGGCGCCGCGGTCCAGGAACGGGTACAGCGGCTCGGCGGTGGAGCGCTCCATGAAGTCCACCTGGTTGTCGAGGGTCAGCCACTGCGTCGAGAAGGGCACCTTCATCTGGCCGACGCGCAGATGGAACGCGCGGTGGATGGCGAAGTCGACGAACGCGTTGCGCAGGTAGGGGGTGTCCTCCAGCGCCGCCTGGATGCGGATGTCCACGAAGCCGAGGAGCTTGGCCCCGAGGTCGAGGCGCGCGCGCCGGATGTCGAAGGAGTCGGGCGCGCCGGTGGTGCCGGGGTAGTACCGGCCGTCGAGCTGCGCGCTCGCGGCGATCCGCAGCTCGTTCTTCTGGTCGACGCTGCGGAGCACGAAGCCGTCCGAGTAGATCGCGGCGAGGCTCTGGCCCGGCTTCTCGGACCCGATGGCCAGGGTAGGGGCCCCCGGCGCCTGCGCGCGGGCCGGGCCGGCCGCGAGCAGGCTCACGACGAGGAGGCAGAGGCTACGGAGGGTCATCTCGTTCGGCTCCCGGCCCCATTGAGGGCCGCTATCCGCTGCTCACCGCGCCGCTTGCGCCGGTGGGCGCCGGCGACGGCGGTCCTGAGCTGCTCGCGCGTGACGGGGGACGGCAGCACCGCGAAGACGCCGGTGCGCACCGCGAGCACCGCGTTGTCGACGGCGCCGTCCGCGGCGATGATCACGATCTCCATCATCGGGGAGCGCGCGCGGACCCGCGCGACCAGGGTCCACTCCGCCTCGCCCAGGTCGGGCGAGTCAATCAGCACGACGTCGAAGGCGCCGAGGTCGGTCGCGGGCCGCTCGGACGCCGCGCCGGCGACCGGGGCCAGCCCCGCCGGCTCGACCCGGTGGGCCGCCATGCCGGCCTCGGCGAGGAGCTCGAGCAGGGCGGCCGCCGCGGCCGGGTCACGCGAGGCGACGAGGACCCGGGGCGCGGGGCTGCTGCTCTGGGGATCGCGGGCCACCGCCGCCGGGAGGAGCAAGACGTGTGCCGCGCCGCTCGACGCACATCCCGCCGGATCCGCACGCGTCGCGGACGTGGGGCGCAGCCCCGCGTGGGACAGAATGCCTCACCCCCTGCCCTTTGCTTCTATGCATATACGAATACCGCCGCGGATCCAAGCACCTGGGCACGCGCCCTCGGAGGTGGGACGCTTTGTCCCACCGAGCCCGGTCAGGCTCGTCGCCTCAGTCGACCTCGAGCTTGCGCAGCTTGCGGTAGAGGGTGCGGCGGTTGATGCCGAGGATGCGCGCGACCTGTGACTGGTTGCCGCGGCACTCCTGGAGCAGGTCCTGGATGTAGCGCTGCTCCATCTCCTCGAGGGAGATGCCGGCGGCGCGCTGCGGGCCGCGCGGCTGGGCGATCTCTTCCGGGAGGTCGCGGGCGAGGATGAGGCCCGCCTTGCGCAGGATGACGGCGCGCTCGATGGCGTTCTCGAGCTGTCGCACGTTGCCGGGCCAGGCGTAGCCCACGAGCAGCTCGAGCGCGTCGGGCCGGATGCCGTCGACGCGGTACTCGGAGTTGAACTTGCGGATGAAGTGGTACACGAGCGGCGCGATGTCCTCGCGTCGCTCCCTGAGGTCGGGGATCGACAGCGGGATCACCGCCAGGCGGTAGTACAGGTCCTCGCGGAACGCGCCCCTCCGCACCAGGCCGCGCAGGTCCTGGTTCGTCGCCGAGACCACGCGCACGTTGACGGGCCGCTCGGCCCCTTCGCCGATGCGGCGCAGCACTCGCTCCTGCAGGAACCGCAGGAGCTTCGCCTGCACCGCGAGCGCCAGGTTGCCGATCTCGTCCAGGAACAGCGTGCCGCCGTCGGCCTGCTCGATGATGCCGCGCTTGTCCGCGACGGCGTCCGTGAACGCGCCCCGGGCGTGGCCGAAGAGCTCGCTCTCGATGAGCGTCTCGGGGATGGCGCTGCAATCGAGCGGCACGAACGGCCGCTCGCGGCGCGGGCTCATGCCGTGCATCGCGCGGGCGAGCACCTCCTTGCCCGTGCCGGAGCTGCCGGTGATGAGCACCGAGGCCTGGCTCTCCGCGACGTCGCGCGCGACCCGCAGCAGGTCCCGCATCGGCGCGCTGCGGAACACGATGGGGAAGAACGAGTCGTCGCGCGGGCTGCCCTGCACCGCCCGGAGCTGGCGGACCTGCTCGGCCGCGCTGCCGACGATCGCGACGAGGTCGTCGATGTCGAAGGGCTTGGTGATGTAGTAGTGGGCGCCCTGGCGCATGGCCTCGACCGCCGCCTCGATGGTGCCGAAGGCGGTCATCAGGATGACCGGCTGGCGCACGGACTGCGCCATGGCCCGGCGCAGGATGTCGAGGCCGTCCGGCCCGGGCATGCGGACGTCGGTCACGATGAGGTCGACGGCCGAGTCGGCGAGCCGCGCCAGCGCCTCGGTCCCGTCGCGCGCGCCGATCACGCGATAGCCCGCGTCGTCGAGCACGCGGCGGCACAGCTCGCGCATCTCGTCGTCGTCCTCGGCCACGAGCACCGTGAGATCGCGCGCGTCCGCCGGGGCGGCCGCCACCGGGTCAGTCGGCATCGGCCAGCCTTTGTGCGGGGCCCGCCGCGGCGGGGGCGCACGGCAGCCGGAGCGTGAACACCGTCCCGACCCCCGGCGCGCTGTGGACGTCGGCGCGGCCGCCGTGCTGGCGCACGATGCGGTCCACCAGCGCCAGCCCCAGGCCGGTGCCCTGACCCTGGGCCTTCGTCGTGAAGAACGGCTGGAAGATCCTGCCGAGGTGCTCCGGCCGGATGCCGCAGCCGTCGTCGGTGACCGAGCACGCGAGCCATCCGGCGCCGCCGCCGGCGGGGCCGGGCTCGCGCACCGTGGCGACGCTGATGACGCCACCGCCCGGCGCGCAGCGGCAGGCGTCCGCCGCGTTGAGCACCAGGTTGGCGACGGCGTGCTCGAGGAGCTGCGCGTTGCCGGACACCGGTGGGGCGTCGGGCGCGAGCGTGGTCGCCACGCGCAGGCCGCGGAGGGCACCGGCGCAGAGCTCCAGCGCCTGCTCGACGACCTGGCCCAGGTCCACCGCCTGGCGCTGGGCGGGCGCCGGGCGCGCGAAGTCCAGCACGCGCCGGATCAGCTCGGCGAGGCGCTCGGCCTGGCCAACGATCTTGTCGAGGGTGGCCTGGGCGTCGGCGTCGGGCAGGCGGCGCTTGAGGTACTGGGCGTAGCCCGACATCACGTTGAGCGGCGTGCCCACCTCGTGCGCGATGCCCGACGCGAGCTGACCGAGCAGCGCGACCTTCTCGGCCATGACGAGCTCGGCCTCCGTGGTCGCGAGCCGGGCCGACAGCTCGTTGAACGCCTCCACCAAACCGGCGTACTCGGCCACCGTGAGCGCCGACGGCGGCAGGTCGAGCGGCGCGTGGGCGGGGACGCGGCCGAGGGCGTCACGGATGCGCAGCAGCGGCACGGTGAGGCGCCGGCTGGTCCACCACAGGATGCCGAGCGCGGCGACGAGCGCGAAGAGGATCGACCACAGCAGCGCGAGGTAGCGCCCCCGGACCTCGAGGACGCGCGCGCCGATGTCGGTGCTCACGACGATGCCCCAGCCGAAGCCAGCGCTGCGGTGGACGAAGGCGAGCCGCTCCTTCCCGCTCACGACGCTGGCGTAGCGCAGCGGTCCCGCCCCGTGCTCGAGGTAACGCCGGACGGGCGGGTTGTCCCGGAGGTCCTCGCCGCGCTGCGACAGCTCGAGGTCGGCGTAGAAGACGAGCCGGCCCGCCGCGTCGATGACGTAGACGCGCCGGTCGAGGCGGGCGCCGAGCTGCGCGGTGAGCCGCGCGTGGAGCCGCTCGGGCATCAGCACCGCCACGAGCCGCGGCGCGGGGCCCGCCGGCGGAGGCGCCGCGGGCGCGGCCAGCAGCACCGTCGGCGACATCGCCGGGATCCAGCGCTCCACGCCCGAGACCACCGGCCGGCCGCCGCTCGCGGCGACCGCGGCGAGGAAGCGCGGGTAGCCGGCGTCGGCGCCGACCCGGGCGGGCGCGACCTGCGACGCACGGACGATCCCCGCGGCGTCGACGACCTCCCAGCGGACGACGGCCTGCTCGTCGGCGGGCGCGAGCGGGCCGGTGAGCGCCGCGAGCGGCGCCTGGGCGGGCACCGTGTCCGCCAGGCTATCGAGGTAGTTGCCCGCGAGCAGCGCGATCTGCCGGTTCGTCTCCTGGATCTCGGCCTCGACGAGATCGACGTCGCGGCGGTAGGCCGCGAGGCTGAGGTAGGCGAGCGGCGGGAACGGGACGATCACGACCAGCAGCAGCGACCGGACGAGGACGCGGGTGATGCTCGTCGCTGGGCGCCGTGCGCGCGACACGCCGTCCTACCCCGACGCCGCCGGCGCCGCGCGCGCCCGCCGCCGCGCCCACGCCGCCTGCAGCCGCTCGCACAGCTCCTCGATCGCGACCGGCTTCAGGACGTAGTCGAAGGCGCCGAGGCGCATGCCGTGGAGGCCGGAGCCGGCGCTCGCGTGCCCGGTGAGGAGGATGATCTCGCTCGCGGGGTGCTCGCGCTTGAGCCGGGCGAGCACGGCCACGCCGTCGTCCCCGGGGAGCTGGACGTCGAGGAGGACGACATCCGGCGGCGCCACGCGAGCCGCGGCGAGCGCGGCCTCGCCGTCGTGGGCCACGTCGGTCACGAAGCCGCGGCGCGCCAGGCGCAGCGCCAGGGCGCTCGCGAAGTCGACCTCGTCGTCGACGAGGAGCACGCGGCAGGTGGCCCCCGGCTGGTTCATGCGCGCTCAGCGCCCCGCCACCGGGGGCGCGGCCTCGACGTGCTCGACGCCGGGGATCCGGCGCACCTGCTCGAGCGCCCAGCGGACGTGCTGCTCCGAGGCGAGCCCGTCGAGCTTCACCCGCCCGCCCGTCACCTCGACCTCCACGTCGTACGAGCCGACGATCGGGTCGAGCATGAGGCGCGCGTTGACCCGGCTCTCGACCTGCAGGTCGCGCAGCCGCCGCCGCGACACATCGGTGGCGCGCAGCGGCGCCAGCTCCGTCATCGGCGCGACGGCCGCCGCGGCGTCGTCCACCGACAGGCGCTCGAGGTTGAGGGTGACGTCGTACAGCCCCGGGTCCTCCCACCGCAGCCCGTAGAAGAAGAGGTTCCAGCGCTCGCGCTCGGCGTCGACGTGGTCGATGCGGTGGTTGGCCTCGGCCTCCGTGAGCCGCTCCCGCTCGCGCGCCAGCTCGATCCGCCGGGCGCGGGGCGCGATCAGGCGCACGCGCAGGATGTGGGTGACCCCGGGCAGGAAGAGGTGGCCGCTCTGGCCGTGGTAGATGACCCCGTCCTCGGCGACGAGGCCGCAGAGGCAGGCCTGGAGCGCCACGAGCAGGCGCCGGCTCTGGCGCCGGTTGCGGTCGAAGACGTTCGGGGCGCCCTGCGTGAGCGCGACGAACTCCTCGACCACGATGCCGTACTCGATGCGCGCGCGCTCGTACAGCGCCTCGCGGCTGACCACGCGGTAGCCGAGGCGCGCGCTGAGGAGCTGCGCCAGGCGCTCCCCGCCGGCGAAGGTCCCGCGCGAGATGGTGATGATCGCCATGGCGCTCCGTCCCGCCCCTAGGCCGCGGCGCTCTCCCGCACCGCGACGACCACCTTGTACAGGACCGTCAGGATGAGGAACCCGAGCGCGTAGATGCCGAGGCCGATGAGGAGCTCGGGGCCGGTCGGCGCGTACTCCGTCACGGTCCCCTGCGGCGAGGGGATGAACCCGGTCACGACCAGCCCGAGGCCCTTCTCGATCCACAGCGAGACGAAGACCGCCACGCACCCGACCGCGAGGCTCCCCTCCCGGCGCCGCGCCCGCGGGTTGAGCAGGAGCACGAGCGCGAGGACCGCCAGCACGTTCGAGGTCCACATGTAGGGCACGAGGAAGCTCTTCCCGTCGAGCCCGAGGTACATGTACTGGAAGTGGTGGATGTGCTCCGGGATCTGGCTGTAGAAGACGGTGAAGAGCTCGAGGCCGACGAAGAAGACGCTCGCGACCATGCCGTAGGTCATGATCTGCGCGAGCTTCTGGATCGCCTCACGGCCGGCGTCGAAGCGCGTCGTGCGCCGCAGCACGAGGCAGAGCAGGATGAGCAGCGCGGGGCCGGAGGCGAAGGCCGACGCGAGGAAGCGCGGCGCGAGGATCGCGGTCAGCCAGAACGGCCGGCCGGAGAGGCCGTTGTAGAGGAACGCGGTGACGGTGTGGATGCTGAAGGCCCACGGGATCGAGAGATAGATGAGCGGCTTCACCCAGCGCGGCGGGCGCTCGCCGCGCCGCTCGGCCGCGAGCGCGGTCCAGGAGATGACGAGGTTGAGCAGCAGGTAGCCGCTGAGCACCGTCGCGTCCCAGAACAGCACCGAGTTCGGCGTCGGGTAGCGGAAGAGGTTCAACGCCCGCGACGGCTGGCCGAGGTCGACGACGACGAAGAGCATGCACATCGTGACCGCGGCCACGGCGAGGAGCTCCCCGAGGACCGTGATCTTCCCGAAGGCCTTGTAGTCGTGCAGGTAGTGGGGCAACACGACCATCACGGCCGAGGCCGCGACGCCGACGAGGAACGTGAGCTGGGAGATGTAGAACCCCCAGGTCACGTCGCGGCTGAGGCCGGTGATGCCGAGCCCCTGGTCGAGCTGCCTCAGGTAGACGACGAAGCCGACGGCGACCATCGCCCCGAGCAGCGCGACCAGCCCCCAGTACCGCCGGCCTCCGGCGAGCGCTTTCTCGATCATCGCTCCCTCACACGACGTAGAAGACCTTCGGCGAGGTGCCGAGGGCCGGCTTGCGCCGCAGCGTGCGCGTGGTGCGCAGGAGGCGCCGGATCTCCGATTCGGGCTCGTCGAGGTCGCCGAAGACCAGCGCCTTGGAGGGGCAGCCCGCGACGCACGCCGGGAGCTGGCCCTTCGCCAGGCGCTCCTCGCAGAAGTTGCACTTCTCGACCACGCCGCGGGCGCGCGTCGGGAAGTCCGGGTTCTGCGCCTTCAGGAACGGCCGCGGGTCGCGCCAGTTGAAGCTGCGGGCGCCGTAGGGGCAGCCGACCACGCAGTAGCGGCAGCCGATGCAGCGGTGCCAGTCCATCATCACGATCCCGTCGGCGCGCTTGAAGGTCGCCTTCGTCGGGCAGACGCGCACGCACGGCGGGTTCTCGCAGTGGTTGCAGAGGAGCGCGATCGGCCGCTCCGCCACCTCCTGGGGCAGGAACTCGTGCTCGCCGTCGGGGAAGGTGTGGCGGTACGAGTCGGTCCAGATCCACTTGACCTCGTGGCGCGGCTCGGCGAGCTCGGGGACGTTGTGGGTCACGTGGCAGGCGTCGCGGCACTTGCGGCACCCCTCCCGCGCCTTGCAGCGGCCGGTGTCGACGAGCATGCCCCAGCGGCGGCCGCGCCGGGCGGGCCCGCCCGGCTGCGAGGCGGCAACCGGGCTCTGGGCGAAGGCCGAGCGCAGCAGGTAGCCGGCGCCGCCGGCCGCGACCACGGAGAAGCCGGCGATCTTCAGGAACCCGCGCCTGTTCGCGTCCATCACTTGCTCCCCTTGGGCACGACGTGGCAGTCGAAGCAGGTGAGCGAGACCGCCGCGTAGCCGTGGCACTTGTCGCAGAACTCGGTCTTCTGCGCGTGGCAGCCGAGGCAGGTCCCGCTGAGGCTCATCCGGACCTCGCCGCCGTCGGCCGCCCGGGTGGCGTGCTCGCCGCGGCGCACGACGCGGGTGCGCCAGCCGTCGAGCAGCTCCATGTGGGAGGCCCGCATGTCGGCGGTCGGCAGGACGCAGGCCTTCGCCGTCGTCCCGACGGTCAGGGCCGGCCGGGCGGCGCGGGTGCCGCGCGCGGCGTTGTACCAGACGGGCAGCGTCGTCACCGCGACGAAGAGGAGCAGCCCCGCGATGATCTTGCCGGCGTCATGCATCGGCCTGACCCTCCTCGGCGAGCGGCTCGTTGCGCAGGTTCACCGTCCGCGCCTTCTCGCCCTTCATCACGAGGGCGTTGCCGAGCAGCTCGTGCACCCCCGCCACCTCGACGCCGCCGACCCAGAAGTCCATGAGCGCCGGCAGCGTGGCCTTGTCGATGGCGCACATGCAGGCGAGGAGGTTGACGCCGTGCTGCTGCTTCACGTGCCGCACGGCGCTGGCCCGCGGCAGCCCGCCGCGCAGCCGCATCTCCAGGTTCTCCTCGGTGCCGAGCCCGGAGCCGCTGCCGCAGCAGTAGGTCTGCTCGCGGATCGTGTTCTCCGGCATCTCGTGGAAGCGGTTGCAGGCGGCGCGCAGGATCGCGCGCGGCTCCTCGAGGAGCCCCATCGCGCGCGCGGGGTTGCACGAGTCGTGATACGTGACGCGCCACTTGTCGTTGCGCGAGGGATCGAGGTTGAGCTTGCCGTGGTGGATGAGGTCCGCGGTGAGCTCGGAGAGGTGGATCATCCGCGTCGCGCGGGCGCTCTCGAAGACCGTGCCGGTCACCGGCGAGCGGGGCACCTCGAGGAAGTCGGCCGGGCCGTTCAAGGTGTCCATGTACTGATGGAGCACCCGCCACATGTGGCCGCACTCGGCGCCGATGATGTACTTCACGCCCAGGCGCCGCGCCTCCGCGTAGATCTTCGCGTTGAGGCGCTTGATCATCTCGTGGGAGTGGAAGAGGCCGAAGTTGCCCCCCTCGGAGGCGTAGGCGCTGAAGGTGAAGTCGAGGCCGATCTCGTGCAGCAGGCAGAGGTAGCCGAGGAACGTGAAGTAGTGGGGCGTGCCGAAGATGTCCGCGGACGGGATCACGAACAGGATCTCCGCGCCCTTCTTGTTGATCGGCGTCTCGACCTTGATGCCGGTGATCTCGGCGAGCTCGTCGACGGCGAAGTCGATGTTGTCCTTGAAGGTGTGGGGCTCCAGGCCGAGGTGGTTGCCGGTGCGGAAGCAGTTCGCCGCGGGCTCCGTGATCCAGTTGATGCCGATGCCGAGGAGCTGCAGCAGCTCCCGCCCCATCATCGTGATCTCGGCGGTGTCGATGCCGTACGGGCAGAAGACCGAGCAGCGCCGGCACTCGGTGCACTGGTAGAAGTAGTAGAACCACTCCTTGATGACCTCGGGCGTCAGCTCGCGCGCGCCCGCGGCGCCGCCGAGGAGCTTGCCGGCCGTGGTGAAGTAGCGGCGGTACACCGAGCGCAGCAGCTCGGCGCGCAGCACCGGCATGTTCTTCGGGTCGCCCGAGCCGATGAAGAAGTGGCACTTGTCCGCGCACGCGCCGCAGCGGACGCAGATGTCCATGAAGAGGCCGAACGAGCGGAAGCGCTCGAGGCGATCCGCCATGCCGTCGAGGACGATCTGCTTCCAGTTCGCCGGCAGCGGCCACTCCTGGTCCGCCGGCTGCCACTCGCCGATGCTCGGCAGGCCGAGGTACTGCTGGTTCTTCGCGAGCGCCGGGTAGCAGTAGGTGCCCTTGCGGAACTCGGGCTTGCAGGCACGCCAGTCGCCGCCGGGCGGCTGGTGCGCGACCTTCGCGAGCTGCTCCGGCGTGTGTTTGGGCTCGGCCATGGGTCACTCTCCGGAGGCGCGCCGGGCGGCCGGCGCCGCGGCCGCGTCCCGGTCGAGCGGGATGCCGGCGGCCTCGAGCTTGTCGTGGAACTCGTGCTCCCACTCGTCGTACGGGTGGGTCTGCACCGCCGGGTTCCACGGGTTCTCGTGGCGCCGCACGCGGCTGGTGTTCGCGAGGTTGCGCGTCGGGCTCAGGAAGATGCCCGCCATGTGCGTGAGCTTGCTCGCGGGGAAGTAGGCGAGGAGGACGCTGACGAGCGTCAGGTGCACCGCGAAGAGCGCCGACAGGTTGGCCGGCGCCCGCGGATGGAAGGTGACGAGCCCGATCGCCGTCTCCTTGATCGCGACGACGTCGGTCTTCGCGAAGTGCCGCATCAGGATGCCGGTGCCGGCGATGGTGAGGAGCAGGAAGAGCGGGAAGTAGTCGGCGGCGAGCGAGACGTAGCGCACCTGGGGGTTCGCGAAGCGGCGGTAGGTGAGGTAGGCGAGGCCGAGCGAGATCCCGATGGTGCTGACGAAGACCTCGGGGACGCCGACCTGGAAGAAGCCGTCGACGTGCTGCAGCAGCACGACCAGCCCGGGCACGGGCTCGGCGAAGAAGCGCAGGTGCCGCGTGAGGACGAGCAGCAGCGACCAGTGGAACGCGAGCGCGGCGAGCCACAGCCACTTGCGCTCCAGGTGGGCGAGGCGCCCGTCGCCGTCGAGGCGGATCCGGGTGTTGCGTGAGAGCGAGCGGAAGGTGAGCACCTCGAGCGCCATCCGGCCCACCACGCCGAGGGTGCTCGACGGGTTGTCGAGCCGCTGGGCCTTGATCCAGGGCAGGCTCCGCTGCTGGCCGCACGTGGTGACGATGCGGAAGGGCACCGGCGCCCGCGCCCAGCGCAGGACGCGCAGCACGACGCCGCCGAGGAAGAGCGCGATGGCGGCGTACGGCAGCGCCACCGTGAGCACCGCGTGCAGCGCCGGCACCCGGGCGCCCACGAGCGCGAGCCCGCACAGGGCCGCGACGACGCAGAGAGCGAGGAGGGCCCGCATCAGCCGTCCTTCCTTTCATCGCCCGCGCCCTGCAGGCGCTCGAGCAGCTTCTGGGTCCGGCGCCGCGACTCCTGGACCTTGAGGTCCGCCAGCTGCTCGCGGCTGGCGACGTAGAGATCGAAGGCGAGCAGCGTGATCGCGTCCACGCGCTCGTCCACCTCGACGAGGGCCTGGTAGAGCGACGGGCCGTCGCATTGTGGCGTCAGCTCCGCGCGGACGAGCCCCTTGAGCGCGAGCAGGACGCCGACGGCCCGCGACGCGGCGGTGTTCTGCACCGCGAGCAGCCGCATGAGCCGCTCGAGCGGCGGGCAGGCGTCGGTCACCGGGGGCCGCGCGGTCTGCAGCCGATCGTAGAGGTCGGCGATCGCCTCGCGCATCATCTGGCCGACCGGGTTCGAGAAGGGGTCCGGCTCGTCCTTGAGGAAGCGCGCCGTCTCCCCCGGATACAGGGTCAGGATGGCGTCGAGCCACCGGCGGAGGATGAGGGGCCGGCGTGCGGCCAGGATCTCGTCAAGCGTCACTGCCACCTCTGCCCGTCCGGCGCGCGCCGGCACCGCTGACGGTCGGCGCACCCACGAGCTCGTTTACGTGCATATCATCCCCATGCATCCGCTGTCAAGCGTCGCCGGTCGGCGCTCGGCCCGTCGCCTGATTAGTGCGTCTTTTCCGTGACTTGCTTAGCTCGCCGCCGTCTCTTCGTGGCCGCTTGACTCGCCACCCGCGGGGCGATATGGTGGAAGCCTGCATGGCGTCGCCATGCATGACAGAAGGAGCGCGGCATGCAATCGGGCGGGAAGGTGTTTCTCGTCGGCGCCGGGCCGGGCCACCCCGAGCTCATCACGGTCAAGGGCCTGCAGCTCCTGCAACAGGCGGACGTCGTGGTCTTCGACCGGCTGGTCCAGGAGGAGCTCCTGGCGGCGTGCCGGCCCGAGGCCGAGCGCATCTACGTGGGCAAGGCGCCGGGGCGGCACGAGTCGCGCCAGGGAGAGATCGACGAGCTGCTGGTGCGCCTCGGGCGCCGGGGCGGCCTCGTCGTCCGCCTCAAGGGCGGCGACCCGCTGCTCTTCGGCCGCGGCGGCGAGGAGGCCGAGGCGCTGGCGCGCGCCGGGGTGCCGTTCGAGATCATCCCGGGGGTGACGGCGGCGCTGGCGGCGCCGGCCGCGGCCGGCATCCCGGTGACGCACCGGCAGCACGCCTGCAGCTTCGCCGTCGTGACCGGGCACGAGAAGGACGGCGCCGGCGACGGCCGCGTCGACTGGGGCGCGCTCGCGCGCATCGATACGCTGGTCGTGCTCATGGGCGTCCACCGCCTGGAGCACATCGCCCGCGCCCTGGTCGACCACGGCCGCGCGCCGACGACCCCGGCCGCCATCGTCGAGACCGCCTTCTGGGCCGGCGAGCGCGTCGTCGAGGGGACCCTCGCGACCATCGCGGCCCGGGCGGCAGCGGCGGGGGTCCGCCCGCCCGCGACGCTCGTCGTCGGCGAGGTCGTCGGGTGCCGCGCGGTGCTCGGCGCGCAGGCGCGCGACCTCGCGCGCTCGGCCTCGGCCGAGCAGGCCGCGCCGGGGCCGTCGCCGGCCGGGCTCGCCGCGATCACCCTGGGGCTGCGGCACGCGCGCCAGCTCGCCGCGGCGCTCGAGCTCCGGCTCTTCGACGCGCTCGAGGCGCCCTGCACCCCGGCGCAGCTCGCCGCCGCGCGCGGGCTCGACCCGGAGGCCGTCGCGGAGCTGTGCGACGGACTGGTGCGCGCGCGGCTCCTCATCCGCCGAGGGGCCGAGGTGCGCAACGTCGAGATGGCCTCGCGTTATCTCCGCTCGGATTCGGCTGCATACGTCGGTGAGGCACTCAAGGCCGAGCTCGCGGCCGAGCTGGCGTTCGATCCACTGGCCCGCCTTCGCCCGCGTCCGCGCGTGACCGATCTCTCGACGGTCCGGGTCCCGCCGCAGCCATGCGCCGGCTAGATTGCGCTTGACAGGTCAAGACGTGCATGTGAATGTTATGCAGTTTTGACGGTTGGCTTGCCGAAGGAGACGAACCGTGGGACAAATCGAACTTGGCGGCACGATGCTCGAGGTCGACGAGGACGGGTTCATCGCGGATCCGGCCCAGTGGAACGAGTCGGTGGCGCTCGGACTGGCGAAGACCGAGGGTGTGGAGACGCTGACCGAGCAGCACTGGAAGCTCGTCAACTACCTGCGCGAGTACTATCTCAAGTACAACATCGCGCCCATGATCCGGAAGGTCGTGAAGGACACCGGGTTCCCGCTCAAGCAGATCTACGAGCTCTTCCCCAGCGGGCCCGCGAAGGGCGCCTGCAAGGTCGCGGGGCTTCCCAAGCCGACGGGCTGCGTGTAAGGAGACGACGATGATCAAGCCACACGGATCCGACAAGCTGAACCCCCTGTTCGTAGAGGACCCCGCTCTCCGCGCGAAGCTCGCCCTGGAGGCCAAGCGCCTCCCGGCGATCGTCATCAGCTCCGCCGCCGCCGCGAACGCGGTGATGATGGGCAGCGGCTACTTCAACCCGCTCACCGGCTTCATGGGCAAGCGCGACGCCCTCAGCGTCAGCGAGGGGATGAAGACGGCCGCCGGGCTCTTCTGGCCGGTGCCGATCCTCAACGTCGTCCCCGACGCCAGCGCCATCAAGGGCCACGCGCGCATCGCGCTCAAGGACCCGAACGTCGACGGGAACCCCGTCATCGCCATCCAGGACGTGCAGGCGATCGAGGAGCTCAGCGCCGACGAGATGAAGATGATGACGCAGAAGATCTTCCGCACCGAGGACCCGAAGCACCCCGGGGTCGCGGCGTTCAACTCGGTCGGCCGCTTCTGCATCTCCGGCCCGATCCAGGTGCTCAACTACTCCTACTTCGACAAGGAGTTCCCGGAGACCTTCCGCACGGCCGGCCAGATCCGCGCCGAGATGGCGAAGATGGGCTGGAACAAGGTCGTCGCCTTCCAGACCCGCAACCCGATGCACCGCGCCCACGAGGAGCTGTGCCGGATGGCGAAGGACGCCGTCAAGGCCGACGGCATCCTCATCCACATGCTCCTCGGCAAGCTCAAGAAGGGCGACATCCCGGCCGACGTGCGCGACGCGTCGATCCGCAAGAGGGTCGAGCTCTACTTCCCGAAGGACACGGTCCTCATCACCGGCTACGGCTTCGACATGCTCTACGCCGGCCCGCGCGAGGCGGTGCTCCACGCCGTCTTCCGCCAGAACTGCGGCTGCACCCACCTCATCGTCGGCCGCGATCACGCCGGCGTCGGCTCCTACTACGGGCCGTTCGACGCGCAGACGATCTTCGACAAGGAAGTGCCGCAGGGCGCCCTGGCCATCGAGATCTTCAACGCCGATCACACCGCCTGGTCGAAGAAGCTCAACCGCGTGGTGATGATGCGCGACGCGCCCGATCACAAGCCCGACGACTACGTCATGCTCTCGGGGACCAAGGTCCGCGAGATGCTCGGCGCCGGCACCCCGCTGCCGGTCGAGTTCGCCCGGCCCGAGGTCGCGCAGATCCTGTCGGCCTACTACCAGGCCGAGGACGCCCGGGCCAAGTAGCCCCCGCCACCGCGCGCTCCCCCTCGACGAGGGCCCGCGCGGGCCCTGCACCCATCACCTTCGAGGAGCGGAGCCATGAGTCGATCGTCCTCCCTGATCACCCTCCCCTGCCGCCTCCTGGCCGGCCTCGCCATGCTCGCGGCGCTCCTCGCGCCGCGGCTGGCGCTGGCGAGCGAGGCGGACATCGCGGTCCCGGATCTGAAGACGGGTAACTTCCTCGGCATGACCGGGCACAACCTGCTGCTCGGCGGCCTCGTCGTGTGCCTGCTGGGGCTCGCCTTCGGCGGCTGGATCTACCAGAGCCTGAAGAAGCTGCCGGTGCACTCGTCGATGCGCGACATCTCGGAGCTCATCTACGAGACCTGCAAGACGTACCTCTTCACCCAGGGGAAGTTCATCATGATCCTCTGGGGCTTCATCGGCCTCGTCATCCTCGTCTACTTCGGGATGCTCAAGCCCATCGGCCACGGCGGTGAGGTGTGGCGCAACGTCGCCATCATCCTCGCCTTCAGCCTCGTCGGCATCGGCGGCAGCTACTTCGTCGCGTGGTTCGGCATCCGCATCAACACCTTCGCGAACTCCCGCTCGGCGTTCGCCAGCCTCCGCGGCATCCCGTACCCGACCTACGCCATCCCGCTCCGCGCCGGCATCAGCATCGGCACGCTGCTCATCTCCATCGAGCTCGTGATCATGCTGCTCATCCTGCTC
>DASXVK010000773.1:0-42245 GCA_036504295.1 Polyangia bacterium
AACTCCGGAACGAGGGCCGGATCGTGGCGATGGCGGGCGACGGCATCAACGATGCGCCGGCGCTGGCCGCGGCCGACGTCGGCATCGCCATGGGCACCGGCACCGACGTCGCGATGGAGAGTGCCGGGGTGACGCTCGTGAAGGGCGACCTCGACGGCATCGTGCGGGCGCGCCGCCTCAGCCAGGCGACGATGCGCAACATCCGCCAAAACCTCTTCTTCGCCTTCGTCTACAACGCCCTCGGCGTGCCGATCGCCGCCGGGGTGTTGTACCCGTTCTTCGGCCGGCTGCTGAGCCCCATGATCGCGGCGGCGGCGATGAGCTTCAGCTCCGTCTCGGTGATCGGCAACGCGCTGCGGCTGCGCCGGGTGCGGCTCGCGGCGCCGCGCAGGCCGGACGTGCCGAGGGCCGCCCCGCGCCCGCTCGAGCACGCGCCCGCGTGAATCGGCGTGCTTGCGCCCGCTGCCCGGCGAGTCCTCGCGACACCTGTGAGTGTCGTATCCGCGTTCGGCCGTCCCGTGGCCATCGGCATCCAACGCCGTGGTTACCGCGTGCGTGCGCTGGGGCCAGCATGGCGGATGAGGACGGGACCACTTCGGGGGAGCGGCTCGGGCGTGCAGGCTCAGCGCACACCGGTTTGCGGTATGTGCTGACGGCGCTCGTCGCCCTGGTCGTCGGGATCGGTGGCACAATCGCCGTGCTCCGCGCGGCCGGCTGCGGCCCGACCCGGGCGCGTGCCACCGGCGGCGGCCCGGCCACCGCCGCCGCGGATGGCGGCATGCCCGGGATGCCGGGGATGCCGGGCATGTCCGCGAGCGCACCCGCCGTGAGCACCTCAGCCCCCGCGAGCCAGCGGGTCCAGATCTCACCGGAGCGGCAGCAGCTCATCGGCGTGCGCACCGCGGTCGTCGCGCCGCACGACGTCGGCGCCAGCCTCCGCACCGTGGGGGTCCTGGCCTACGACCAGACCCGGGTCACCGAGATCCACACCCGCATCACGGGCTGGGTCGACCGCCTGTACGTGAACTACACCGGGAAGGCCGTGCGCAAGGGGCAGCCGCTCTTCTCCGTCTACAGCCCCGAGCTCGTCTCGACCCAGGTCGATTACCTGCTCGGCCTGCGGCAGCGACGAGAGGGTGGCGGCGCCGCCCTCGCCGACGCCACCCGCCAGCGGCTCAAGCTGTGGGAGATCAGTGATGCACAGATCGCCCGCCTCGAGCGCACCCAGCAGCCCGAGCGCACCCTGACTCTCTATTCGCCGTTCGACGGGGTGGTGCTCGAGCGCACGACGTTCGCGGGGCAGTACATCACGCCCGACATGAAGGCCTTCCGCATCGGCGACCTCTCGACCATCTGGGTGATCGCGGAGGTGTTCGAGTACGAGCTGCCCCGGATCAAGATCGGCCAGCGGGCGGAGGTCGTGTTCCCGAATGGCGAGAGCGGGCCGGTGGCAGGCACGGTCGCGTTCATCTACCCGGACATCGACCCGCAGACCCGCCGGGTCAAGCTGCGCCTCGAGCTCAAGAACCCGGGGAGGGCCTTCAAGCCGGACTCCTACGTGACCGTGGTGCTCCGGTCGGACCTCGGGGCCAGGCTGGTGGTGCCCAAGGAGGCCATCATCGACACCGGTCCGCGGCAGTACGCGCTCATCGCGCTGCCGGGCGGTTACTTCGAGCCGCGCACCGTGAAGATCGGCCCCGCGGGCGACGAGTACTACGCGGTCCTCGATGGCCTCCAGGCCGGCGACCGGGTCGTCACCTCGGCCCAGTTCCTCATCGACTCGGAGACCAACCTGCAGGCCGCGATGCAGTCAATGTCGATGAGCATGCCCGGCATGGAGATGGGCAAGGACAAGGGCAAGGGGCAGGGTGGCGACATGAAGGGCATGCCCATGCCGCCGGCCCCGAGCGGCACGAAACGGCCGCCCATGGCGCCGTCCGCGCCGCCGCCCCCTGGCGGCGAGATGAAGGGCATGCCGATGCCCGCGCACCAGCACTGACGCCCCGCGCGAGGGGGCCGCGCATGATCGAGAAGCTCATCGCGTTCAGCGGACGCAACGCCTTCGTCGTCGTGCTGCTGATGATCGCCATCACCGGCGCCGGGCTGTGGGCGATCCGCCAGACGCCGATCGACGCCATCCCCGACCTCTCCGACGTCCAGGTCATCATCAGCGCGAACTGGGAGGGCCGCAGCCCGACGCTCATCGAGGACCAGGTCACCTATCCGATCGTGACCGCGCTCATCTCGGCGCCCCAGGTCAAGGTCGTGCGCGGCTTCTCGTACTTCGACGTGTCGTTCATCTACGTCATCTTCGAGGACGGCACCGACCTCTACTGGGCGCGCAGCCGCGTGCTCGAGTACCTGAGCGGGCTGCAGGGCCGCCTGCCCGCCAGCGTTGTGCCGACGCTCGGGCCCGACGCGACCGGCGTCGGCTGGGCGTTCGAGTACGCCCTCGTCGACCGCACCGGCGGCCACGACCTCGCCCAGCTCCGCACGCTCAACGACTGGTACGTGCGCTACTGGCTGCGCGCGGTGCCCGGCGTCGCCGACGTCGCGCCCGTCGGCGGCTACGTGAAGCAGTACCAGGTCGAGATCGACCCGAACGCGCTGCTCTCGTACAACATGCCCATCGACAAGGTCGTCGCCGCCATCCGCAAGAGCAACAACGACGTCGGCGGCCGGGTGGTCGAGTGGACCGGCCGCGAGTACATGGTGCGGGGCCGCGGCTACCTCACGGGCGTCGCCGACATCGAGCAGGTCGGCCTCGGGGCGAAGCCCGACGGCACGCCGATCCTCGTCAAGGACGTCGGCCGCGTGCACCTCGGGCCCGACCTGCGCCGCGGGGTCGCCGAGTGCAACGGCGAGGGCGACTGCGCCGGGGGCATCGTCGTCGTCCGCTACGGCGTCGACACGTACGGGACCCTCGCGGCGATCAAGAAGGCGATCAAGGAGAAGGTCCAGCCCGCGCTGCCCAAGGGGGTCGAGGTCGTCACCACCTACGACCGCTCCGGTCTCATCGAGCGGTCCATCGAGAACCTCAAGGGCAAGCTCCTCGAGGAGATGCTGATCGTCTCGCTCGTCTGCATCGTGTTCCTCTGGCACTTCCGCAGCGCGCTCGTCGCCATCCTCACGCTGCCGCTGTCGATCCTGCTCGCCTTCGTCGCCATGCGTGTGATCGGGCTCGGCTCGAACATCATGAGCCTCGGCGGCATCGCCATCGCCATCGGCGCGATGATCGACGCCGCCATCATCATGATCGAGAACGCCCACAAGCACCTCGAGCACGCCCAGGGCGCCAGGAACCGGCGCGACGTCCTCATCGAGGCCGCGCAGGAGGTCGGGCGGCCGCTCTTTTTCTCGCTGCTCATCATCACGGTCTCGTTCCTGCCCATCTTCACGCTGCAGGCGCAGGAGGGGCGGCTCTTCCGCCCGCTCGCCTTCACCAAGACCTTCGCCATGGGGTTCGCGGCGTTCACGTCGGTGCTCATCGTGCCGTTCCTCATGGTGCTCTTCGTGCGCGGCAAGATCCTCCCCGAGGCGCGGAACCCCCTCAACCGCTTCCTCATCTGGGCCTACCACCCGTTCGTGAAGCTCGTGCTCCGGCACCGCGCCCTGACCCTCATCGGCGCCGCGGTGGTGCTGGGGAGCACCGTGCCGGTGCTGCTGCGCCTGGGCTCCGAGTTCATGCCGCCCCTCTACGAGGGGACGTTCCTGTACATGCCGATCACGCTGCCCGGCGCCTCGGTTCAGACGGCGCAGCAGATCCTGCAACTTCAGGACAAGCTCATCCGCGAGGTCCCGGAGGTCGAGTCGGTCTTCGGCAAGGCCGGCCGGGCCAACACGGCGACCGACCCGGCGCCGCTCGAGATGATCGAGACCGTCATCAACCTCAAGCCGGAGCGGCAATGGCGCGCGGGGATGACCCCGGCGAAGATCGAGGCCGAGCTCGACCGCCGCGTGCGCCTGCCCGGCGTCGCGAACGCCTGGACCATGCCCATCAAGGCGCGGACCGACATGCTGTCGACGGGCATTCGCACCCCCGTCGGGATCAAGATCTTCGGGCCCAAGCTCGAGCCCATCAACGACATCGGCGCGCAGATCGAGGGCGCCCTCGGCAGCGTGCGCGGCACGCGCAACGTCTTCTCCGAGCGCGTGACCGGCGGCTACTACGTCGACTTCACGGTCAAGCGGCCGGCCATCGCCCGCTACGGGCTCACCGTCGAGGACGTCGAGATGGTCATCGAGAGCGCCATCGGCGGCGCCAACGTCACGACCACCATCGAGGGCCGGGAGCGCTTCCCGGTGAACGTGCGCTACCAGCGCCACTACCGCACCGACGTCGACACGCTCAAGCGGACGCTCATCTCGACGCCGGGCGGGGCGCAGATCCCGATCGCCCAGGTCGCCGACATCACGCTCACGACCGGGCCGACGGTGATCCGCACCGAGCAGGCCCAGCTCCTCGGCTACGTCTACGTCGACGTCGCCGACCGCGACATCGGCGGCTACGTCGCCGAGGCCAAGCGGGTCGTCGACCGGATGGTCAAGCTGCCCGAGGGCTACACGCTGGACTGGAGCGGCCAGTACGAGTACATGCAGCGCGCGAAGGAGCGGCTCAAGCTCGTGATCCCGATCACGCTCCTGCTCGTCATCGTCCTGCTCTATTTCAACACCCGCAACGTGACGAAGATCGCCATCGTGCTGCTCGCGGTGCCGTTCTCGCTCGTGGGCGCGTTCTGGCTGCTCTTCGCGCTCGGCTACAACCTGAGCGTCGCCGTGTGGGTCGGCATCATCGCCCTCGCCGGCGTCGACGCCGAGACCGGCGTGGTGATGCTGCTCTACCTGGACCACGCCTACGAGCGGGCGAAGTCCGCGGGGCGCATGGCGAGCCTGCCCGACCTGCAGGCGGCGGTCGAGGACGGGGCCGTCAACCGGGTGCGGCCCAAGATGATGACCGTCATGGCCATCCTGATGGGCCTCCTGCCCATCATGTGGAGCAGCGGCGCCGGCGCGGACGTCATGAAGCGCATCGCGGCGCCGATGGTGGGCGGCGTCGTGACGTCGTTCATCCTGGAGCTGCTCATCTATCCGGTCATCTACACGATCTGGAAGTGGCGGCGCGAGGTGCGGCACGTGGCGGCACGGGCGGCGTGATCGGCGCCGCCGCGGTGGCTGGAGCATGGGCTGCGCCGCTGCGGCGCGGAGTGCAGACATCTCTCCAGCTGCTGTCGGATATTCTGCACTTGTCGCCGGTGGCACGGCCTAACGGCCCGACGGTCGGGCATCGTGGTATGGCCTCTGGATTGCGTTGCTCAACGGCAGGCAGGAACCGTGCCGTTGCGGAACGCTGCTTGCATGGGCACAGAAGCCGAATCGAGGAACCCTCATGAGGAACTGCTGGATCGTCGTTGTTGCGCTGCTGGAGAGCGGGGCGGCTGTGGCCCAGGAGGCGCCGCCGCTCACGCTGGGGTGGACGCTCGAGGAGCTGCGGGCCCACAACCCCGAGCTGCGCGCCCTCGCGGCCGAGCGGGTCGCGGCCTGGGAGCGCGTGCCGCAGGCCCAGGCGCTCGAGGACCCCACCTTCAGCGTGCAGCTCTGGAACTTCCCGTTCGATCGACGGCCCGGCGCGGGCTCGATGATCATGTACCAGCTCTCGCAGCCGCTGCCGTTCCCCGGCAAGCGGGCGCTGCGGGGCGCCGTCGCCGAGTCCGGAGCGCGGCTCGCCGCGGAGAACGTCCGCACGCGCGAGTACGAGGTCATCGCCCAGGCGAAGCGCCTGTACTACCAGCTCTGGGCCAACCGGGTCGCGCGGGACATCAACCGGCGCAACCAGGAGCTGCTCGAGCAGTTCCGCAAGGCCGCCCTTGGCCGCGTGAGCACGGGCAGCGCCGGCATCGCCGACGTGCTCCGCGCCGAGACCGAGAAGGCGCGGCTCGCGACCGAGCTCGTCAACCTGGGCCGCGACCGTCGCGCCCTCGTGGCCCAGCTCAATGCTCGACTCGGCCGGCCCGCGGACGCGCCCCTCGGTGAGCCGGTCGACTTCTTTCAGTCGCCGGTGGCGTATGCGTACGCTGACCTCCTCGTCGCGGCGGTGCGGCAGCGGCCCGACCTGCGGGCCGCGGGGCTCGAGCTCGAGCGCGCCGAGCGCCAGGTCGCGCTCGCGCGGCGCAATCGTTACCCGGACTTCATGCCCAACGTCATGCTCATGCAGGACCTCGAGATGGGCCTGTCGTGGGGCGGCATGATCGGCGTGACGATCCCGATCTGGGCCGGACAGAAGCAGAGCCGCGCCGTGAAGGAGATGTCCGCGATGGCGCTCGCCGCGCGGGAGCGGCAGGTGGCCGCCCGCCTCGAGATCGAGAGCCAGGTTCGGGCCGCGCTGGCCGGCTTCGAGAGCGCCGCCGAGCGGGTGCGGCTCTTGCGTGATGAGGTCGTGCCCAAGGCGAGGACGACCCTCGACGCGGTGCTCGCCGCCTACGTGACCGGCCGCGAGAGCCTGACCGCGGTGCTCGACAGCCGCCGCGTCCTGCAGGACCTCGAGCTGGAGCACGAGCGCGCGCGGGCGGAGGCCGAGCAAGCGCGGGCCGAGCTCGAGCGGGCCGTGGGCGGCGAGCTGCAGGGTGTCGGGCGACAGCGGTGAGCGACGGGCAGGAGCGAGTCTGTGGATCGGCGGGCGAGGCCTGCCGCGCGACCGCGCCCGCGTAGACGACGAGGCCGACCCGCGCCCCACCGGGGCAGGCCTACTGCTTGTCCTTGATCGGCTCCAGCTTCATCCCGCACTTCGGGCAATCGCCGGCCTTGTCGGAGGTGACCTCCGGGTGCATCGGGCAGTGGTACTTCACTTCCTTGGCGGCCACGCCGATGTGCGAACCGACATGGTGGAGCGCATGGGCGGACACCGGCACGGCCGCGCCGAAGGCGAGCGACGCGATCATCCAGAGGGCGGCACGGCGCCAGGAGCCGAGGTGTTGACGGAAACGGAACATGGAATAGCCTCCTTGCACCCACCGACTACCTGCAAGGTCGAGGCCAACCTGACGACGACCACACAATTCCGGACTTCCCCGCACGTTGGCCAGCACCGAGCCAGTCGTGCGCGGCGCCCGAGCGCGCGAGTTGCAGAGTATCCTGCACCCGTTGGCGAATACTCTACGATCGGGAGTTGCGGAGACCTCGCGGGGGGCGACGGGCTTCGGGAAAACGCCCTGGCACGGCGCCTGCATAGAGCCACGCTCGAGAGGACGCCCGATGACCAACGCGCTTGAGGGATCCGCCCCGCTCGCCTATTCTGAGGACGCCCACGCGCCTCAGCCCGGCGCACTGGATCGGCGAGACATCGGACGGGAGCGGCAGCGCCGCATGGGAATGCCGAGGTGGCGGTGGATCGCCATCGGGGCCGCGGGGCTTGTCGCCCTGGGGCTGGCCGTCATGCTCTGGCCTGGCCGCGGCGGCGGCGCACTCTCCGGGCACGACGCCACCGGGGGCGTTGCTGGCGCGCCGGCGGCAGCGTCCCAGCCGGCGGCGGCGGCGCAGTATCGCTGCCCGATGCACCACGAGGTCACGTCGACCGACCCCAGGGCGCGCTGCCCCAAGTGCAACATGTTCATCAACGAGCCCGTGCCCACGGCGGCGTCGGTGCCGGCCGCGCCGGCGCCGGCCGGGGTGACGCTCTACCGCTGCCCGATGCACTGCACCGACGCCACGTCGACCGATCCGAACGCGCGCTGCCCCATGTGCAAGATGCGAATGAGCGAGCCGGTGCCCGCGGCCGCGCTGCCAGCCGCTCCGGCCGGAGCGCCGACGGGAGCGGCGGCTGCCGCGGGGACCGTGCGCGGGCAGCTCATCGGCGTGCGGCGGGCGCGCGTCGAGCGCCGGCCGCTCACGACGGAGGTGCGCGCGACGGCCGTCGTGACCGCCGACGAGAAGCGCGTGGCCCATATCCACACGAAGCTGTCGGGTTGGATCACCCGGCTCATGGTGGCGCAGACCGGCGCCGAGGTCCGGCGCGGCCAGCCCCTGCTCGCCATCTACAGCGAGGAGCTGTACCGCGCGCAGCAGGACTACCTGACGCTGCGGCGCTCGGTCGGCGGGATCGCCGACAGCGGCCGCGCCGAGCTGATCGCGGCGGCGCGGCGGCGGCTGCAGCTCCTCGACATGCCCGCGGCCGCGATCGCCGCGATCGAGACGAGCGGTGTGCCGAGCCGAGACGTGGTGCTGCGCTCGCCGCAGAGCGGGTTCGTGCTCGCGCGGACGGTCGTGCAGGGCAGCTTCGTGCAGCCCGAGACCGACCTCTTCACCGTCGTCGACCTCAGCCGCGTCTGGCTGATCGCCGAGGTGTACGAGCAGGACGTTGCGGGGCTGCGGGCCGGGACGCCCGGCCAGGTCACCCTCGCCGCGTATCCGGGCGAGACCGTCACGGCGAAGGTCGCGTACGTGTACCCGAGCGTCGCCGGCGAGACGCGCACGACCCGCGTGCGCCTCGAGCTGCCGAACCCGCAGCTCAAGCTCAAGCCGGGTATGTTCGGGACCGCGCGGTTCGACCTGGGTGGGCCGGCGACGCTCGTCGTGCCCGCCGAGGCCGTGCTGAGCTCCGGCGAGCGCCGCTACGCCTTCGTCGTCCGGACCGACGGCAGCCTCGAGCCGCGCGCCGTCACCGTCGGGCGCCGCGCCGGCGCTGAGCTCGAGATCCTGAGCGGGCTCGCCGCCGGCGAGGAGGTCGTCGCCTCGGCCGGCTTCCTCTTCGACTCGGAGAGCGCCCTGCGCGCGTCGGTGCAGAGCTTCGCTCCCAGCCAGGCGCCGCGCCCGAGCGCCCCGAACATCCCCGGCGGCACCCCTGTGCCGGCCGCCCCCACTCCCAACCCGCACGCGGGCCACGGCCGCTAGCACGCCGGCTGCCCCCGTGGATTGACGTCATGAGCATCGACGACAAACACCATCCCGATCCGCACACCGCGCATCCCGGGCCCGACCATGAGCCCCTCCCCGAGGGCGAGGAGGCGGCGCCGCCCTGGGTCCACGCCATGGCGCTCGTGCGCTGGACGCTGATCGCCCTGATGGCGGTCGCGGCCGTGGGCACCTGGGCCCACTTCTTCAACATCTTTCCGCGGGCGGGCGCCAACGTGGCCCAGCAGTACCACTGCCCGATGCACCCCTCGGTCATCATGGACCACCCGGGCGAGTGCCCGATCTGCGGCATGGACCTGGTGCCGATCACCAGAGGCAGCCACGAGCAGGGCGCGGCGAGCCAGCCCGCCTCTGCGCCGGCGGTCCCCAAGGGTCTCGTCCCCGTGATGCTCTCCGCCGAGCGCATCGGTCTCATCGGCATGCAGACGGCGAAGGTGGGTCGCGCGCAGGGTGCGCCCGGCCTGCGCACCGTCGGCTTCGTCGCGCCGAACGAGAAGGGCCTGGCGCAGATCCAGACGCGCTTCGCGGGCTGGATCGAGACCCTGGCCGTGGCGCAGACCGGGCAGCGGGTGAGCCGCGGGCAGGTGCTGGCGACCGTCTACAGTCCGGATCTGCTCAACGCCCAGCAGGACTTCCTCAACATCATCAACTGGGCGACGGCGCAGGCCACCACGGGCACCGCCGCGTCGCCGCGCTCGACGGCCCAGCTCGCGCCCCAGCTCGTGGCAGACGCGCGGCGCAAGCTCGAGCTGCTCGGCATCTCGCGCGAGGAGATCGACGAGGTCCAGCGCACCGGCAAGCCCATTCACGCGCTCAAGATCCGCGCCACGGCGGGTGGCTACGTCACGCAGAAGAACGCGCTCCGCGGCCTCTACGTCCAGCCGGGCACCCAGCTCTTCGAGGTCGCCGATCTCGCGACCGTCTGGGTCATCGCCGACCTCTACGAGTACGAGGTCACGCGCGTGACGATCGGCCAGCCGGCCCGCTTCGCCCTCGCGGCGTACCCCGGGCAGGTCTTCGAGGGCCGCGTGCAGTTCATCTACCCGACTCTGAGCGAGGGCAGCCGCACGCTGCGGGTCCGCGTCGAGCTCAAGAACCCCGGCCTCAAGCTCCGGCCGGGCATGTACGGCAACGTGCAGCTCGACCTGGGCGCCACCAACGCCCTCGTGGTCCCGCGCGAGGCCGTCGTCGATACCGGCGAGGCGACCTACGTCTTCGTCCTGCACCAGGGCGGCAACTTCGAGCCGCGCCTCATTCGCGTGGGGGCGCCGCTCGAGTCGAAGGTCCAGGTCGTGAGCGGCCTCGCCGACGGTGAGACGGTCGTCACGACCGGCAACTTCGCCATCGACGCGGAGAGTCGCCTGCGCGCCGCCATTCAGGGCGCGAGCGGCACCGGGACCGCCAAGGACGGCGCCGCGCCGGCCGGCGGGCACCAGCACTGAGGCCCCGATCATGGTCACCAAGATCATCGAGTTCTGCGCCCGGAACCGCTTCATGGTGTTCCTGGGCGTCGCCTTCGCCCTCGTCGGGGCCTACTGGTCGATCCGCCACGCCAAGCTCGACGCCATCCCCGACCTCAGCGATCCGCAGGTCATCATCTTCACCGAGTGGATGGGCCGCAGCCCGACGCTCGTCGAGGACCAGGTCACCTACCCGATCGTCTCGTCGCTCGTCGCCGCGCCGAAGGTCAACGCCGTGCGCGGCTTCTCGATGTTCGGCATGTCGTTCGTCTACGTCGTCTTCGACGAGGGCACCGACGTCTACTGGGGCCGCAGCCGCGTCCTCGAGTACATGAACAGCATCAAGGGCCGCCTCCCGGAGGGCGTGAGCCCGCAGATCGGCCCCGACGCGACCGGCATCGGCTGGGCGTTCCAGTACACGCTCACCGACACGACCGGGAAGCACAGCCTCGACGAGCTGCGCACGTTCCAGGACTTCACGCTGCGCTACGCGCTCGGCCAGGTCCCGGGCGTCGCCGAGGTGGCGAGCGTCGGCGGCTACCAGAAGCAGTATCAGGTGACGATCGACCCCAACCGCCTGCGCGCCTTCGACGTGACGCTGCAGGAGGTGGTCGACGCGATCCGCGACTCCAACAACGACGTCGGCGGCCGCATCCTCGAGATGTCGGGCCGCGAGTACTACATCCGCGGCCGCGGCTACGTCCAGGACCTCGGCGCCGTCGAGAAGGTCACGGTGAAGGCGAGCGGCCCCGGCGGCACGCCGATCC
Source organism: Polyangia bacterium (assembly GCA_036504295.1). Lineage (GTDB taxonomy): Bacteria > Myxococcota_A > Polyangia > JACRCY01 > JACRCY01 > DASXVK01. The sequence continues at coordinate 11,132 of DASXVK010000773.1, forward strand.
TCGTGCGCGATCTGGGCACCGTGCGCTTCGGCCCCGACATCCGGCGCGGCCTCATGGAGTGGAACGGCGAGGGCGAGGCCGTGGGCGCCATCGTCGTCATGCGCTACGGCGAGAACGCGCTCGACGTCATCGGGCGGGTCAAGGCGAAGATGGAGGAGCTCAAGGCGAGCTTCCCGAAGGGGGTCGAGTACCACGTCGCCTACGACCGCACCGACCTCATCCACCGCGCGATCGCGACGCTCAAGCACGCGCTCGTCGAGGAGGCGATCGTCGTCGCGCTCGTGCTCATCATCTTCCTGCTGCACTTCCGCTCGGCGCTGCTGCCGATCCTGTCGCTGCCGGCGAGCGTCGCCATCGCCTTCATCCCGATGTACTTCCTCGACATCCCGGCGACCATCATGAGCCTCGGCGGCATCGCCATCGCCATCGGCGCCACCGTCGACGCCGAGATCGTGATGATCGAGGCGTCGCACAAGAAGCTCGAGCACGCGCCGCCGGGCGCGGACCGGCACCAGCTGCTCGCCGAGGCCGCGCGCGAGGTGACGCCGGCGATCTTCTTCTCGCTGCTCATCATCGCGGTCGCGTTCCTGCCGGTCTTCACGCTGACGGGCCAGGCCGGGCGCCTCTTCAAGCCGCTCGCCTACACCAAGACCTTCGTCATGCTCGCCGCGGCGCTGCTCTCGATCACGTTCGCGCCGGCGCTGCGCGACATGCTCATCCGCGGGAAGATCTACCCCGAGCACAAGCACCCGATCTCGCGCGCCATCATCAAGGTGTACAAGCCCTTCGTCTTCGTCGCGCTGCGGCGGCCGATCTCGACCATCCTCCTCGGCGTCTTCGCCGTGCTCTCGGCGGTGCCGCTGCTGTGGAAGCTCGGCCACGAGTTCATGCCGCCGCTCAACGAGGGCGATCTGCTCTACATGCCGACGACGTTTCCGAACATCTCCATCGAGGAGGCGAAGCGGCAGCTCCAGCTCCAGGACCGGCTGCTGCGCGGCTTCCCCGAGGTGGCGTCGGTGTTCGGCAAGGTCGGCCGCGCCGAGACGCCGACCGACCCGGCGCCGCTCACCATGGTCGAGACCACGGTCCGGCTCAAGCCGGTCGCCGAGTGGCGCAAGCTCGACCGGAAGCGCTGGTACTCGTCGTGGGCACCGGAGCTCCTGAAGAGGCCGCTGCGCGGGTTGTGGCCGGACCGGACCGCCATCACGTGGGAGGAGCTCACGGCGGAGATGAACCGCAAGATGGCCATGCCCGGGTGGACGAACGCCTTCACGATGCCGATCAAGACCCGGGTCGACATGCTGACGACCGGCGTGCGCACGCCCATCGGCATCAAGGTCTTCGGCACCGACCTGCAGGAGATCGAGAAGGTCGGCGTCGAGCTCGAGCGGCTCATGGCGCCCATCGCGGGCACGCGCAGCGCGTTCTACGAGCGCAACCTCGGCGGCCTCTACCTCGACATCATCCCCGACCGCGACGCGCTCGCGCGCTACGGCCTGCGCGTGGGCGACGTCGAGCGCGTGATCGAAGCGTCGATCGGCGGCACGCCCATCTCGACGACGGTCGAGGGGCGCAACCGCTTCACCATCAACGTGCGCTACCCGCAGGACCTGCGCGAGGACCTCGAGCAGCTCAAGCGCGTGCTCGTGCCGGTGCGCACCGGCGCCGGCGGCGGCGGGCCCGCGGGCGGAGGCATGGGGGTCCTCGAGGCACCGCGGCCCGTCATGCTCGCCCAGGCGATGCCCGGCGGCATGGGCGGGCAGGGCGGGGCGGCCTCCGGCGGCTCGGGGCCGCGCCTCTCGTTCCCGGAGAAGCCCGCCATGTCCGACGCGCCGCCGATGGGGCTCAGCCCGGGGATGCCGCCCGCCGGCGGCATGGGCGCGGGGCCGTCGCCGATGGGCGCGTCCCCGGGCGGCGCGGGCGGCGCGGGCCAGGCCGGCCCGAGCGCGGGGCGCGCGTTCGTTCCCCTGGGCCAGCTCGCGGAGATCAAGATCGTCGGCGGACCGCCCATGGTGCGCGACGAGGGCGGCCTGCTCGTCGGCTACGTCTACGTCGACATCGACCAGGGCAAGCGCGACATCGGCGGCTACGTCAACGAGGCCAAGGAGGTCGTGCGCAAGGCGACCCTCAACCACGAGCTCCACCTGCCGGCCGGCTACTTCCTCAAGTGGACCGGGCAGTACGAGCTGCTCGAGGTGATGGCGACGCGCATGAAGATCGTCATCCCGGTGACGCTCATGATCGTCATCGTCCTGCTCTTCCTGCACTTCCGGAACTTCGTCGAGGTGCTCATCGTCCTGCTCTCGATCCCCTTCGCGCTCGTCGGCAGCGTGTGGCTCATGTGGCTGCTCGACTACCGGCTCTCGACAGCGGTGTACGTCGGGATCATCGCGCTCGTCGGCCTCGCGGCGCAGACCGGCATCGTGATGATCGTGTACATCGACAACGCCTACGAGCGGCGCCGCAAGGCGGGGAAGATCCGCGACCTCAACGACATCATCTGGGCGCACATGGAGGGCACGGTCATGCGCGTGCGGCCCAAGCTGATGACGGTCGCGACGATGCTCGTCGGCCTCATCCCGCTGCTGTGGGCCACGGGCTCGGGCGCCGACGTCATGAAGCGCATCGCCGCGCCGATGGTCGGCGGCCTGCTCACCTCGGCCTTCCTCACCCTCGAGATCATCCCCGTCATCTACACCTACTGGCGCCAGGAGCAGGTGCTGTGGGAGCGCCTGGTCGCGCTCGACCCCGCGCTCCTCAAGCGGCTGAAGACCTTCACGTACGTGCAGAGCGGCGTGTGGGCGGTCGTGGTCGCGAGCCTGGTCTCGACGATCTACGTGACCTGGCCGCCGGTGCTGCTCATCAACGTGCTCGCCGTCGGCGGCGCGGCCATCCTCGCCACCATCGTCGCCTACCTCGCGACGCGGCCGGCGGCGCGCCGGCTGGTGTGGCCAGAGGCGAGCCGCAGGCGAGCCTCGTCGTAGATCGACCCGGTCAAGGCGGGGTGATGGCTCAGAACTGCTGGGAGCTCATGGGCTGCGGCCGCGGGCCGGGATCGCCGCAGCCGTGCGCTGCCGCCGACGCAGTGGCGTGCGACGGCGCCAATCACGGGCACAACGCCGGGCGTGTGTGCTGGATCGTCGCCGGCACCCTCTGCGGCGGCGAGGTGCAGGGCCGCTTCGCGCAGAAGCTGGCGAGCTGCACCGCCTGCCCCTTCTACGAGCGCGTGCGGGCCGAAGAGGCCCAGGGCTTCGATGAAGGTGGCGCGCTCATCCAGCGGCTGCACGACCCGCGCGACGTGGTCCGCGCCTACGAGCAGTTGCGCCGCACCAACCGCGACCTGCAGGCGATGCAGGCGCAGCTCGTGCAGGCGCAGAAGATGGAGGCCGTGGGCCGGCTCGCCGCCGGCGTGGCCCACGAGGTCAACCACCCGCTCACGGCGATCCTCTCCTGCGCCGAAGATCTGCTCGCCGCGAGCGCGCCGGACGCGAACCAGGCTGAGCTTCGCACGATCGTGGACGAGGCCCTGCGCTGCCGGGCCATCGTGCGCGACCTGCTCGACTTCGCCCGACAGTCGCGGTCGCGGCGACGGCCCGTCTCGATCGGCGCCGTCATCCGGCGCGTCATCGGTCTCGTCGAGAAGTTGCCGTCCTTCCGCGAGATCCGCCTCGAGGTGACCCGGGACGACCACGGGGCGCTGGTCGAGGTGGATCCCAACCAGCTCCAGCAGGTGATGCTCAACCTGATCACCAACGCCCGCGACGCGCTCGGCGGGCGCGGCGGCATCGCCCTCCGCACGCGGCACGAGCCCGAAACGCGCGAGCTCGTCGTGGAGGTGGCCGACGGGGGCTGCGGCATCCGGCCGGAGGATCTGGAGCGAATCTTCGAGCCCTTCTTCTCTACCAAGGGCGAGCAGGGCAGCGGGCTCGGTCTCGCCACCTCCAGGAGTCTGGTCGAGCAGAACGGCGGCACGATCACCGTCGAAAGCGCGGTCGGCGTCGGGACCACGTTCCGCGTCCGGCTCGCGGCGTTCGAGGCCGAGCCGAGCGCGATCCTCGACGGGGCGCCCGCCTCGTGAGCGTCGCACTCTGCGGCATGACAGGGCGGCCGCGCCGCCGGGCAGGTGAGCTACCCCGGCGAGACCTTCATCGGCTTCGTGAGCCGGCGGGTGCCAACAACGGCGCGGTACCCTACATGCCGCCGCCCATGCCGCCATCGCCGCCCATCATGTCGCCGCCGTCGCCACCCATGCCACCGTCGCCCATCTCCCCGCCGCCGTCGCCCATCGCTCCGCCCCCGTCCCCCATCTGGGACCCGCCGTCGGTCATGGCGTTGCCGCCGGCGACGGGCACGCAGACGTTGGCGTTCCCGTGGCCCGCGGCGTCGCCGCGCGGAGCGCACTCGTAGCCGTCGCGGCAGTCCGCGTTCGACGCACACAACGCGAGGCACTTCGCCGTCGGTGACAGGACGCACTTGCCGCCGGTGGTCGCGGTGCCGCCCTGACCGGGGTCGTTGGGGCAGTCGTGGCCGTGCTGGGTGCAATCGGCGACCGCGCAGTAGCCGCCCGGCCAGTCGGTGATGCACTCGGTCGTGCCCGAGCCGCCCGCGGGGCAGGTATCCGCCGAGGTGCACGGGTCGCCGACCGCGCCGCTCGCGCCCGCACCGTCGCCCCCGGGGGGCGAGCCATCCTCCTGGCCGGCCGCTGGCGCATCCGCCACCGTGCCGCCATCGGTGCCTTGCCCGGTGGTGCCCGAGCTCCCGCATCCGGTGATCCACAGCGCGGGGATGGCCATCAGGGCGAGCAGCGTCGTCACAGTCTTCACGGGGCGCCTCCTCTTCGGGTTGCGATGGGGCGGCGCCATGCAACCCGTGGGCCTCGCCGCGCATGCGGCGGCAAGTGCCGGCGCAGGCAGGCGGCTGCCGTCGACGGCGGCGTGCTCGGTACCGGGAGCGTCGCGGCAGCGTAGAAGACTATCCTGCAGCCCTGAAGAATACTCTGCACCCGCCACTCGAGTGCCGGGTGCGCTACCTCGCGGGCACGCCAGGTTGGCGCGGTTGCGGCGGAGGCGGGCGCCGGCACGCGGATTGCTGAGGCATGTGCGCCGTCGAGGATGACGGAGCGCCGATGCCCTGGAGACTGAGACTCGCCCTGCTGGTGCTGTTGGTGCCAGGCGCCGCGGTGGCGGCGACCGGCGACGTGGTCCTGAGCTTTCCGTCGTCCTTTCCGTCGCCGGATGGCCTCTTGTGGGACGGGACCTTCCTGTGGGCCACGGACTGCAGCACGTCCCGCATCGACAAGGTCGACCCGGCGACCGGCGCGGTGGTGGACTCGATCGACGTCACCGGCGTCAACTCGGACGAGCTCGCCTGGGACGGCGCGGCCATGTGGGTGAGCGATCACACCGACACCGAGATGCCGGGGATGGGCGCGCCGCCCCCGCGAATCTATCGCGTGGATCCCGTCACCGCGACGGTGCTCGCGTCGCTCGAGGCGCCGGGCCAGTCGAAGTACCCCATGGGCATGGCCTGGGACGGGACCTCCCTCTGGAACGTCGACCCGTGGGACGGGCGCATCTTCCAGCTCGATCCGGCCACGGGCGCGATCAAGCGCAGCATCCCCTCGCCCGCGTCCGGCGCGTGCGGGCTGACGTGGGACGGCGCGTGCCTGTGGCTGACGGACGCGGCGACGAACGGCCGGGTCTACCACCTCGACGCGGCGACCGGCGAGGTCATCCGGGAGTTCGCGGGTCCCGGCGGCGACGGGCACCAGTCGACCGGCGTCGCCTGGGACGGGCGCAACCTCTGGGTGCACGACGAGGCGACCGGCCGGGCCAAGATCTACAAGCTCGAGATCGAGGACGTCACGGAAGGTGGCCGCTGCGCCGGGGCGGTGCAGGCCGGCGCTGACGGCGGGATCGGGCCTGACGGCGGTGTGGCTGCCGGTGACATCCCCGGGTCCGGGGTGACGCCGTCGAGCGCTTGCCAGGTGGGCATGGGCGCGCCGGCGCCCGCCGCCTTCGGCGGTGTGCTCCTCGCGCTCGCGCTTCTCGCCTTGGTCAGGAGGCGCAGATGAGGGAGTGCCCGGAGAATGGCGGCGCCGCCTTCGACAAGCTGGCGCGCCTCTACGACCTGCTGCTGGCCCCCATCGAGCTCATGGGCGGCAAGAAGCGCCGCCGGCGTCTTCTCGCGCAGGTGCGCGGCCGCACGCTCGAGGTCGGCGTCGGCACCGGGCTCAACCTGCCGTTCTATCCCGCGGGCGCTGACGTCGTCGGCGTCGACGTGTCGGAGGGCATGCTCGCCCGCGCACGACGGCGCGGCGAGCGCCTGGGGATGCCGGTCAGCCTCGAGCAGGCGGACGTCCAGCAGCTCCCGTACCCCGACGGCGCCTTCGACACCGTTGTCGCGACCTGCGTCTTCTGCTCGGTCCCCGACCCTGCCGCCGGCCTCCGTGAGCTGCGGCGCGTGGTCAAGCGGGACGGGCAGGTGCTCCTCCTCGAGCACGTCCGGCCCCGGCGCCGCTTCTTCGCCTGGCTGGCCGACGTCCTGGTGGGGCTCACCCGTCGGTTCTTCGGCGACGAGTGGAACCGGCCGACCGAGACCACGGTCCGCCACGCGGGGCTCGAGATCGTGGCGCAGCGGGGCAAGGGGATCTGGCGCGAGCTCGTGGCGCGGCCGACCCGCGAGTAGGTCCGCCTGGCGCATCCCCGAACCCATGCCAGCCTTCAGGGCTCTCACGTTGATGAGCCCTGTGCGCCGTCGTACGGCGCGGGCCCGGAGGATGCGATGCGGATTGGGCGTGTGTGGTCGGTGGTGGTGGCGCTCCTCGGAACGCTCGGAGTGATCGGGTGTGGCTCCAGCTCGAGCTCGCCCACGGCGACGTCGGAGGTCACCGACGGTCTCACCACGATGCAGCAGGGCTACGACACGGCCCTGGGCGGCATGGGGATGTACCAGGCCGGCCAGACCGGCCCCGGGCTCGCGCAGATGCACCAGGGCCGCGTGATGATGGGCGACGGCGTGGGCATGATGCAGACGGGCGCCGGCATGATGGGCAGCTCCGGGATGATGGGGCAGTGCCGCATGGGCATGACCGGGCCGATGCAGATGATGCTGTCGGGCCTTGGGCAGATGGACGCCGCCTTCGCCATGATGGAGGGCGACGGCGGGAATCCGGCTCAGGGCCTGGCCGCCATGCAGGCGGTGATGGACACGATGGGGCAGGGGCTCGGCCAGATGGGCGACGCGCTCGGCGGCTGCGGCATGCTCGACGGCGGCACCGCCCACGGCGATGCCGGCGCGATGATGCGCGACGGCGGGATGATGGGCGGCGGCTACGCCCGCTGACGCTTGAGGCCGGCCGCGGCCGGCGCGGCTGCCCCGCCGAGCGCGGGCGAGTGCAGACTATTCCCCACCACTGCTGGCGAATTGTCTGCTCCTCGCGTGATAACTCGCCGAGCTCGTGCTGGTCCATGGCTTGCAGTTCATTCGACGCAAGCCATGTCGCAGAATACTCGCCGGCTCCTGTTCCTGGTCGCCTCGGTGACCGTCGTGACGCTGGGTCACTACGTCACCAGCCTGCACATCCACCAGGCCCACGACCTCTACCGCCGACTCTATTACCTGCCGATCATCTTCGCCGGCTTCTGGTACGGCCTGCGCGGCGGGCTCGTTACCTCGATCGTGGTAGCCCTCGTCTTCTTCCCTCACGTCTGGTTCCAGTGGCGCGAGACGCCGTTCATCCGCGCCGAGCAGTACCTGGAGATGCTGCTCTACGTCATCGTCGGCGGGCTCACGGGGGGGCTCTCGCAGAAGGAGGCGCAGCGGCGCGAGGAGCTGCACGCGGCCAACCACAAGCTCGAGGAGGCGTTCGCGCAGCTCCGGGAGCAGTCCCTCGCCCTGGTCCAGGCCGAGGAGCAGCTGCGGCGCGCCGACCGCCTCGCGGCGCTGGGCGAGCTCTCCGCCGGCATGGCCCACGAGATCCGCAACCCCCTCGGCTCCATCAAGGGCACCGCCGAGATCTTCCGGGACTCGCTGCCGTCCGAGCACAAGCTGCACGAGTTCGCCTCGATCCTCGTGAAGGAGACCGACCGTCTCGACGGCATCCTCACCCACTTCCTCGAATTCGCGCGGCCCAAGGAGCTCAACGCCGGACGCAGCGACCCCGCCGCGGTGGTGGCCGACGTGGTCGGGCTCGCCCGCGAGCGCGCGCGCCGGGCGAAGGTCGAGGTCGAGACCCAGCTCGACCCCGGCTTGCCTTCCGTCGCGATGCCCGGCGACGCGCTGCGGCAGGTGACCCTGAACCTGGTGCTCAACGGCATCCAGGCCATGAGCGGCACCGGCCGGCTCGTGATCACCGCGCGGGAAGGGCCGCCACGGCGCCTCGAGCGGCCGGAGCAGCCCGTGGCCGGCCGCGTGGTGCACCTCGCGGTCACCGACACCGGACCGGGCATCCCCGTCGAGGTGCAAGACAGGATCTTCGATCCATTCTTCACGACGAAGCGGACCGGGACCGGGCTCGGGCTGGCCATCTGCCAGCGCATCGTGCTCGGCTACCGCGGCGTCATTTACTTCGAGCCGGGCGAGCCCTCGGGCGCCCGGTTCGTGGCGGAGTTGCCGGTGGCGAACGGAGAGGGATAGGGACGATGACGGCCGCACGCATACTCCTGGCTGACGATGACGCCAGCCTGCGCCGGGTGATCGAGTTCAACCTGCAGGAGCTGGGCTACCAGGTCGACGCGGTCGGCGCGGGCGCCGAGGCCCTCATCCGGCTGCGCGAGCACGAGTACGACCTCGTCGTCACGGACATCAAGATGCCGGACGTCGACGGCCTGACCGTGCTCGACGGCGTCAAGCGGCTGCAGCCCCGCGCGCCCGTCATCCTCATCACCGCCTTCGCGTCGGTCGAGGCGGCGGTCGAGGCGATGAAGCGCGGCGCCTACGACTACGTCACCAAGCCCTTCAACCGCGACGAGTTCAAGCTGATCGTCGCGCGCGCGCTCCGCAGCTCCCAGCTCGAGGACGAGAACCAGCGGCTGCGGGGCGAGCTCGAGGACCAGCGCCGGCCCGAGGCCCTCATCGTGGGTGACAGCCCGGCGATGCGCGCCACGCTCGAGCGCGTGCGCAAGGTCGCCCAGAGCGACGCGACGGTGCTCCTCACGGGCGAGAGCGGCACCGGCAAGGAGCTCATCGCCCGGGCGCTCCACTTCGGCAGCCCACGGCGGACCGGGCCCTTCGTGGTCGTGAACTGCGGCGCGATCCCCCGCGACCTCCTCGAGAGCGAGCTCTTCGGCCACGTGCGCGGCGCCTTCACCGGCGCGGTGCGCGACAAGCAGGGCAAGTTCGAGCAGGCGTCGGGCGGCACCCTCTTCCTCGACGAGATCGGGGAGCTGCCGCCGGAGCTGCAGGTCAAGCTCCTGCGCGCGCTCCAGGAGCGCGAGATCGAGCGGGTCGGCGAGGGCAAGCCGCGCCGCATCGACGTGCGCCTGGTCGCGGCGACGAACCGCGATCTCGAGGCGATGATCGAGCAGGGCGACTTCCGCGAGGACCTCTACTACCGCATCAACGTCATCCCCATCGACCTGCCGCCGCTGCGCCAGCGCGCCGAGGACGTCCCGGTGCTCGTGCGCCACTTCCTGCGCCGCTTCGCGCCGGACGCCGGCATCGAGGTCGCGCCGGAGGCGATGGACGCGCTGGTCCACGCGCACTGGCGGGGCAACGTGCGCGAGCTCATGAACGCCTGCGAGCGCCTCGTCACCCTGCGCCGGGGCGACCGGGTGGAGCTGAGCGACCTGCCACCCCAGCTGGCGGCCATGGAAGAGCGGCCGCCGCAGATCATCAACCTCCCGGCCGACGGCGCGTCGCTCGACGACCTCGTGCGCGGGGTCATCGTGCAGGCGCTCGAGCGCTGCGGCTGGAACCAGGCGCAGGCGGCGCGGTTCCTGCGCATCCCGCGCCACATCCTCCTCTACCGGATGGAGAAGTACGCGATCACGCCGCCCCGGGAGCCCGCGGGCGGGTAGCGGACGGCCGGCTCCGCCGTCGGTGTGGCGACTATTCTGCACCGGTGTGCAGAATAGTCTGCAGCTCCTGCGCGTCACGGCAGCGACCGGCGGCGTGCCGCGCGGCTAAGCTGGCGGAAGCGTGGTAGCCGGCGCTGCTGGCACGCCGCCTGCAACTCTCGCCAGCGCTCGACCTCGACGGGGGGAGGCGTGGCCGCACCCGCGCCTCCCTCCGTTCTTTCCCAGGAGCGCTGTCCCCAGACTCGCGACCTCTCTTTGCCCCTCGATCCGCAATGACCCTCCCGGTCGAGCCGCTCCGCGGTCTCGCCGGGAGCTTGACCGGGAGATCGGTGATGTCGTGCACACGGCCGCGGTTGCTGTCCCCCCTCACGCTCCTGCTCGCGAGCAGCGCCCTCTTCGCCGCCGCGTGCGGGACCTCGTCCCAGGGCACGACCCTCGACGCCGCGGTTCCGCAGAGCGATGCGGGGTCGCAGGACGACGCGGCCGTCCAGGACGACGCGGCGCCGGTGCAGCAGGACGCCGCCGCGGCGTCGGGCATCGGCGACCCCTGCACCGCGAGCGGCATGGGGCAGGGGACGTGCGCGGACGGCCAGCTCTGTCTCAGCGAGGAGCTGACGCAGGGCCAGCTCCCTGGCGGGTACTGCTCGGCGCAGTGCAGCGGCAATGGCGACTGCCCGTCCGACGCAACCTGCGTGACCGCGGGGGGCGGCTACCAGCTCTGCCTCAAGACCTGCGCCGTCGAGAGTGACTGCCGCGGCGCCGAGGGCTACCGCTGTGTCGCCGAGGGCGGCACGCAGATCTGCTACCCGTGGGCGCCCCCGCCCGGGACCATCGACGGCGGCGCGTGCGTCGGCAGCGATGCCGGTCCGCGCATGAACGATCCGGGCCGCACCTTCGGCGCCTCGCAGCAGCTCGTGGCGCCGGGCAGCTCCTTCATGGAGGCGGAGACCCACGTCGTCGCCGCGAGCACCGACGGCGGCGTCCGGGTCGCGGCCGCCTACATTGCCGTGTTCGGCAACGGCGACGCGAAGATGGCGGTGAACACGTCGGCCAACGGCGGCCAGAGCTTCGCCGCCGCCGTCATCGTCGACGACACGCTGACGAGCGCCAAGAGTGACCCCGTGCTCGCCTACTCCGCCGACCGCCGCTACCTCTTCCTCACCTGGATCGGCTACGACTACAGCTCCGGCGGACAGACGAGCAACATGCACACCTTCGTCGCCCGCTCCGACGACCACGGTCTCACCTGGGGCACGCCGGTCAACGCCAGCGGCGCCGACGCTGGCAACAAGGACATCGATAAGCCCTGGATCACGACCGGACCGAGTGGCGAGGTCTACGTCACGTACATGGCCTCGCAGGGGTATGACAGCTCGATCAGGGTGGCCCGCTCCGTCGACAACGGCCTCACGTTCGACCCGCCGGTCAGCGCGGTGGACGCCGGCGCCACCGACTTCGTGAACCTCGCGTACCCCGCCACCGACGCGGACGGCAACCTCTACGTCGGCTGGATCCGGATGGCGGGCGACCAGAACGGCGACGCCGTGAACGACGTCATGGTCGCGCGGTGGAGCGCCGGCGGCACCTGGGGCACGTTCGCGACCCCCGTGCGCGCGAACACCGACACCGACGAGGTCGTGTTCAATGACGTGAACCTCGTGACCGCGCCGGGCGCCGGCGCGCAGGAGGTGTACGCGATCTACGTCGCCGGCTCGGCGGACGACCAGCGCTGGAACGTGCGGCTCGCCCACTCGGCCGACCGGGGCGCCACCTTCTCCCCCGCGATCACGGTCAACGATGACGGCACCTGCGCCACCCACTTCCTGCCGGCGGCGGCCATCGACGCGAGCGGGCGCGTGCACGTGAGCTGGTACGACAACCGCTTTGGCACGAGCGCCGGCGGCCTGTTCTACGCCGCGTATGACCCGGTCACCCACCTCGTCGGCGCGAGTCAGTACGTGAGCGACGAGGCGTTCGAGTTCACGATCGACCGCAGCACCCAGAACTGGCTCGGCGACTACACCGGCCTCTTCGCCCTCGAGAACACGATCTTCGCCACCTGGGCGGACCCGCGCGGGGGCGAGAACACGTCGCACGTGCGATTCGCGCGGGGACAGTTGCCCTGACCCTTTGGCCGCGGGCGGCGCGGAAGCACCGGCGCCGGCCCGCACGTCGGGGGACTGTGAGAGGTGTGCTGATGCGTCGAGTGATCGTACCGTCCGTGTGCATCTCGGGGCTGGCCCTCGTCCTGAGCTGCGCTCCCGGCCAGCCGGTGCCGGCGCCGCCCGCGGCGCCCACCCCCTCCGGCGCCCTCGCGGCCGCGGGGCCGCGCGTCTTCGCGGGCAGTGTGGCGACCGCCGGCGATCGGCACCGTACGGCACCGCGGTTCCTCTGGGCGACCACCCGGCAGGCGCCGCCGGCGGGGGCCACCGCCGAGCAAGCCGCGCGCGCCCACCTCGCCGCCCACGCCCCGGCCTACGGCCTCGACCACGCGGCCCTCGCCGGCGCGGAGCTCGCGGCCGTGCACGATGACCATCGCGGCGGCCTCATCGTGACGCTGCGCCAGCAGGCCCACGGCCTCGAGGTGTACCGCGGCGAGGTGAAGGTGCTCATGCGCCGCGACCTCACGCTGGTCGCCCTGTCGGGGACTCCCGTGGCCCTGCCTGCCGCGGCGCCGGCCTTCCCGCGGTCCGCGGCGGAGGCGCTCGCCGCCGCCCTCGGTGCGCAGTACGCGGTCGCGCTCCCCGCCGGGGCCGTCGTGCCCGCCGGCACCGCGCCGGGCGGCTACACCCGGGTCGACCTCGCCGCGCCGGTGCCCGTCGCGAACGGCCGGCTGCGCCTCGGCGAGCCGGCGCGGGTCAAGCCGGTGCTCTTCGCCGAGCGGGGCCAGCCGCGCGCCGCGTACTTCGTCGAGCTCTTCGCCGGCACCGGGGCGCGGGCGTTCGCCAACGCCTACCGCTACCTCGTCGCGGCCGACGACCTCGCCATCCTCGAGCGGCGCAACTTGACCAAGGACGCGCAGTACCGCGTGTGGGCCGACGCCAGCGGCCGACCGCTCGACGGACCGCAGGCCGACTTCACCCCGCACCCGACCGGCACCCCGGACGGCAGCGACCCGGCCTTCATCGCGCCGGTCCTCGTGGCGCAGGACGGGTTCAACCACACCCCCGCGGGCACGGCGGATCCCTGGCTCGCTCCGGGCGCCACCGAGACCCGCGGCAACAACGTCGACGCCTACGCCGACCTGCAAGCCCCCGACGGCTTCTCGAGCGGCGACCTGCGCGCGACGACGACGGCGGACGGCGTCTTCGACCGCGTCTACGACGTGACGCTCGCGCCCGACGCGAGCAACGACCAGATCATGGCCGGCCTGACCCAGCTCTTCTACACGACCAACTGGCTGCACGACTGGTACTACGACTCCGGCTTCGACGAGGCGGCGGGCAACGCGCAGCAGAACAACTTCGGCCGCGGCGGCCGCGGCGGCGACCCGCTGGTCGTCCAGGGCAACGACTACAGCGGCACCAACAACTCGGACATGTCCGTGGTCTCCGATGGCGCGTCGCCGCGCATGCAGGCGTACATCTGGTCCGGCGCCGAGCAGCGCAGCCTGCAGGTGACGACGCTCGGGGTCACGATGGCGACCGGCGCCGCGGGGTTCGGGCCGACGACCTTCGATCTCACCGGCGACCTCACCCTGGTCGACGACGGCACCGGCACCACGACCGACGCCTGCGAGGCGATCGCGAACGACGTCGCGGGCACGATCGCCCTCCTCGACCGTGGCACCTGCACGTTCAAGCAGAAGGCCGTGGCCGCCGCGGCCGCCGGCGCGATCGGCGTGATCCTCGCGAACAACACCGGCGGCGGGCCGATCGCCATGCCCGACGGCACGCCCCAGGGCGCCGTCGCCATCCCGGTCCTGTCGGTGTCCCAGGCCGACGGCGCCACGCTCAAGGCGGCGCTCGCGCAGGGGCCCGTCACGGCCCACCTCACCCGCGCCGCCGGCGTCGACCGCGACGGCGCCCTCGACAACACGGTCGTCGCCCACGAGTGGGGCCACTACCTGCACCTGCGCCTCGTCGACTGTAACCAGGGGATGTGCGGCGCGATGTCCGAGGGCTGGGGCGACTTCGTGGCCCTGCACCTGGCCCTGCGCGACGGCGACGACCTCGACGGCACGTACGCGATGTCGACCTACGCGGCGAAGTCGATGGGCGACAGCGGCTACTTCGGCATCCGCCGCGCGCCCTACTCGGTCGACTTCACGAAGAACGCCTTCACGTTCCGCCACATCGCGGACACCGAGGACCTGCCGACGACGACGCCGCTCAACGGCGGCGGTGCCCCGAACTCGGAGGTCCACAACGCCGGCGAGATCTGGGCCGAGATGCTCTTCGAGGCCTACGTCGCGCTGCTCAAGACGGCGCAGGGCCCGACGCCCACCCGCACCTTCGACGAGGTGCGGCGGACGATGTCGGACTACGTCGTCGCCGGGCTCAAGCTCACGCCGCCCGATGCCACCTACACCGAGGGGCGCGACGCCATCCTGGCGGCCGCCGCGGCCCGCAGCGCCGATGACGTGGCGCTCCTCGCCGCCGCCTTCGCGCGGCGCGGCGCCGGGAGCTGCGCCGAGTCGCCGGCCCGCGACTCGTGGGACTTCGCCGGCGTGGTGGAGTCATACGACGTGAAGCCGCAGATCGTGGCCGGCACCCCCACCCTCGACGACGGCCTGCAGTCGTGCGACAGCAGCGGCACGCTCGATGCCGGCGAGCGCGGCACCCTGCGCATCGACGTCGTCAACGCGAGCGTGATCCCGGCGGCGGGCGCGACCGTCACGGTCACCTCGCCGACCGCCGGGATCACGTTCCCGGCCGGGGCCACGGTCGACGTCGGCCCGCTGGCGCCCTTCGCCACCGCCACCGCGAGCGTGGAGGTCGCCCTCGACCGCGGCGCGACCGCGATGCAGCCGCTGGCGTTCGCGGTCGCGGTGACGACGGCCGACGCCTGCAAGCCGACCGTCAACCTGGCGGCGGGGTTCCGCGCGAACGTCGAGGAGCGCGAGGCGGCCACGGCCACGGACGACGTCGAAGCCAAGGCGACCGCGTGGGTCTTCGACGGTCAGGAGGCCGACAACGTCTGGTCGCGGGTCGAGGCCACGGCCGGCAATCACGTCTGGCGGGGCATCGACCTCGCCCGTCCGTCCGATAGCTGGCTCACGTCGCCGGCGCTGCCGGTGAGCGCGACGGCGCCCTTCGTCATGTCGTTCCGCCACAAGCACGAGTTCGAGCGCGCCGACCAAAGCGGCGCAGTCGTCTACTACGACGGCGCCGTCATCGAGGTCAGCACCGACAACGGGGCGACCTGGGAGGACATCTCGACCTACGGCGACCCCGGCTACGGCGGCACCATCGACAACACCTCGGGCAACCCGCTCGCGGACCGCTCCGGCTACGTCGACCACAATCCAGCGTGGCCGAAGATGGACGACGTCAGCATCGACCTCGGCACGGCGCTCGCCGGCCAGTCCGTGCGCGTCCGCTTCCACATCGGCACCGACCAGGCCGCCGGCGGCGCCGGCTGGGAGATCGACGACATCGCCTTCGCCGGCGTCGACAACACCCCCTTCACGCTCCTGGCCGAGCGCCCCAGCGCGTGCCCGCCGGCCGCGGCCGAGGACGGCGGCGCGCCGGGCGCGGACGGCGGCGCCCCGGTCGCGGGCACTGGCGGCGGCGGCTGCGGCTGCGTGGTGGGCGCCAGCGCGGAGGGCGGGACGCTGCTCCTCGGGCTGCTCGCGGCGGTGCTGGCGCGGCGGCGCCTCTCCGCAGCGCGGCGATGCGTCATCCGACCCGGGTCGCCGCCGGGACCCGGCGCGCGACCAGGCCGTAGAGCGTCGGCAGCACGAACAGCGTCAGCAGCGTCGAGGTGATGAGGCCCCCCATCACCACGACCGCCAGCGGCCTCTGGATGTCCGCGCCCGCGCCGGTGGCGTACAGCATCGGCAGGTGCCCGATGAAGCTGGTGAGCGCCGTCATGAGCAGCGGGCGGAACCGCAGCGTGCAGCCCCTGGTGACGGTCTCGTCGATGCCGAGCCCCTGCTCCCGGAGCTGGCGGAAGAAGGCGACGAGCACGACGCCGTTCTGCACCGCGATGCCGAGGAGGACGATGAACGCCACCGCGGCGGACACCGACAGCGGCAGCCGGAAGAGGACGACGGCGATCACCCCACCGACGAGCGCGAAGGGCAGGTTCAGCAGGACCAGCAGCGAGTCGGCCAGGGAGCCGAGCGCCAGGGACAGCAGGACCATGATGAGCAGCAGCGCCAGGGGCACGACGATGGCGAGCTGCCGCATGGCGCGCTGCTGGTTCTCGAACTGGCCGCCGTACTCGACGTAGTACCCGGGCGGCAGCTCGCGCGTGAGCGCGGCCAGCGTGTGCCGCGTCTCGGCGACGAAGCCGCCGAGGTCGCGGCCACGCACGTTCGCCTCGACGAGCACCCGGCGCAGGCCGTTCTCGCGGCTGACCTGCGCCGGCGCCTCGACGGTCTCGAAGCGGGCGAGCTGCCCGAGCGGCACGCGCTCGCCGCCCGGCGCCGCGATGAGCAAGCGCTCGATCGCGGCGGTGTCGGCCCGCGCCTCCTCCGGGAACCGCACCACCGTGGCGATGCGCCGCTGCCCCTCGATGAGGGTGGTCGCCTTGCGGCCCGCGATGGCCGTCTCGATGGTGGAGTTGATCGCGTCCACCGCGATGCCGTGGCGGGCCGCGGCCTCGCGGTCGATGACGACATCGAGCTGCGTCATCCCGGACACCTGCTCGACCTTGATGTCGGCGGCGCCGTTAAGGCCCTGCATGGCGGCCGCCGCGCGATCGGCGAAGCGCTTGAGCACGTCGAGCTCGGGGCCGAACACCTTCACGGCGAGGTCGCTCTTCACGCCGGAGATGAGCTCGTTGACCCGCAGCGCGATGGGCTGCGAGAAGGAGAGCCGCAGCCCGGGGATCTCGCCGAGGTCCTGCTGGATCGCCTCGACGAGCGCGGCCTTGCTCCGCCCGCCGCCCCACCGGCCGCGGGGCTTGAGCATGATGAAGACGTCCGTCTGCTCGGGCCCCATCGGGTCCTCCGAGATCTCGGCGCGCCCCGTCTTGCTCACGACCGTCGCCACCTCGGGGAACCGGCGCAGCCGCCGCTCGATCGCGTGGGCCACCTTCACCGAGCCGTCGAGCGAGGCGTTCGGCAGCCGCACGACGTTGAGCGCGATGGCGCCCTCGTCGAGCGGCGGCATGAACTCGGTGCCGACCAGCGGCACGAGCGCGATCGCCCCCACCAGGACGGCGCCGGCGACCCCGAGCGTCAGCCTGGGCCGCCTCACCGCGCGGTCGAGGAGGCGCACGTAGCCGGCGTGGAACCGCGTGATGAGCTTGAACTCCTTCTCGGGCCCCGGCCTCAGCACCGCCTCGGCGAGCACCGGGACGACGGTCACCGCGACCCCGAGCGAGACCAGCAAGGCGATGAGCATCGTGGTCGCGAGCGGGGCGAACATCTTGCCCTCGACGCCCTGGAGCGTGAAGAGCGGGACCAGGATGATGGCGATGATGAGGACGGAGAAAGCGACCGGCCGCCACACCTCGAGCAGCGCGCCCGCGACGATGCGGCGCTTGTCCGCGGTGGCCGGATGCTCGGCCAGGTGGCGGCGCACGTTCTCGACCACGACGATGGAGGCGTCGACCACCATGCCCACCGAGAACGCGAGGCCGCCGAGGCTCATCAGGTTCGAGCTCACCCCCGTCCCGCTCATGACGATGAAGCTCGCGAGGAAGGTGAGCGGCAGCGAGCTGAGGACGATGAGCGCCGTCCGCAGCTCGGCGAGGAACAGGAACAGCACCAGGATGACGAAGATGCCGCCCTCGAGCAGGGCGTCGACCACGGTCTTGATGCACGCTTCGATGAGCGAGGTGCGGTCGTAGAAGACGCTCAGGCGCACGCCCTCGGGGAGCGTGCCCTGGATCCTGGCGACGGTGTCCTTGACGCGCCCGACGACCTCCTTCGAGTTCTCGCCCTTGAGCATGATGATCATGCCGGCGACGACCTCGCCCGTGGCGTCGCGGGTCACGGCGCCCTGCCGCGGCTCGGCGCCGACGGCGATCTCGGCCACGTCGCGCAGGTACACCGGCGCGCCGTCGCGCGACTTCAGGACGACGCGCTCGATGTCCGGGATGTCCTTGAGCAGGCCGACGCCGCGCAGGTACACCTGTTCCCAGCCGCGGACGATGACCCCGCCACCCGCGTTCGCGTTGCTGCGCTCGACCGCGTGGACGACCTCGTTCACGGCCAGGCCGTACTTGAGCAGCTTGTCCGGCGCGAGCAGCACCTGGTACTGCTTCACCTGCCCGCCGAAGCTGTTCACCTCGTTGACGCCGGCGATGGGCTTGAGCAGCGGCGCGACCAGCCAGTCCTGGATCGTGCGCAGCCCCATGGCGTCGTGGCGGTCGCTCTGCAGCGTGTACTGGTAGATCTCGCCGAGCCCCGTGCTGATCGGCCCGAGCTCCGGGTCGACGCCGGGCGGGAGCCCTTCGCGGGCGAGCGCGAGCCGCTCGAAGACGACCTGCCGCGTCCAGTACGTCTCCGCGCCGTCCTCGAAGACGATCACCACCTGCGAGAGCTCGGCCTTCGAGAGCGAGCGGACCTGCTTGACCCGCGGCAGCCCCCGCATGACCTGCTCGATCGGGTAGCTGACCCGCTGCTCGACGTCCACGGCGGCGAGGCCCGGCGCCTTGGTGAGGATCATCACCTGGGTGTTGGTCACGTCGGGGAAGGCGTCGATGGGGAGGCGCTGCCAGGCGACGACGCCGGCGAGCACGAGCAGCGTCGTCGCGAGCAGCACCAGGAAGCGGTGGCGGAGGAGCCAGAGGATGAGCTTCACCGGCGGCTCCTCAGTCCGCGCAGCCGGCGCCCATCTTCGAGCGCAGGACGTCCGACTTCATGAGGAAGGCCCCCTCCGCGACGATGGTCTCGCCGCCCTTCAGGCCGGCGGTCAGCTCGACGCGGTCGGCCCACGCGCGGCCGCGCGTCACCGGACGGCGCACGTAGTAGTCGCCGTGGTGGTGCACGAAGACGAAGGCGCGGCCTTCGTCCTCGAGCACCGCGCCGCGCGGCAGGGTCGTGACCTCCTGGTCGCCGGGCAGGAACACCTTCACGCTCGCGAACATCCCCGCGAGGAGGCGCTTGCGGTCGTTGGGCACCTCGATCCTGACCTTCACCGTGCGCGACGCCTCCGTCATGGCGGGGCTGACGAAGTCCACCGTCCCGGCGAAGTCCTCGCCCGGATACGCCTTCACCGAGACGGCCGCCGCGAGGCGCTTCTGCACCTGCAGCTGGCTGACCCGCGCGATGTCGCGCTCGTAGAGGTCGGCCCAGACCCAGACGATCGAGTTGTCGCCGATGGTGACGAGGGACTCCTCACTCTTGGCGACCTCGCCGGACACGGCGTGCATGGTGAGCACGGTGCCCTCGACGGGGGCGCGGAGGACGAGCCGGCCGCGGGCCGTGCCCTGCGAGATGCGCCTGGCATCGCCGACCGCGACCCCCAGGCGCGTGAGCTTGCCCAGGGCGGACTCGACCCGGATCTGGGCGGCCTCGTGCTCCTGCCTGGTCTGCAGGTAGTCCTTCTCCGAGGAGATCGACTCCTTGCGCAGCTGGCTCTGGCGCTGGTAGTTGCTCTCGGCGAGCCGCAGCGCCGCCTTGGCCTCGAGGTAGGCGCCCTCGGCCTCGCCGACCGTGACGCTCTCGACCTCGACGAGCGCCTGACCCTTCTTCACGCGGTCGCCGAGCATCACCGACACCTTGCGCACGACCCCCTGGGCGGGGACGCTGACGTGCGTGACGCGGCGCTCGTCGAACCGGACCTCGCCGGTGAGCCGCAGCGGCTGCGCCACGCGCTCGCGCACGGCCCGGGTCGTCTTCAGCAGACCGTCGTCGAAGAGGCTGCGCGGGGCCTTCACGACGCCGGCCTCCCAGCGGCAGGCGTCGCACTCGAACGTCCTCTTCCGGTGCTCGCAGGTGCGCGCGAAGAGCTCCTCGAGCGGCTGGTCGAGATCCGACGGCTTCTTCGCCTCGGCGTGCTCGTCGTGGGCCGGCCTCCGGGTCTCGCTCGCCCGCGCCGCAGGGGCCGTCGGGGTGACCCGGCAGCCGGCGATCAGCAGCGCCGCGAACGCGGCGCACCGCATCGTGCGAGCTCTCATCTCAGCGCTCCGGCGGCCGCCTCGAGCTCGATGCCGGCGCTGGCGGCCTCGAGCTGGCGGGCGAGGAAGTCGACCTGGGTCTCCAGCACCTCGCGATGGACGAGCAGGAGATCGGCGAGCCCGAGCTGGCCCATCTCGTAGCTGCGTCGCGCCAGCGCCTCGTTGTGCTCCTGGACCGGAGCGACGGCCTGGAGCTCGACGAGCGCCGCCACCCGCTGGCGGTAGACGGCGATGGCGGTGAGCACCTCGATCCCGGCGCGCCGCCGCGTGGCGTCGAGCTCGACGCGGAGCCGGCGCTCGCGGGCCCGGGCCTCCGCCCGGACGCCCTGGCCGCGGTCGAAGAGGGGCAACGTCAGGCTGACCGTCCCCAGCACCGCCGACGCCCCGACCTCCTCCTGCGTGTACCGCACGCCCACGCCGAGGTCGGGCCAGCCGAGGCCGCGACCGAGCCGCAGGTCGGCCTCGGCCTCCCGCACCTCGGCGGCCACGACGCGGACGTCCGGGCGCTCCGTGTCTTGCCGCGGGGCGGCGGCGAGCCGCTCGAAGCGGCTGTGGTCGCCGAGGTCGCCCTGGAGCACGAGGGCCACGGTCGGATCCAGCCCGAGGACGATCCGCAGCTCGCCCACGACCGCGGTGAGCGTGGCCTCGATGGCCAGGCGCTCCGACCGCGCCCGCGCGAGCGCGCCGCGCGCGACGTTCACGTGCAGCACCGGCACGTCGCCGGCCTGGTGACGGCGCGCGGCGATGTGCAGGGTCGCCTCCGCCAGCGCCACGGCTCGCGCCGCGAGCTTCAGGCGCTCCTGGGCATGGAGCGCGCGGTAGAACGCGACGGCCGCCTCGCGCAGGGCTCTCAGGCCCGCCTCGGCGTCGGTCGCGACGGCGCGCGCCACGGCCGCCCGGGCGCCGTCGATGCGGGCCGACCTCCGCCCGCCCAGCTCGAAGGTCTGACTGAGCTGGGCCTCGACGGCCACCCCGGCGGGGCCCCGCACCCGCGGCCCGAACCCCACGCCGAGGGTCGGGTTCTCGCGCAGGAGCACCGCGGCCCCCAGCAGGCGCCCGCGCGCCTCGTCCACGCGGGCCCGGGCGGCCAGGATCACGGGCGCGCGCTCGCGGGCGAGGGCGAGCGCCTCGTCGAGCGTCAGGGGGCGCGCGGCGGCCGCGCTCGCGAGCGCGGCGACCAGCGTGACGGCGGCGGCTGCGGCCGGGGCCAGACGGTTCATGGGTCCTCGCACACGCCGGCGCGATACGCGCTCGCACCGACGTCGCTACGCCGGGTCCACTAGGGCTTCGAGATCGAGGGACTCAGGCGGCGAGGAGCTTGGGGATGTGGAGGATCTCCCGCGGGTCGGCCGAGGGCGGGAAGGGCCGGGCCGGCGGATGCGCCACGCGGCCGGGGGGCGGCGGCACCGCCGCGGCCTGCTCGCGCGGGGTCACGACCCGCACCCCGGAGCAGCAGTTGCAGTCGTGGCAGCCGGGCGCGCACTGCCCGTCATCGTTGTCGTCGGCGCAGCCCTCCTGACAGGGGTGCGCGCCGAGGAGCAGCGAGGCGCCGGCCGCCTGAGCGGTGACCAGGGCCAAGCCGGCGATGAGGAGGAGACGCGCCACTGCGTCTCAGGTTAGCACGGGCGCGCCGGCGGCGACAACGGCGGTGCTTCTACGGAGCGCGAAGCGCGAGCCGGCGCGCGCGGCGAAGCGCGCCGCGGGTGGGTGGGGACCCCGGCGGGCTCCGCCCGACGGGGCGGGAGGGCAGAGCCCTCCCGTGGGGATCTCTAGTGCGTCGCGGTCTGCCCGAGCGCCGTCTTGAGCCCGCGCGCCAGGTCGATCGTGCGACCCACGCCCCAGTAGCGCAGGAACAGCACCCGCGGCGTCTCGCCCGTCATGTGGTTGTGGATGGCGACGACGTTGATGTTCACCTGGTCCTCCGTGAGCACGATGTCGCCCATGACGGCGGTGTGAGCGCCGGCGCGGGTGAACGCCGCCCAGGAGGTCAGGCCCATGGGCGGCGTCATCTTCACGCCCGCGACCATGACCCGCAGGTCGGTCCGCGGCGCGCTGACCTTGAACACGCCCTCCTTCTGATCGAGCCTGCCCTTGAGGCCGGTCAATCGCTCGATCCGCGCGCCGTCGAGCGCCGGGCCGCCTTGCGCGAGCGCCGCGGCGCCGCCGAGCGTGCCCCCGAGCAACAGCGCGAGCAGGGCCGCGTGCCGTCTCATCGTCCATCTCACCATGGAGGTTCGATGCGGCGAGCCCGCCGCGCCGGTGGCTAGCGGCCGGGCGCGGCGTGGAGCTCGAAGCGCACCACCACCACGTCCTTCACCTTCACCGTGCCGAGGCCGGCGCTGGGTGCCTTGATGCCAAAGTCCCGCAGGTTGAGGCGGACCTCGCCCGTGGCGACCACGCCGTCGGGCCCGACCGTGGCGCGGAACGGGATGCGCACGGCCTTGAGGCGGCCGTGGAGCGTGAGCGTCCCGAGCAAGATCCCGCGCATCACGCGCGCGTCGGCGCCCGGGCCGGCGGCCGCGCCGGTCGCGTCGAGCACGAGGTGGTCCCCGACGAAGTCGATGCTCGGATACCGCCGGGCTTCGAGCACCTGATCGCGCGTTTGCTGGTTGACCTTCGCCCGGTCCGACGCCGACAAGCCCGGCTCGCCGTCCTCGAGCGAGTCCGCCGCGACCCGCAGCTGCACGCGGGTATGCTCGGGGGCGCTCCCGTCGGCCCGGATGGACCCACCAAAGCGCTGCGCCGAGAAGAGATGATCGTGCCCCAGACCCGACAGCACGCCCGCGCGATACACATGGACGGTGACGCGGCTGCTCGGCGTCTTGACCTCGTAGTCGCGCGGCACGGCCGCGCTCGTGCTCGCGACGAGCGAGACGGCAAAGGCGGCGACGACCCTGGGTGCCTGACGAATCGACACGGACTGGGGTTAGATGCGGCGAGCTACGGGATCGTGATGGTCCCCGTGGGCGTGGCCATGCTCTGCGTGTGGACGGAGCAGTAGTACGGGATGACCGTGCCGGAGGTTGCCGTGGCGGGGATGGTGAAGCTCCGCGTCCCGGTGAAGGCGCCCGTGTCGAAGGACACGCCCGCGACGGCGCCCGGCGTGTACTGCCCGGGTGCCGACTCGCTGGTCACCGAGTGGGGGGACGCGTCCTCGTTGCGCACCGTGACGGTCGTGCCGGGGGCGACCTGGAGGTCGAGCGGGCTGAAGGCGAAGTTGCTGATGACGATCTCGGCGCCCGCGCCCCCGTCGCCGGTGCCGCCGTCGCCGAACGGGTAGGTCTTGCCGCAGCCCGCGGCCGCGAGCCCGAGGACGAGACAGAGGGGCGCAAGCCAGTGCATCCTGCTCATCGGCATCCTCACGGGCGGCGAGGTCACTCGACCACGAGCACCGCGCGCATGTTCGGGTGGACCGTGCAGAAGTAGGGATACCGGCCCGGCGCGTCGAAGCGCCGGGACCAGGAGGCGCCCGGACGCAGGATGCCCGAGTCGAAGCTCCGATCATCGGCGGTCGCGGTGTGCTCGACGTCGTCCCGGTTCACCCACCGGACCACGGCGCCGCGACGGATCCGGATCTCGCGCGGTTCGAACGCGAAGTCCTTGATGACGACCTCCACCGCCGCCTTCTCGCCGGCCGCCGGCACGGCCGGTTGCGAGGCGGGCTCGGGCGGCGGCCGGACGATCGCCGCCCACCGGCGCGCGTTCGTGAAGGGCACCTCGAACTCGAAGCCGATGCGGATGTCCTTGGTGCCGCGGCTCGCGCCCTCGAGCGTGTGGGTGTTGCCGTTCGTCACCTGGATCGACGCCGAGTGCGGCGAGTAGGGGATCCGAAACGCGATGCCCCCGCTCCACCCGAGCCGGTCGGACGAGTCCTTGATGCGGTCCCAGTGGTGGGCCCAGAGCACGTGGTTCGCATCGCCGACGAGCATGAGGTAGCGTGTGAGCCGCACCTGCAGACCCGCCCCCGCCGCCAGGGTGGGGCCGCCGTAGGCGTATCCGGCGGAGAAGCCGCGCACCTCGGCGAGCACGCTCACGGGGCCGAACCGCCGCCGGAGCACGACCGAGCCATCGCCGGAGTAGGCGGCGGTGTTGTAGGCGCCGATGAGGGTGAGGTCCAGGTAATGATGCTTCTGCTTGAGCACGGCGATGGTCAGCCGCGGCTCCAGCTCGTTGGAGCTGCCGTCGATGTCGGACGAGGTCGCATACCGCAGCCCCACCGACAGGAAGCTCAGGATGCCGATATCGAGCGAGAAGGTCGGCGAGTTCACGACCTTGTCGCTGATGAGCATGAAGCGGTGCGTGAAGAGGAAATCGCCCGTGACGGGGGTCGTCGTCTCGGGGCTGCTGAGGTTGGGCGTCCTCGTCGTTACCGGGACGGCAGCGCTCGTTGCGGCCACGAACAGCAACAGCAGAACGCCCCAGCGCATGTGCGTTCGACCCCCAAGGCGGTGGAAACAGCCTGCTGAGATGCCGGTCGGACCACCTTGGCTGCCGGCCGCGCGCGCGGGGCCGGTCGCGCCGGGACGAGTGCGTTAGGGCTGCACGACGACGACACCCACCATGTGCTGCTCCTCATGGGGCAGGCAGAAATATCGGTAGGTCCCGGGCACCGTGAACGTGTGCCGGAAGGTCTGCCCGCGCTTGAGGCTGCCCGAGTTGAACGGCTGCGCGCCCTGCGGCAGCGTGGCGTCGGCGGGCGCGTGCGCCCGGCGCGGATCATCGGTGACCGTGTGCACCTGGTCGGTCGTGTTGATCCACTCGACGGTCTGCCCGACCTTGATCGTGACCTGGGCCGGATCGAACCGGCGGCTGCTCGTCATCTTGATCACGGCCGCGGGCTGGTCCTGCGGGGGCTGGGCCGCGACGGTGGCTCCGACGGCAATGGCGCCCACCATGAGGGCAGCGATGGCGATTCGGCGA
The DNA here is from genome assembly GCA_036504295.1 of Polyangia bacterium. Classification (GTDB taxonomy): domain Bacteria; phylum Myxococcota_A; class Polyangia; order JACRCY01; family JACRCY01; genus DASXVK01. The sequence continues at coordinate 36,307 of DASXVK010000773.1, forward strand.
AGGATCATTGGGCAACTCCTATCTTTTGAGACTTGGATGACCTGGAGGTTTCTTTGGGTCAGAACGGGACGAAATCCGGGCCGTACACGATGCGCCCGCCATAGCTCCCGGAGATGATGACCAGCACCACCGCGGCGAAGACGACGAGGAGATAGGCGATGCGGGCCGCCCCGCTCAGGCGTCCGCGGCGGCTCACCCGGATGACGAGCGCCGCGAGCACCGCGCCCGCGACGATGAGGTTGAGGGTCCGGTGGATGACGATCAGGGGCGCGGTGATCTCGTCGGCGTTCATGTACCGGGCGCGCAGGAGCCCCGTGATCACCGTCGGCACGACACTGACCGCCACGAACACCAGCGTGTAGTAGCCCCAGCGGCGCCACTCCTCGCGGCCCAGGACGAGCCCCATGAAGTCGATGACCCCGAGGAGCAGGAGCCAGGCGAGCGGCAGGTGTACGAGCGCCGGATGGTACCGCCCGACCAGGTCCCAGAAGCGGGGGCGCCGCGCCGCGGTGTCGACGTCGCCGACCGCGCCGCCGGGCGGGGGCGGGCTCGCGTCCGCGGCCAGCGCCGTCGGCACCACCGCGGCGCTCGCCGCTGCGGGCGGGCACTCGCTCGCGGGCGCCGCGGTCCACGCGCGCGGCGCCAGGAACGTGAGCTCGACGCCGTAGAAGCCGTGGAACGCGACCACGGTCGCGAGCGCGATCCACACGACCCTGGTGTGCAGCCAGAAGGGCAGCTTCAGGAGTCGCGTGCCGATGCCGATCTGCAGCGTGAGCAGGCAGAGGGCGAGGAGCCCGAGCCAGATGTTGAGCGGGTACGAGAAGAGGACGGGGTTCCTGAGCGGCATGGCTCACACCTGGCTGCCAGGCGACAGGCTAGATGCCCGGGGCGGCTGGTTTCAGCTCGGGCGCGAGCGGAATCCAGTAGCTTCTCAATAGGTGGGGGCGAAAACTGTTGACTCTCCTGGTGAGGGGATCTTACTGGAGAGATCTCGACCCCAGGCGCATACGCAGATCTGGCTGCGCTGATTGCAGCGCTCCAGGGGGAACTGGCGACGCTGCGGGAAGCCAACCACCGGCTGCGCGAAGAGAACCAGGCGCTGCGGGATGAGGTAGCGCGGCTCAAGGGCCAGAAGGGCAAGCCGTCGATTGGGCCGTCGCGCCTGACCCGGGAGGAGCGCAAGAAGGGCCGCCGTGGGCGCCCGGGCGGCGGTCGCGCGGAGCGCCGTATCGACCGGATCGAGATCGTGAAGGCCGAGGGGGTCCCCGCCGGGAGCCGGTTCAAGGGGTACGCGGACTACGACGTGCAGGAGCTGGTCATCAAGCGCGAGACCACCCGGTACCGCGTGGAGCGGTGGCGCACGCCCGCCGGCACGGTGCTGACCGGCCAGCTGCCGGTGGCGGCGCAGGTCGACGGCGGGCACTTCGGTGCGATCCTGCAGAGCTTCATCTTGTACCAGTACTACCACGCCCAGGTGACCGAACCGTTGCTGCTGGAACAGCTGCACGAGTTCGGGGTGCAGATCTCGGCCGGCCAGGTGCATCGGCTGGTGACGGCGGGCAAAGAGCAGTTCCATCGCGAGAAGGATGCGATCATCCAGGTGGGCCTGCGCGTGTCGCGACACATTCACGTGGACGACACGGGGGCTCGGCACCAGGGGCAGAACGGCTACTGCACGCACATCGGCAACGAGTGGTTCGCGTGGTTCCAGAGCACGGCCAGCAAGAGCCGCATCAACTTCCTCACCCTCCTGCGCAGCGGTTTTGCCGACTACGTCGTCGACGACGCGGCGCTCGCGTACATGCTCGGCCAGAAGCTGCCGCACGGGTTGCTGGCGCGGGTCACGGCGGAGCTCGGGCGGTCCGGCGCGGTGGTCTTCGCCGACGACGCGCACTGGCACGCGGCGCTCGGGCGGTGGCAGGTCACCGAGGAGCGCCACGTGCGCATCATCACCGAGGGCGCGCTGCTGGCGGCGGTGCTCGCGCACGGGGTGAATCCCGCACTGGCCATCATCAGCGACGACGCGGGGCAGTTCGCGGTGCTGTGCCACGCGCTGTGCTGGATCCACGCCGAGCGCGTGCTGGCCAAACTCGTGGGCTTCAACGACGAGCAACGGGCGGCCCTCGAGCAGGTCCGCACCGTCATGTGGGAGCTGTACCGGGACCTCAAGGCGTACAAGACCGCGCCGCGGCGGAAGGCGCGCGCCGCGCTCGAGCGGCGCTTCGATGCGTTGTGCGCCACCCAGACGTGCTTCGCCTCGCTCACGCACGCACTGGAGCGGATGGGCCGCAACAAGCGCGAGCTGCTGCTGGTGCTCGAGCGGCCCGATCTGCCGTTGCATAACAACCTGAGCGAGGGTGACATCCGCGAGTACGTCAAGCGCCGCAAGATCAGCGGCGGCACCCGCAACGACGCTGGCCGTCGTGGTCGCGACACTTTCGCCAGCCTCAAGAAGACCTGTCGCAAGCTCGGCGTCTCATTCTGGCAGTACCTGACGGACCGGATTCGCGGCGACGATCAGATCCCGACCCTGTCCAGTCTCATCGAGGCACGCGCACACTCCCCCTGACCGCTTGCGGGCCGTACTGCGAACGTCACCGGGGACCACGCCGCCAATAGCCCGGTCACTCCCGGGAGCCTCCCGCAGCCCGCCGATCACCGACCCGGCCATCAGGTACCGGCGCGTGCCGCCCAAGGGAAGGCGCCCCCACTTCTTGAGAAGTTACGGAGTGCCTTCCCGCCCTCTACACTAAACTCAGAGGAGGCCGGTGTCTCAGCTACGTTGGCACAGAGGGGGGCGGGGCGAGGGGCCGGACCTCGTGTTCTTCGCGCGGAGTGTTGCTGCGCTGGCGCAACCTGAGCGGCGTTTCTCGCTCAGTCCGGACCATCTGCGTAGCCTCAACCCCAACACGCGGACCTGCCCGACCTTCCGTTCGCGCAGAGATGCAGACCTCAACCTCGCCATGTATCGGAGGGCGGGCGTGCTAGTCGCAGAGGCCAATGCTGCGGGCGATCCTTGGCGGCTGAAGGTGCATACCCGGCTTTGGCACATGGCCGAGGACGCAGAGCACTTCCACACCTGGAGCGAGTTGACGAGAGAGCGCTGGTTACTTGTCGGGAATCAGCAACGTGTAACGGCTCGCGCTTCCTGACGCGGACCTGCTCACGATCTTTGTCGCGCGGCGCCGGTTCGGGGTAGAAGGGGCCTCCGGCGCCCAACGCTTTACTTGGCGGTAGACCGTCAGGCACCGGAGGGAGATGCCCCATGCCTGACGTACCCTCTGGGAGTGCGGATCGCAAGCTCGTTGTAGCGCAGGTGGAGCCGAAGCAGCGGCCGGCACGGCCGCCCTCGTCGCGGTGCTGCCAAGCCCCCGGCTGGTGGAACGGGTGGCGCCGCGTGTTCCCGGTGATGGCCCGGGTGGTCGGCGGCGTGGTCGAGCGCTGCGAGCGGTGGCTGGCGCTGGCCAAGTGCTCCGCGTGCCGGCGCGGCTTCACCTGCTACCCGCGCGGGTTTTACCCACGCCGGCAGTTCCAGCTCGACGTGGTGGCCGAGGTCGTGGCCGACGCCAGCCTCGGCGGCCGCACGCTGCGGGGCGCGGCTGCCCCCGTGGGCACGAGCCGCACCAGCGCGTGGCGGTGGGCGCATTGGGTCGAGCGACTGGCCGCGCCGGGCGAGCTCTACGGCGTCGCGACGCGGTTGGACCCGGACGCGCCGGTGGGCATGGTCCCGCGGGCGGCGGTGATGGCGCCGGTGCGGGCGGCGGCGGCGCAGGTGCTCGCAGCCCTCGAGCAGGTTGGGCTCGCGCTGCGCCGCGTCGGTCGTGGTGGCGAGGCGGCGAAGGGCCTGGGGCGCGTGCTCGGGTGGCAGTACCAGGAGCACACGCTGGTCGTCGGCCTGCGCGAGCGCCTCGGCGATTTGTCCTCGGGGATGTGACACCAGATCGGCGGGCGGGGCGTGTAGCGTCGGTCTGGTGAGCGACGCGCCGTTCGACGAGGACGATCCGCAGCTGCAGCTGATGCTCTTTCGCCACCGGCTCATCGCCGAGGCCGCGGCGGCGCCCAAGGGCGCGCGCGCGGCGCTGCTGCGCGAGGTCGAAGCGAAGCCGCACACGGCCCCGGACGGGCGCGCGGTGCGGGTCAAGCTGCGCACCCTGCAGCGGTGGCTCAAGGCGTACCGGGCTGATCGGCTGGCCGGCCTACGGCGCAAGGTGCGCAAGGACAAGGGGCAGCTGCGCGCGCTGACCGAAGCCGCCCTCGCCGAGGCCATCGCGCGACGCGCCGAGGAGAACGGCCGGTCGACCCCGACCATCATCGATATCCTCGAGCGTGCCGACCGGATCGCGAAGGGAGCGGTGAAGCGCTCCACGCTCGACCGGCACCTCGACCGCCGCGGCCAGAGCCGCCGGATGCTGCACGTCCTCGGCACCAAGCGCCACGTCAAGCTGAGCTGTAACCGTTCACGCGGCAGGCAACATTGCCTCGGTTGCGTCGGGTGCCTCGGCGGGTAGCAGGGAGAGCGGGGCGGTGCCGTGGAGCGCGGCGGTGCAGGCGTGCTTGAGGTACGCGTAGAGGTCACGCCCTTGGCTGCGCAGCGTCGCCCGCACGGTGAGGAACCGCTCGACGAAGCGACTGCCGCACGCGCTGTCGCTGCCGAAGGAACCCTTGCGCCAGAGCACCGCGAATCGAATCGCCCGTTCGGCGGCATTGTTACTCGGCTGCACGCCTTCCACGTCGACGAAGGTGAAGAGCGCGTCGCTCAGCTTGAGGATCTCCTTGCACATGCCGCGGACCTTCGCGCACGGCACACCGCGGCCCTCTTCGAGCAACGCCAGCATCCGGCGGCGCACGGGCTTCATCGCGAGTTGAAAGGCCGCCCGACCCAGCGTGCCGTCGCGCACCCGGTGCCACAGCCGGAACATCTTGTTCTTCTCGCAGAGCAGACGCTGCCCGAGGCGCTTGGCCTCGGGGCCGTAGTCGAGGAACGACGTGAAGTCGCGCTTCAGGTGGCTCCAACAGAGCTGCCGCCGCATCGTCGCGACCCAATTGTACGAGGCCCAGCGGTCGGTCGTCAGGATGCCCAGGAAGGACGCGCCGAGCAGGTCCCTGGCCGCCGTGGCACCACGGCTCGTGCGAATCAGGAAGACGGTCACCAGCGCGGTCGCCGCCACCCACAGCCACGCCTTCTTCAGGTTCTCGCGCCAGCTCGTCTCGTCGGCGTGCACGCGGTCGTGCGCCTGGACGTACGCGAGAGCCTCGGCGCACGGAGCGGCCAGCGCCTGGCTCACCTGGTGCTGCGTCTTCGCCACCATCCCCGTCGACATCGGCACGTGCATGAGGTTCGTCATCACGGCGCTGGTCTGGCGAACGCTCTGCTTCAGCTCGCCGCGGACGAAGCCCGTCATCGCCTGCACCGAGGGATCGTACTGCCCCGTGGGCACGTCCGGCGGCAGCGACGCACGGGTGACCTTCCCGCACCGCGGACACAAGGCGTCGAGGCACCGATGGTCGGTCACGACGGGCCGGATCTCAGGCAGCGCGTAGACGTAGTGACTCTCGAACGCCCCGGTCAGTGCGACCTCGGGCAAGGCGGCCTGGCAGAAGTCGCACGCGGAAGCGCGATACGCGATCACCTTGTCGACGTGGTCGGGTTCGCCGGCGCCGTGCGCCTCGTGTCCCGGCTGGCCGCCACGTTTGCGCCGCCGCCGTTTCTTGTGCCTGGGCCGCGGCGTCCCCGGCGGGTCCGACGACGGCGGCTTGGAGGAGTTCTGGGAGTTCTTCCCCAGGCGTGCCTCCAGCTCGACGATCTTCGCCTGCGCCGTGGCCAGCTCCCTGCGGAGCGACACGACCAGCGCGGCCAGTTCGTCATATGTCGGCGCCGTGCAGATCTCTCCAGTAAGATCCTCTCGCCAGAGAAGTCAAGGCAACGCGTGAACGGTTAC
>DASXVK010000774.1:0-4342 GCA_036504295.1 Polyangia bacterium
CAGCATCACCGTCGCGCCCGCCAGCCCGATCGTGCTCGTCCAGTCCGCGTCCGTCGCCGGCACCAGCGTCGGCGCGCTCACGCAGGCGTTCCCCGCCGCGACCACGGCGGGCGACCTGCTGCTCGTCCTCGTCCGCATGTCGACCACCACCCAGACCGTGACGGTGGCAGACACCGCCGGCAACCCATACCTGCTCGCGGCGGCGCAGGCGCAGTCGGCCGATGGCCACCAGACGCGGCTCTACTACGCGCGCGCCGCGACCGGAGGCGCCACGACCGTGACCGCGACCTTCTCGGCCACGAACAACCACCCGTGGCTCGCGGTGTACGAGTACCGCGGCGTGGCCACGCTCGACCAAACCGGTCAGGCCCAGGGCAGCAGCGCGGCCCCGACCTGCGCGACGGCGGCGACGACCTCCCCGACCGAGCTCGTCTTCGCCGCGGTCGGCCTGCCGAGCTCCTCCGGCGTGACGGTCACCGCCGGCGCGGGCTACACCCTCCAGCAGCAGGATCCCGTGGCGGGCCGGTCCCGCGCCGCGACCGAGGATCTGCGCGCGAGCGCGACCGGCAGCTTCACGCCGGCGTTCGGCCTCAGCGGCACCGCGAGCTGGAGCTGCGTCGTGGCGACGTTTGCCCCGGCTCCGGCCGGCGTGGCCGGGGTGGCGGCCACGCTCGCGCAGCCCGTGCGCGCGGAGGTCCGCCTGTTCTGGCCGTTCCGCCGCCCGCGCTGAGGCGCCCTGGTCTCTCGAAATGTCTCCCGCCGCGCCCGCCGGCGCCGGTGATGCCGCCCGCACGTGCGACCTGGCACGGTGTGCGGGAGCGCACACCACCCGCGGCGCCGGCAGGGCGGCGCTGCGCCCGGCGACGGCCCCGCAACGGCGCGCGGAGACGGCTGAATCTCACGCCCGCGGCGGGCGTGCCGGGGGGCCGCCGGGGCGGCCCGGATCCTGCTTGGGCGGCGCGCGTGCAATCCCACACCCTGCTTGGGCTCGCGGCGCTGCTGGCGCTCACCGCGGGCTGCTACGGCAACGCCACGAGCCCCTTCCCGCCGGGCCTGGCGCCGGCCGGCGACAACGTGGCCGCGTACCCCGCCGCCGAGGGCGACGAGGCCTACCCCGAGAAGTTCACCCTCGTGACCGGGTCCAACGACTCGTACTCCTGGGCCAACCTGAAGGGGTACATCCACGCGCCCATCGCCGACGTCTGGGCCGCGCTGCAGGACCCTGACGTCGTCGTCGACCGCCGCAACGTGGACGCCTGGACCGCGCAGCGCGACGTCGAGCCGGACTACGACGTGAGCTTCATGGTCAGCGAGACCGTGTACGACCTCATCACGATCGAGTTCCAGGTGACATGGCGCGAGGGCACCGTCGCCCGGAGCGCCGCCGCGCCGAGCACCGTGATCGCGGTCTATCAGAAGACCTGGGGCTCGACGGTCATCGACGCCATGACCGGGTCGGTGCTGCTCAAGCGCATCGACGGCGGCACCACCGCCGTCGAGACCATCGAGCACCTCAGCGCCGTCATGTCCGCCGACGACTCGGTCGCCTCCTACCAGCCCGATCTCTTCAACAGCCTCAAGGCCCGCGTCCACGGCGCGCCGCTGCCCACGTACTGACCGCCGATTCGTCGGCCGCAGCGACGCGAGCGCACGAACCCCGGGGGCAGTTGTGCCCGCCGCGCCCGTTAAGGTACTGTCGGCTCATCGGGTCCTCGCGCCGAGGCTCGCTGTTCCCGCGACCGGTTCCGAAGGAGTCTGCATGCTCAAGCCCTATCGTTCGCTGCAACCGATCTTGATCTTGCTCGTCTGCTTCACCGTCGCGGCCTGCAGGGAGACCACCAGCACCACCGCGCGCTGCGGCGATGGCCACGTCGACCCCGGCGAGCAGTGCGATGACGGCAACAACGTCGGCGGCGACGGCTGCTCGTCGGCGTGCCAGAACGAGATCGAGCCGCGCTGCGGTGACGGCTACCTCGATCTCGGCGAGGAGTGCGACGACGGCAACAACGTCAGCGGCGACGGCTGCTCCTCCGGCTGCCAGCTCGAGACCCCCGGCTGCGGCGACGGCGTCAAGTCCGCGACCGAGGAGTGCGACGGCGCCGATCTCGACGGCAAGAGCTGCGCCGACTTCGGCTTCTACGGCGGCACGCTCGCCTGCTCCGCGACGACCTGCCGCCTCGACGTCACCGGCTGCACCGGGACGTGCGGCGACGGCGTCCTCAACGGCGTGGAGACCTGCGACGACGCCGACTTCGGCGGCGACACCTGCGCGGACCACGGCTTCTATGGCGGCACCCTCGCCTGCAGCGCCGACTGCCAGACCGTGAGCTTCGAGCACTGCGCCGGCGAGTGCGGCGACGGCACGCGCAACGGCGGCGAGACGTGCGACGGCACCGACTTCGCCGGCGACACCTGCGCGAACCACGGCTTCTACCGCGGCACGCTCACCTGCAGCACGGACTGCCAGACGGTCACGACCGAGGGCTGCGCCGGCTACTGCGGCGACGGGACGCTGGACGACGGCGAGGGCTGCGACGACGCCAACAACCTCGGCGGCGACGGCTGCTCGGCCGCGTGCCGGATCGAGCTCGCCACCTGCGGCAACGGGACGCTGGACGCGGGCGAGGAGTGCGACGACGGCAACAAGCTCGACGGCGACGGCTGCCAGAGCGACTGCACGCGCACGCCCGTCGGCACCGTGGTCTTCTGCCAGGCGCTCGCGCCGCTCGCGAGCGGCACCTGCAGCGTGACCGCGGGCGACGGCGGCCGGCTCATCAAGGGCGACGTCCTCACCCCGCTCGCCGTCTTCCGCGGCGGCCAGGTGCTCGTCGACGACGCGGGCAAGATCGTCCAGGTCGGCTGCGCCGCGGGCTGCGACGCGGCGTGCCAGGCGAAGGCGGCGACCGCCACGGTCATCACGTGCCCCAAGGGCGTGATCACGCCGGGCCTCATCAACACCCACGACCACATCACCTACACGAATGACCCGCCCTACACCGACACCGGCGAGCGCTACGAGCACCGGCACCAGTGGCGCAAGGGCTCCGGCGGCCACACGAAGATCCCGGCCCCCGGCGGCGCCACCGCCGACAACGTGTCGTGGGGCGAGCTGCGCTTCCTCTTCGGCGGCGCCACCTCCACCGTCGGGTCCGGCAGTCGCGTGGGCCTGCTGCGCAACCTCGACAAGACCGCGCAGGAGGGGCTCGGCCAGACGCCGGTCCTGTTCGACACCTTCCCGCTCGACGACAGCGGCGGCACCATGATCACCTCGGGCTGCGGCTACGGCGCGGCCATGGTCACCCCCAGCACCATCGCCGGCACAGACGCGTACTTCCCCCACGTCTCCGAGGGCATCAACGCGGCCGCCGAGAACGAGTTCGTCTGCCTGAGCGACGCGAACCCGGCCCACGACGTGCTCGTCGACAAGAGCGCCTACATCCACGGCGTCGGGCTCAGGGCGAACGACTACGCGAACATGTCGCGCAACGGCACCTCGCTCATCTGGTCGCCCCGCTCGAACATCACGCTCTACGGCAACACCGCCGAGGTCACCGTCGCCGGGCGCCTGGGCGTCAACATCGCCCTCGGCACCGACTGGCTGCCGAGCGGCTCGATGAACCTCCTGCGCGAGCTGCAGTGCGCCGACTCCCTCAACCAGAAGTACCTCGCCCACTACTTCACCGACCGCGACCTGTGGCTGATGGTGACGGCGAACGCGGCCGCCGCGAGCGCGACCGACGACGTCATCGGCGTCCTCGCCGCGGGCAAGGTCGCCGACATCGCCATCTTCGACGGCGCCGTGCACCACGACTACCGCGCCATCATCGACGCCCAGCCCCAGGACGTCGCCCTCGTCATGCGCGCGGGCAAGGTGCTCTACGGCGAGTCCACCTCGGTCGCGACCATCCCGAACACCGGCGCGTGCGAGACCCTCGACGTGTGCGGCGCAGCGAAATCGGTGTGCGTCGACGCGTCGGTCACCAAGACCTTCGCGCAGCTCCAGACGGCGAACGCCAGCATATACCCGGCGTTCTTCTGCACCGCCCCGACGAACGAGCCGACCTGCACGCCGATGCGCCCGGCGCAGTGGTCGGTCAACGGCTCGACCACCTACACGGGCACGATCACGCTGACGGACAGCGACGGCGACGGCATCCCGGACGCGACCGACAACTGCCCGACGGTGTTCAACCCGATCCGTCCGATGGACAACGGCGTCCAGGCCGACTTCGACGGCGACGGCGTGGGCGACGCCTGCGACCCCTGCCCGCTCGACGCCAACACGACCACGTGCACCACGTACGATCCGAACGACCGCGACGGCGACGGCATCCCGAACGCG
>DASXVK010000775.1:0-2648 GCA_036504295.1 Polyangia bacterium
CGGCCCGGGCGCAGATGGACGGCGGCACGGCGCCGACGCCCGAGCAGCAGCGGATGCTGGCGGCGGCCACCGAGGCGCTGCCGCACGTGCGCGAGGCCGAGGCGCGGATGCAGGCCGCCGGGGCGGCGCTCAAGGCCGACCGGGCCGGCGCGGCCGCCGACGAGGCGGAGCGCGCGGTGCAGGCGCTCGCGCGCGCGATCGAGCGGTTCGCGGGGCTGCGCGAGGTGATCGAGGTCGCCCACGCCACGCAGGAGGAGCTCGTGGCGCTGCTCGCGCCGCCGGGCGCCGCCGCGTCCCAGCCGGCGGCGCGGCGGCCGGAGCCGACCCCGGCCGAGCGGGAGCGGCGGCTGCAGGAGGGCGTGGCCCAGAACGTCGAGCGGCTGACGCGCCTCGGGCCGCTGCTCGCGGAGGAGGGGGCGAAGGTCGCGGCCAAGGCGCCCCCGGCGGCCGACGGCGGCGTGCCCGGCCAGGACCCGCAGGCGGCGGTGAAGGCGCGCTTCGAGCTGGCCGAGAAGCTGCGCGGGCAGGCGCTCGCGGCGGAGCGGGCGCTCGCGGCGCTCCTCGGGCGCGGCGCCGCGGCCAAGCCCGCGGACGCGCGGGCGCGGGCGGCGGAGGCGCAGCAGCACCTCGCCGAGCTCCGGCGGCTCTTCTTCTCGATCATCGAGCACCTCAAGGAGCTGCACCGCAACCAGGGCGAGACCCACGACGCGACGGCGGCCGCGCACGGCGCCGAGGAGACGTCGCGCGCGGCGAAGGTGGGGCCGCTCGCGGACTTCCAGGAGCGCCACGCGCGCCTGGGCGAGGCGCTGGCGCAGGCGCTCGCGGAGCAGGCGGACCAGGCCGGCCAGGCCGGCGGCCCGGGCGGCCCGCAGGGCGAGGCGCAGATGAAGGCCCTGCGCGAGGCGGCGCCCGAGGTGCGCTCGGCCGCGACCGAGATGCGCACGGCGGCGGCCGGCCTCGCCGAGGCCCGCACGAAGCTGCAGTCCGCCTCCTACGACCTCGAGCCGACGCTCAAGAGCCAGACGAAGGCGATGGAGCACCTCGAGAACGCCATCCGGCTGCTCGAGCCGCCCAAGCAGCAGCAGCAGCAGCAGCAACAGCAGAAGCAGCAGAAGCAGCAACAACAACAGGGCGACGACGACGAGAAGAAGGTCTCGCGGCGCCAGGCCGAGCGGCGCCTGCAGGCGATCCGCGACCGCGAGGCCCAGCGTGACCGCGACCGTCGTGAGCGGGAGCGCCTCCGTCCCGAGCCCGTGGAGAAGGACTGGTGAGCGCACGCCTGGCGGTTCTCGCATCGTTGCTCGTGGGCTCGGCGGCGTTCGGCCAGCGGGTCCAGCTCCAGCTCGAGAGCCGCGAGATCTACGCGCAGGTGCCGTTCGTGCTCGCGCTGCTCGCGGAGGAGTTCGACGAGCAGCCGGCCCCGGAGCAGCCCCGCCTCACCATCTCCGGCTGCGAGGTGACGCCGCTCGGCGCCACGCCGCAGGTCCAGCAGATGCTCCAGATCATCAACGGCCGGCAGAGCGTGAGCCGCTCGGTCACCTGGTCCTTCCGCTACCGGGTCACCGCGCCCGCGACCGGCACCTACCAGGTCCCGGCCCTCACCGTGGTGCAGGGAGCGCGCCGGGCCGCGACGCAGCCTGCGACCTTCCACGCGAACGTGATCGGCCAGACGCGCGACATGAAGGTCCGCCTCAACCTGCCCGCGCGGTCCGTGATGGTGGGCGAGACCTTCGCGCTGACGCTCGACTGGCTGATCCGGCGCGACGTGAGCGAGCAGAGCTTCACGGTGCCGCTCTTCGACCAGGTGGACCGCTTCGAGGTCGCGCCGGCGCCGGCGCAGGGACGCCGCGCGCTCGCGCTGCAGCTCGGGTCGCGGCGGCTGGAGCTGCCCTTCGACCGCTCCAGCGACGTCGTCGACGGCGTCCAGTACACCCGGCTCCGGCTGCACGCGCTCGTCACCCCGCTCAAGGCCGGGACCCTCGACGTGCCGCCGACGAGCGTGGTCGCGACGGTCGGCGGCGGCATGGGGGGCTTCTTCGGCCTGGGGATGGGCCGGGGCCAGCTCGTGAAGGCGCAGGACGTGCCCCGGCGCCTGGAGGTGGCCGCGCTGCCCCAGGCGGGCCGGCCGCGGAGCTTCAACGACGCCGTCGGCGAGGCCTTCGCGCTGAGCGTGCGCGCCGCGCGCACGGTCGTGCGCGTCGGCGACCCCCTCGAGCTCGAGCTCACGGTGCGCGGCAAGGCCCGGCTCGAGGGCCTGCGGCTACCGCGGCTCGACACGGCCGGGCTCGACCCCGCGGTCTTCGCGGTGCCGGCGGACGTGGCGCCGGGCGAGATCATCGAGGAGGGCGCGGCGAAGCGGTTCCGCGTGACGGTGCGGCTCAAGGCCGCCGCGCGCGAGATCCCGCGCCTCGCGTTCTCGTACTACGACGCGACGAAGCGGACCTACGAGACCGTGCACTCGGAGCCGATCGCGCTGCAGGTGGCCGGCAGCGCCGTCGTCGGGGCCGGGGACGTGGTCGCGGCGGCGCCCGCGCCCGCGACGCCGGGGCCGAAGCGGCCCGAGGCGGCGCCGGGCGGCGGGCTCTCGCTCGTGGGCGCCGACCTCGCGCTCAGCGCCGAGCCGCGGACGCTCGCGCGGCCGCTCGGGC
>DASXVK010000776.1:0-5769 GCA_036504295.1 Polyangia bacterium
CGGCTCGGCCACGAGCTGAAGGCGCGCGTCCTCGACCGCGCGCTCGGCCCCGACGCCGCGCCGCGGGCGAGCGCGCCGGGCGCGCCGTCCGGGCCGCTGCCGCCGGCGGCCTTCGCGCCCGTGCCGCTCGCCGACGAGCGCGCGCGCGCGGTCCTCGACGCGCTCGGGCTGGCGGGCCAGCCGGCGCGCCGCGTCCTCGGCGGCCGCGGGGAGCTGCGGGTCGAGACCGACGGCGGCGCGCTCACGCTGCTCCCGGCCGGCACCCGGAGCCGGGCCGCCGTGCGCACCGACTGCTTCGACGTCCTCGCGGAGGGCCCGCTCCCCCCGGCGGTGCCGGCGGCGCTGCAGCGCCTCGAGCGCGAGCAGCCCGAGCGGCTGCCGCTCCTCTTCACGCCGATGCAGGAGCGGCCGCCCCGGCCGCCGGACGCGGCGGCGGAGAAGGTCGAGGAGCTCGTGCGGGTGACGCTGGCCTGCAACCAGCGCTGCCTCTTCTGCTCGGTCGATCCCGATCACGAGCGCAGCCACGAGCCGGCGCAGGTCCAGCGCTTCATCGAGGCCCGCGCCGGCGGCCCCTTCATCGTCTTCTCCGGCGGCGAGCCGACCCTCGACGAGCGCCTCCCGGCGTACCTCCAGGCGGCGCGCGCGGCGGGGTACCCGGAGATCGTCATCCAGACGAACGCGCTGCGGGCGGCCTACCCGGCCTACGCGCACAAGCTCGCGCAGAGCGGGCTGCACGCCGCCTTCGTCAGCCTCCACTCGCACCGCGCCAAGACCGCCGACGCCCTCACGCGCACGCCCGGCAGCTTCGAGCTGACGCTGCGCGGGATCGACGCGCTCATGGGGGAGGGCGTGCGCGTCTGGCTGAACTTCGTCGCGACCAGCCGCAACGTGGCCGAGGCGCCGGCGTTCGCGCGCTTCGCCGCGCAGCGCTTCCCCGGCCTCGCGGGCCTGTGCCTGTCGCTGATGGCGCCGGTGGGCGAGGGCGGCCGCCAGCCGTCGGTGTGGCCGCGCCTGGAGGCGGCCGGTCCCGCCTTCGCCGCGGCGCTCGACGCCGCGGCCGCGGCCGGGATCCCGGCGAAGGTCCCCGACATCTGCGGCCTGCCGCTGTGCTGCCTGCCCGGGCACGAGCGCTTCTCCGAATGCCTGCGCGCGCTGCCCGGCGAGGGCCCGGCGCTGCCCGATCGCACCCACGCCCCGGGCTGCGCCGCCTGCCGGTGGCGGCCGGTGTGCTCCGGGTTCTGGCGCTCCTACCTCGACCGGCACGGCGCGGCCGAGCTGCGGCCCCAGGCGGGGCCGCCGCCGGATTCCTTGGGGCGCACCCGGCCAACCCCGGCTACAATGAACGATCGCTAGCCCATGCCGGCCCAGACCGTCCGGGTGACGCTCGCCTGCAACCACGGCTGCGTCTTCTGCTTCGCGGAGTGGACCTTGCCCAGGGCCCAGGCGGCCCGGCGCGACGTCCACGACTACACCAACGTCATCAGCGCCGACTGGCGCCGCGAGCTCGACGAGGTACGCGCGTACGGCTACGACGAGCTGTCGATCTCGGGCGGCGAGCCGCTGCTGCACCCCGACCTCGTGCCGATGGTGCGCCACGCGAAGGCGCTCGGCTTCCGCCGCATCGAGGTGCAGTCGAACGGGTCGCTGCTGACGAAGCCGAACGTCGCCCGCCTGCGCGAGGCGGGCATGACCGCGGGCATGATCTCGCTGCCGTCGCACGTCGAGCGCAGCTTCGACGCGATCACGCGTACGCGCGGCCACTTCGCCGCCGCGGTCGCGGGCGTGCGCAACGTCCTCGACGCCGGCATCGAGGTGATCCTCTGCCACGTCATCTGTGCCGGCAACCACAAGCTGCTGCCGGGCTTCGTGCACTTCGTCGCGCGCGAGCTCGCGGCGATCAACGAGGTGCTCTTCTTCTACGTGCAGCCCGAGGGGCGGGCCGCGCGCAACCCGCGCCTCTTCCCGCGGCTCGGGCAGCTCCGGCCGTACTGGCTGTCGGCGATGGGCGAGGCGGACCGGCTCGCCGTCCGCTTCCGCACCGACACCCAGACCGGGCTGCCGCTGTGCTTCATGCCGGGGCACGAGGACAACCTGCGGCTCATCGACCTCCTCGACCCGCACGCGGTCTTCGGCGTCGACGTCTCGTCCTTCGAGTACATGCAGGGCAACAAGCGCAAGGGGCCGCAGTGCGCCGGCTGCTTCTTCGACCCGGTGTGCTTCGGCTTCTGGAAGAGCTACCTCGACGAGCACGGCGACGGGGAGCTGGTGCCGGTGCCGGCCGACGCGCGGCTGCGGGCGCTCTTCCCCCCGATCGTCGCGCGCTGGGCCGAGCGGGGGAGGCCGTGAGCGTCTTTTTACAGGGGGGCTCTGCCCGCCCCCCCTCGACGGGCACAGCCCGTCGATCCTCCCCCCCACCGCGCTCCCCGCGCGGGGGACGCCGTGGGCGTCGCCCCGGGGCTCAAGCGCGTCTTCGGTCGGGGCAACTGCATCCACCCACGCTCGCGCTTCGTGCGGCTCACCTCGCGGTGCAACCAGCGCTGCGCGTTCTGCAACATCCGCGGCGGCGAGAGCTTCGAGCTGACCGCCGCCGAGGCCGGCGCGCTCGTCGACGCGGCCCGCGCCGACGCCGCGGCGGTCGTGCACCTCACCGGCGGTGAGCCGACGCTGCGGCGCGACCTGTTCGAGCTCGCGGCGCGCGCGGCCGCCGGCGGGCGCAGCGTCTTCGTGCAGACCAACGGGATCCGCCTGGCGCAGCCGGGCTACGCCGCGGCGCTGCGCGCGGCCGGCGTCTCCGACGTCATCGTCTCCTACCACGCGGCCACCGCGGCGCGCGCGGACGCGCTCACCGCCGCGCCGGGCACCTTCGAGCTGACCCGGCGCGGGCTCGGGGCGGCCGCCGCCGCGGGGCTCGGCCTGTGGCCGAACCTCGTCTTCACCGCCGGCAACCTCGACGAGGGGCCGGCGGTGGTCCGGGCGCTCGGCCGGGACGCCCCGGGGCTCGCCGGGCTCATCCTCTCGGTCGTGCAGCCGCACGGGCTCGCGCTCGCCGCCGGCGCCGAGGTGGTGCCGCGGCTGCGCGCGACCGCGACGGCGGTGCGCCGCACGATCACCGCCGCGACCGCCGCCGGGATGCCCTACCACCTGTCGTACTGCGAGAACCCGCTGTGCTTCGTCCTGCGCGCGACGGGCGAGCGGGCCCCGATCGCCGCGGTGCGCGCCTACGTGCGGCGGCGCCTCGGGCTGAACGGCTGCCACGACTGCCGCCTCGTGGGCGAGATGGGCAAGGACAAGGTGAAGCCGGCGGCGTGCGCCGGCTGCGAGCTCGCGGACGTCTGCTTCGGCGTGTGGCGGGCGCAGCTGGCGATCCACGGCGAGGGCGAGGTCGAGCCGCGCTGCGCGCCGGGCGCCGGGAGGGCGCGGTGACGGCCACTGGCGGCAACGGCGGGCGCCGGAGCGGCGCGGCCCGGCGCGCGCCGCCGGCGGCCGGGCGGCGGCGCGGCGGGGGCGGGGCCCCGGCGGCGCCGCGCGTGGCCGTGGTCGCCTGCCCGAGCTACGACTCGGTGACGGTCGCGGCGGCCCTCCTCGAGGGGCTCGCGCGGCTCGGCGGCATCGGCGCGTTCGTCCGGCCGGGCGGCCGCGCGCTCCTCAAGATCAACCTGCTCGGGCCCCGCGGCGCCGACGAGGCCGTGACCACGCACCCGCAGGTCACGCAGGCGCTCGCCGCGGTCCTCGCCGGGTCCCGCGTCAAGACCGTCATCGGCGACAGCCCCGGCGTGGGCGACTTCGACCAGGCCACCGCCATCGCCGGCCTCCGCGACGTCTATGCGCGCACCGGCGCCGAGCTCCTGGAGCTCAAGCGGGCCAAGCGCGTGACCGTGCGCGAGCCCATGCGGACCGCGAGCTTCCAGCTCTACGACCGGCTCGCGGACTACGACCTCGTCGTCGACGTGCCGAAGCTGAAGAGCCACGCGTTCCAGGTGATGACCTGCGCGGTGAAGAACCTCTTCGGCCTCGTCCCGGGCCGGCGCAAGGAGGCCTTCCACCGCCTCCTGCCCGGGCCCGACGAGTTCGGCGAGATGCTGCTCGACCTGTACCGGGCGGTGCGCCCCGGCCTCGTCGTCGTCGACGCCGTCGAGGTGCCGCTCGCCGACCGGCCCGGCGCGCGCGGGGGCAAGCAGCGCCTGGGCCTGCTCGTCGTCGCCGACGACGCGCTCGCTGCCGACGCGGTGCTGGCCGAGATCACCGGCATCGGCGCGGCGAACGTGCCGGTGCTGCGCGCCGCGCGGCGCCTCGGCCTGCCCGGCGCCGATCCCGCCGCGGTGACGCTCGTCGGCGAGCTGCCCGCGGGCGTCACCCTGCGCGGCGCCGCGGCCGCGGTCGGCCCCGCGCGTGGCTACCCGACGAGCGACCCGGGGCGCTGCAACGCCTGCGGCACGTGCGTCACGATGTGCCCGGTCGCCGCCGTCGCGCTCGAAGGCGGCGCCCCCGTGTTCGACGAGGAGCAGTGCATCCGTTGCTACTGCTGCCAGGAGTTCTGCGAGACGACGGCGATCACGATCGCGGGCGAGGGGGAGCCGCCTGGGCCCCAAACGCAAACGCAGACGCTGACGCAAACGCAAACGAGCTCCGCGGCGCGCCCGTCAGCGTCAGCGTCAGCGTCAGCGTCAGCGTCAGCGTCGGCGTACCACGGCCTCACGCTGGTGCTGCCGCCGGCGTTCGGGCTGCGCGGCAGCCGCATCTCCCTCGGCGCGGCGACGCTGCAGGGGGTGCTGCGCGCGGCGGGGGTCGCGGTGGCCTTCGCCGATCTGAACGCCGCCTGTGAGGCCGAGGAGCCGGAGCTCTTCGCCGCGCTCGACCGTCGCGCCCTCCCGCCCCCCGGCGGCGGCGTGCACGCCCCGGACCTCGCGCTCCTGCTGCAGGTGCTGTTCCCCGCGGAGCACGCGGAACCCGACGAGCTCGCCGCCGCCCCGGAGGTGAGCCGCAGGCGAGCCTCGTCGTTGCCCGACGCGAGCCGCAGGCGAGCCTCGTTGTTGCCCGACGCGCTCGCGGCGGCGATCGTGGCGAGCGCCGCGGCGCGCGCGCGCACGCTCGGGCCCGGGCCGCACCTCATCGCCGCCCACGACGCCACGCTGCCCTACGCCGCGGCCCTCGCGGCCGCGCTCGCGCAGGGCGGCGCCGCGGTCGTGCTCGGCGGCCCGTCGCTGACCATGCACCCGCCGGTCCGCGATCTGCTCCTCGAGGCCGGCGCGGCCCGCGCGCTCGTCGTCGGCGAGGCGGACGACGTGATCGCCGCGCTCGCCCGCGCGCTCGTGGCCGGCGCGCCCGACGCGGAGCTGACCGCGCTGCCCGGCATCGTGCTGCGCCCCGGCGTGGCGGCGCTGCCGGCCACCCGGGCGCGCCTCGATGGCCCGCCATACCCCGACTTCACCGGCATGCCGGTCGGGGCGTGGCTGCCGATCGCCGCGAGCCGCGGCTGCCCCCACCGCTGCTCGTTCTGCTCGGTGCGCGCCGCGGTGCCGCGCTTCCGCCGCCGCGCGCCCGCCGACGTCGTCGCGGAGATGGAGCTCCAGGCGGCGCGCCACGGCGTGCGGGCCTTCGAGTTCAACGACGACCTGCTCAACGCCGACGCGGCGTGGCTCGAGGCCCTGGCGGCGGCGCTGCACGGCCGCGGCTTCGAGTGGGCCGGCTTCCTCGAGCCGGTGCCGATGCCCGCCGACGCGTGGGCGCGGCTCGCGGCCGCGGGCTGCCGCGGGCTCACCGTCGGCGTCC
>DASXVK010000777.1:0-17799 GCA_036504295.1 Polyangia bacterium
CCGAGCGCCTGCGCCAGCTCGGGCCAGCCCTCACAGGTCGAGCGCGCCATGCCGGCCGTCTCCGCCTGCACCGTGGCGCAGCCCTTCGCGATGTCCGCGAAGTCGGCGCTGACGCCCAGGTCCGAGGGCGGCGGCGGCCGCTTCTGGAAGCGCTCGGCGCTGGCCTTCACCTCGGCCACGATCTTCTGCATCGCCGCGCCGTTCTTGTCGGCGGCGGTGACGCGTCCGACCAGCGGGGCGGGGTCGCCGCCGCCGAGCGCCCGGGCGTACATGAGCCGCTCGGTGTAGGCCGCGTCGAGGCAGCCCAGGTACGGGTAGCCGCGCATCGTGCCGTCGTCCCGCTGCCCGGAGTCGAGGTCGACCCAGAAGCGCTCCTCCTCGAGATGGCAACCCGCCTCGACGAAGCGGTTCCAGGCCGCCTGCTCCTTCATGAGCGCGCTGAAGCGCGCCGGGGCGCTCTTCTTGAGCGGCACGAGCACGTCGTCGAGGGCGCGGATCATGGTGCGGCGGACGCACGCGGTCATGTCGGCGAGCGCCTGCTTCTGCTCGACGTTGCTGTCCGCCTCCTTCAGCGGGCACCTCTTCCCGAGCTCCTTCTTGAGCGCGGCGAAGCTCTTGGCCGGGCGCCGCGGCCGGCGCGCGGCGGGCGCCGCGGCGCTCGCGGGCGCGACGCGGGCCGGGGCCGCCGGCGCGACCGGCACGAGCGGCGGCGCCGCGGGACGGTCGCCGCGGTCACAGGCGGCGAGCAGGGCGACGAGGGTGAGCAGACGGGGCAGTGCGCGCATGTCCTTGGACCTCGGGGGCCGGCAGTTGCACGTGACGTACCACATCGCGCGCCGCGCCGGCACGCGAGATTTCGGCGGGGGCGGGGGAAGGAGCGCTACTTTCTGTAGAGTCGCGAGCGCCGGCGGCCGCCGAGCAGCAGCCCCGCGCCACAGGCCTTACGGGTGCTCAGGGGTGCCATTCGAACGCGCCCATGTCGGGAGAGGCGCCGTACGGGCGCGGCGCGCCGTCGAAATCGAACGCAGGGGCTCCGACCGGCGTCGCGCTGTCTATTCCCCAAGATCCTGCCTGGTAGCGATAGTCACCCGTCGTGCTGTTAACGAACGTCGGGTCATGCATGATGTTTCCCTGCCCGCTGATCGATTGGCTGACGTTTGAGAAGGTCACCGAGCAGATTGTACTCACATCCGTCGGGGAGTTTCCCCAGATCACGCTGTTCACGATCTGGGCCGCTGATGCACACAGCACCCCTCCAGGCGTCGTGCCACCAGCAGTGTTGAGGACGACCGTGTTGTTGACGAACGCCGACCCGGCGCGCGGCAACGTGATGCGTACGCCGCCGAACTGGCCGCCATTCTTGGCTATGACGCTGTTAGTGATTGTGTACAGACAGTTGTTGAGGTCCACGCCTCCCAGGTGGCTGCCCACGATCTCGACCCTGTCCATCGAAAGAGTGCTGCCTTGGCAGCTGACTGCTACGCTGCCGGCGTTGTCCACCTTCACTGCGTGTAGCGACAGGGTTGCGAGACCACTCACGAAGACCCCGGGCTTGTCCCCACCGGGGCCCGTCACACGGAGTCCGGTGACCTCGACGAAGCAAGTGCCGGCCACGCTGAAGCCGGTGAGCATGGGGTCGGGCGTGTGGATCACGGCGCCGGCTTCCGCGCGGAGGCGGTAGGACTTCCCGGTGCTGGCTGCGGGGGCGTAGTCACCCGGCCGAACGTACACATGGCGCCGAAGCCCGAGGTTCGACAGTGCCGATCCGATCTCGCAATATGGATCCGTGACGGTACCAGCCCCGGGTCCCGGGGTTGGACAGTTCGCCCCGGCAGCGTCGACGAAGACGATCTCGCTGTTCGTGGCGCAACGGCCCGTCATCGCGTCGCAGAAATGGGGACACTGTTCGTCGGCCGAGCATGGCGCGCACGTCAAAGATTCGAGGTCGCAGGCTGGGGTGTCTACCTTGCCCGCGCAATCCAGGTTGGTCGTGCACTGAACGCAGCGCCCGTCGGAAGTACATGCGGGGGCGGTGCTGCTTCGGGCGGCGCACTCACCGCCCGCGGCGCAGGCCCTACAGGTTCCAGCCGAACAGATCGGGGCGCTCGGCAACGCGCACTCCCCCGATGAGATGCAGCCACGATCGATCGCCGCTGCGTCCGACGCGTCGCCGACATCACCCGAATCGAGAGCAGTGTCTGCTGTGGTCGCGTCAAGGCCGGCGTCATCCTGGATCGAGCCACGGGCATCGTGAGCGGAGTCGACGAGGTTCGCGTCCTCCAATGCGGGAGCGTCCAAGCCGCCATCGCGTATCCCGCCCTCATCTCCCTCGACGCATTGCCGGGCTGGCATCCGGCAGACCGGCCAACGGGGATCCGTGCAGGGGCTCGTGTCATCGCAGTAGCGCGGGTTGGGCTCGAGGAGGCACCCCGAACATCCACCGATCATGCTCGCAATCGCCGCGAGCAAGACGCCGACTGTTGCCGACGGAGGCGCATCGCGAGCAGCCGGGGCGGAGGTGTCGCGAGCCGCTGTCACGGCCGGTGCGGCCCCCTCTGCTCGGCCCCGGAGGCGCCGCGCCAGCGCCCGGCGCTGCTTTGACACGCCCACCTGTGCGCCCTACCCTCATGGTGAAGGAGATCGAGACCCATGGGCCGCGACGAGCTGCTGCGGCACATCAAGGCCAGATTGACGGCCGAGTTCGGCGACCGCCTGCGCGGGGTCGTGCTGTACGGCTCGGTCGCGCGGCGCGCGGCTGGCGCGGACAGCGACCTGGACCTCCTCGTGCTGCTCACCGGCCCCGTGTCGCTCTGGCGCGACCTCCGTCGCATCGTCGAGAGTCTCTATCCGCTGCAACTCGAATCCGACCGTCCGATCCACGCGTTGCCCGCGAACGTCGACGACTTCGAGGCTGGGGACTTCGCTCTGTACCGCAACGCGAAGGCGGAGGGCGTGCGGCTATGAGCGCCGAGGCGGCCGATCTGTGGTCGCGTGCCCGGCGGAGCCTGCAGAGCGCTCGACTGCTGGCGGTCGAGGATCCGGACGCGTGCGCGTCGCGTGCGTACTACGCGGCGTTCTACGCGATGTCCGCGCTCTTCGCGCTCCGCGGGAAGACGTTCACGAAGCACACCGCGCTCGAGGCGGCGGTCCACCGGGATCTCGTGCGCGGCGAGCACTGGCCGCCGGCAACAGGCGCCGACTACACGGCGCTGCAGGCGCTGCGAACGACGGGCGATTACGGCGGCAAACTACACGTGCGTGAACGCGACGCGGCCGAGGCGGTGGCCGCGGCCGAGCGCATTCTCGAGGCCGTGCGCGTCCGGCATCCAAACGACTTCACGTAGCCGAGGCGTGCCCGGCGGCGAGGCGACAGGATGGCTGACCTGCGGCGCAGGAGAACGACGGCGAGCCGTGGCCGCGCGGTCACGACCGCGGCACGCGTCTACGACCGCCGCGGCGTCCTCGGCGAGCTCGCCCAGGAGCCGGTCGAGTTCGCGCTCGACGAGGAGCTGCGCGCGCAGATCCGCTCGGGGCAGCGGCGGCGGCCGCTCAAGAACGTGTCGCTGAAGCTGGACCCGATGCAGATCGCCGCGCTGCGCAAGATCGCCGCGACGAAGTCCGTCCCGTACCGGACGCTGATACGCATGTGGCTGGCGGAGCGGATCCGGGCAGAGCTGCGCTTCCCGCTTCCGGCGTAGCCGCAACCCATCCCCTTCTGGACCGTCGCGGGGCGACGATCCGCTGCCACATGGGGAGGCATGCCGCACGATACCATCGCTGCGCGACGGTTTTTCCCGGCATGAGTTGGGCCTGCCCCGGCGCGACGCCGCGTCGTCGCCCGGCTGCGGGCCGCCCGGGCAAAATGCGCGGTTGGGTCTAAAACGCCTGCGGGATCGGGGGCTTGGCTGGGGGCTGCGTGTCCCCTAGACGCCGAGCTTCTTGGCGACGGCGCGGGTGGCGTCGACGTTCTTCAGGTGGACGAGGTGGGCGAGCAGGTACTCACGGACGCCGTGCTCGAGCTCCTGCAGGTCGGCGGCGGAGGCGCCGAGGGCGGCCGCGTAGCCGTTGATGACCTTGGCCTCGTCGACGTGGTAGTTGCCGTCGACGTAGGCGAGCAGGAGGCAGGTCTTGAGGAAGAGCGTGCCGGCGCCTTGCGACAGGCCCGCCTTCATCTCGGCGGGGGTCGGGGCGGGCTGACGGGCGAGGCCCGCCAGCGTCGCGGCGCCGCCGCCGCCCAGGTCGGCGAGGAGCTCGCTGATGAGCATCTCCTCGCGCTCGTGCACGCCCCCCTCGGCCCGCGCGACGGCGTAGAGGCCGCGCGCCATCAGCTCCGCCTCGTGCTCGCTGATCTCGATCTCCCGGGAAAACTCCATCATGCCCTCCTCTCAGGCGCGTCCCGGCGGGCGGGCGCGCGCGTGCCATGGGTCAGCGCCGCGTGCCGATCTCCAGGCGGAGCCGGGCGAGGCGGAGCTGCAGCTCCTCGACGCTCAGCTCCGCGTACTTGCGGGGCAGCATGCGGCGGTTCGACGCTTCGAAGACGGCCAGCAGCTCCATGTACTCGAGCATCTGGACGTCGCGGCTCGGCAGGTAGTCAGCGACGGCGCGGGCCATGACCGCGGGGTCGATGGCGGCGTCGCCGCTCGCGGCGGCCTCGCTCGCGTACTGGTTCGCGAGCAGGGTGATCGCCTCGACGTCGGCGTTGGAGAAGCCGACGAGCGGCGCGGAGACGGCGTCGCGATCGCGGGGGAACACGACGTCGGCCTTGAGCTTGTGCTTGCGCAGCTGCGCCAGCAGCACCTGCTCGAGGTCCTCCGCGGTCTGCGGGTAGAGGAACGGGATCTTCTTGTCGAGGCGCCCGGCGCGCTTGATGTCGATGTCGAGCTTGTCGGGGCGGTTCGTCATCAGGATGAAGACCACCCGCCCGCGGTTCTCGGTGTCCGACATGAACTCCTTGATGCGGGCGATGACGCGGCTCGAGGTGCCGCCGTCGCCGTCGTCGCCGGAGTTGCCGAACGCGCGGTCGCCCTCGTCGATGATGACGAGGACCTGGCCGATCGCCTGGATGACCGTGAGGATCTTCTCGAGGTTGCCCTCGGTCGCGCCCACCCACTTCGAGCGGAAGTTCTTGAACTTGATCGTCGTGAGGCCGCACTCCTTCGCGAACGCCTCGGCGACGAAGGTCTTGCCGGTCCCCATCGGCCCGGTGAAGAGGATGCCCATCGGGCACAGGTTGCGGCGGCCCTCGCGGATGTTCTTCGCCACGGTGAGCAGGTCGCGCTTCACCTCGTCCATGCCGCCGACGACGGAGAAGTCGTGCTCGGGCTCGACGAACTCGATGAGGCCCAGGCACTCGCGCTCGATGATCTCGCGCTTGCGCCGGGCGATGATGCGCAGGATCTCGGCCCGCTGCTCGCGCTCCGCCTCGTCCTCCGCCGGCGCGGCGCCGGGCGCGGCCTTGGGCGCGACGAGGTCGCAGATCTCGCCTTGCTTCATGCCCTCGGTGAGCTGCACGAGGCGCTTCACCCGGTCGGGCAGCGCGCCGTCGCCGAGGAGGCGGACGATGAGCTTCTCGCGGTCCTGCGCGTCCTCGGCCGCCGGCGGCGTCGGCTCGAGGATGCCCTTGAGCTGGATGGCCTTGAGGCCGGCGGTGATCTCGGCGAGGCGGTCGGCCCAGGCCTCGTCCATGTCCGGGACGACGTGGCGCACGAGCGCCTTGCGCTCGGCCCGGTCCGGCATCGGCACCCGGATGGTCGCGACCTTCGGGTTCGAGACGATCTTCGGGTGCAGCTCGGCGAGGTTCTCGGTGACCAGGAGGACGATGTTGTCGGCGCTCTCGAGGTGCGGCGCGAGCGACCAGCGGTGGAGCATGACGACGCTCTGCCGGTCCGCCTCGGAGAAGAAGTTCGCGTCGCCCATCGGCGCGATCATCTCGGCGTACTCGATGATGAGCGCGAGGCGGTCCTGGGTCTGCAGGATGCGCTCGAAGGCGGGCAGCACCTTGTCGGCGCTCTTCTGCAGCAGCAGCTCCTCCAGGCCGTCCGTGCGCCCGCCGCGCTTGGCGAACCGCACGCCCGACGAGAGGTTGTAGAGCGCGATCGTCTCCTTGTTGTCGCCGAGGAGCACGTCGCTGAGGAAGTCGGTGAGCCGGTAGAGCTTCCCCTGGTGCAGCAGCAGGTCGAAGACGTTGCCGTAGAGGACGAAGAGGGACGCCTCGCTGCGCACGTAACGGCGGCGCAGCTCCTCGGCCCAGGCGGGCAGCACCCGTGGTTCAGCCATCGATCACACGCTCCTCATCGGCTAGCGCTCCGCGCCCTGCATCATCCCCTCGGTCTCGCGGGCCGTGGTGCGGACGGCCTCGACGCCGTCCATGAGCTCGTCGAGCTGGCCGCCGAGCTCGGCGGGCGAGCGCATCGTCACGATCTGGTCGGCGAGCAGCTTGAAGGTGTTCTCGATCAGGTCGAGCTGACCGTGCGCCTTGCGCACGTAGCTCTGGATCTCCGCGAGGCGCTCCTTGCGCTGCAGCACGACCTCGAGGTTCTTCTGCGCGAGCAGGCGGTCCTCGGTGCTCTTCTGGCTCTTCTCGATCTGGCTCTGGAAGCGGCGGATGGCGCGCTCGAGCTCGTCGAAGTCGACGCTGGCGAGGTACTGCTCGAACCGGGCGCAGGTGAGGTGCATGTCGACGTAGGCGTCCTCGAGCTGCTCGAGCTTGCCGAGCTCCGACTGCAGCAGCTCGCGCGTGAAGGTCGGGTTGTCGTCGCAGAGCCGCTCGATCTCCAGCCGCTTCTTCTCGAGGGCGTGGCAGCGCTTCCAGTCCCCGGGGCTGAGGATCTGCATCTCCTTCTGGCGCTGCGCCGCCTTGCGCTGCTTCTCCTGCGCGGCGAAGCGCTGGTCCCAGACGAGCTTGCCGAGCAGGCGCGAGTCGGGGGCGAACATCAGCCACAGCCCCTCGACGGCGGCGCCGGCGAGCCCCAGCCACCAGTTCTGGGTGAGGACGGCGGTGGCGGCCACGCCGCCCAGGAGCGTGTAGTTGTAGACGTTGTGGAAGGCGTAGCGGAGGAACGCCCCGCGCTTTTCCTTGGGCTTCTCGTTCGCCACGCGGCTCCTCGGGTGAGACGGCTGGCCTCTGGCGGCGCCGCGCCGGCTACATCGTCTTGTTGGTCGTCGTGGCCGCCTTGCGCGCGGCGGCGGCGGCCTTGAGCTGCTCGAGCTGCGAGCGGGCGGTCACGTCGCCGGAGGCCTGCCGGAGCTGCGCCAGGCGCGCGTCGAGGCTCGTCTCGCCCAGCTCCTTGCCGAGGTTGGCCTGCGCGATGGTGTCCTTGATGTGCGTGCGCACGTTGTCGAGGGCCTTCACCTCCGCGTCCACCGACAGCCCGTCGAGCTGCTCCTGGATGCGGATGCGGGCCTGGGCGCTCGCCATCTTCGCGAGCATGTTGTCCTTCTCGGCCTGGAGCTTCTTGATCTCGCCCTGCACCTGCATGAGCGAGGCCTTGGCGGAGTCGGCGTCCTTGACCGCGAGGTCCATGTCCGCCTTCAGCTCGGCGACCAGCTTCTCCAGCTCGTTCTTCTTCTGGATGAGGATGATCGCGAGGTCGTCCTGGTTGGTCTCGACGGCGACGCCGAGGTCCTGGGTCACCTGCGCCAGCTCCTTCGACTGCACCTCCAGGCGCTGGCTGATGTCCTCGCGGCGCCGGATGATGCCCGCGGTGGCCTTCTTCAGCATCGTGTACTTCTCGATCATGCCGTTGATGGCGTTCTCGTAGGCGATCTCGGGGTGCTGCTTCTCGATGTCGGCGATCCAGAGGCTCGCGAACCCGCGCCACAGGTTGCCCAGCCGGGCAAAGAATCCGACCTTCGCCATGTCCTGCTCCTTGTGCGCCCGCGCGCCGGCGCGCCGGGACGTGTCCGATTCCCTCGGCCGCGCGGCGCTACGCCGGCGGCTCGTGCAGCTTGGGCGACTCCTTCACGACCTTCGCCACGGCTTCCTGGCCGAAGAACTGCAGGATCTCCTGGATCTCGACCTTCTTGCGGTTGCAGGCATAGGCGAGCTGCGACTGCTGCTCCGTCGCCGACTGCATGATCTCGCGGGTCCGCTGCATCTCCTGCTCGAGCTGCGCCAGGCGGTCGGTGGACTCCTTGAGGAGGTTCTGCAGCACGCCCTGGCCGTTCGTGATGTAGGTGTGCAGCGCCTGGATCTGCTGCACCCCGGCCTCGATGATCGCGTCGAGAGGATAGCCGAAGGCCTTGAGGGAGGCCTCGACGATCTGGCGCTTGATCTCCGTCGGCGTGTCGACGGGCAGGTTGCGCAGGAGCTCGGCCGCCTTGCGGACGTGGTCGAGCTCGCCGTCGCTGAGGCCGGCGGCGCGGTACACCGCATCGAAGTCGACGGCCCCGCCGGGCCCGGGCGGCGGCGCGTCGGACAGCGTCACCGGCGAGGGCGTCGGGGCCTCGGCCTGCGCGTACTTGGCGATCAGCTCGTCGGCGCTGAGCTCGCCCGGGGCGGGCGCGGCCTCGCCGTCGGTCTCGACGAACCAGCCCAGCACCGTCTTGCCCCAGCCCCTCTTGTTCCCGTCGTGGCTCATCGCGCACCCTCGGCGGCGGGTGGCCGCCGCTTCGACCCGAGGAAGCCTAAGCCGGGGGCGTCGGGCCGTCAAGCCGCGGCGGTGGCTCAGGCGCTCCGCCGCCCGCGTTGCATGTCCGGCGGCGCCGGGTAGAATGCACCGCTCATGCGCCCCACGGCCAGCCGCTCCCGCTCCAAGGTCCCCGCCACGCCTAAGGTCTCGACCCCGCGCGAGTCGCTGCGCGAGCTCGACTGGAGCGCCACGTTCCGCTACGTGGCGCTGCTGCGCGAGCGCGGGCACCTCCTGACGATCGGCGACATTGACGTCGACATCGATCAGCTCGTCACCCGGCGCTTCGCCTGCGACTGCAAGAAGTGCATCCTGTGGCGCGGCGACGCGGTGCTCGTCGACCGCTCGTGCTGCGCCCGCTACCGCATCGAGATGACCCGCGCCGACCGCGTCCACCTCGCCGCGGTCCTGCCCCTCGTGCGCAAGCGGCTGCCCGCCGAGCACTCGCTCCAGGATCCCGACGAGATCCCGTACGCGATCGACGAGGATTACCGCATGACGATGAACGAGGACGAGCGCGGCGTGTGCCCGTTCGTCCTCTACCGCGGCGGCCTCTCGCAGTGCGCCATCCATCGCACCTGCCTCGAGGAGGGCCTCGACCCCTGGACCTACAAGCCCCTGTCGTGCTCGCTGTGGCCGGTGGCCAGCGTCGAGTACCAGGCGGGCCCGGGGCGGCGCACGCTGATCACGTCCTACGGCCACGAGACGCGCTGGCTCTTCTCCGACGAGGAGCAGGACCACTGCGCCTGCCTCCTCGATCAGCACCCGAGCTGCCCGCCGCTGTACGAGGCGCAGGCGGAGATCCTGACGCGGATCTTCGGCGCCGGCTTCATGGCGCGGCTGCGCACGGCGGCGCGCGCGCACACCGGCGCGGCGGCGCGGCGGCGCTCGGGCTCGCGGTAGCCGTCGGCCCCGGCGTCCGCCATGCGCGCCCCGTCGGAGTTGCGCGAATGGCTGACCGCCGGCGCCGCGGCGCTGCTCGCGCAAGGCGCGGCCCGCGGCGCCCGGCGCGACGCCGCTCAGGCGCTGCACGACCTGTTCCGCGCCATCACCGACCCCGAGGCCGGCGACGACCCGGCCGACGCCCGCGACCTGCCGCTGCCGACCGGCCGGGCGCTCGCGCCGCTCAGCGCCGGGCGGTGCGTGATCGACTTCATGCGGACGAGCTGTTACCTCCGGGCGCTCCGCCTGGCCATCGCCGAGGCCGGCCGGCGCTGCGGTGCGGTCCCGGTGCACGTCCTGTACGCCGGCTGCGGCCCCTTCGCCGCGCTGGCGGTGCCGCTCATGCCCGGCCTCACGGAGGGCGCGGTCACCTTCACCCTGCTCGAGGTGAACGCGCGGGCGCTCGCGCACGCGCGGGCGGTGATCGAGGCGCTCGGCCTGGGCGGGTTCGTGCGCGCCTACGTCCAGGCCGACGCGACCGTCTGGCGCCACGACGCCGGCGCGCCCGTCCACGTGGTCGTCGCCGAGGCGCTGCAGGCCGGCCTGGAGCAGGAGCCGCAGGTCGCCCTCACCGCCAACCTCGGGCCCCAGCTCGCCGACGGGGGGATCTTCGTCCCCGAGCGGATCACGCTCCGGGCCTGCCTCGCGGACCGCGCGCGGGAGCACGACCCCGCAGGCGGCGGGAGCCGGTCGGGGGATCGGGTGCGCGTCGACCTCGGGCCGGTGCTCGAGATCACCGCCGCCGGGCTCGACGGCGGGCGGTGGCAGGACCACCCCGGCGCCGCGGCCGGCGCGGTGTTGCCGGCGGCGACGGTCGTGATCCCACGGCACGAGGTGGCGGCCCGCGACTTCTTCATCCTCACGCACCTCGAGGCCGGCGGCGGGCTCGCGCTCGGCGACTACGACTCCGGCCTGACGTGCCCCCGGCTGCTCCACGAGCTCCGCGGCCTGGCTCCGGGCACGGCGGTGGCCTTCACCTACCACGTCGGCGCCCGCCCGGGGCTGCGGGCGGAGGTCGTGCGGCGCCCGCGCTGACGGCGACGGACCGACGGCGACGTCGACCTCGATCCTCGTCTCCCCTTCGGGCCCGCTAGCGCGTGGGGGGCAGCCCGGACGACGGCGTCTCCGATCCGTGGGGGCCCTGGCCGGGACGGGTGAAGTCCTGCTGCCAGGACTCGCCCTTCATCCCGATCACGTTGAAGATCCGCAGCTCCTCGATGCGGTTCTTCACCTTGACCGCCGGCAGGGCGATGGCTTCGACCTTGTCGCGGATCGTGCTCATCGTCGTCTCGGAGACGATGATGTCACCGGCCTTGGCCAGGTTGCAGAGGCGCGAGGCCACGTTGACCGGATCGCCGATGGCCGTGTACTGCAGGGTGCGCGTCGACCCGATGGCGCCGGCGACGACCGGGCCGGTGTTGATGCCGATGCCGATCTTGATCGGCTCGAGGTTCTCGGCCCGGCGGGTGCGGTTGAACTCGCCGAGCACGCGCTGCATCTCGACGGCGCACTTGACGGCGCTGAGCGGCGCGTCGGGCATCCCGAGGGGGGCGCCGAAGAGCGCCATGATCTCGTCGCCGACGTACTTGTCGAGCGTGCCGTTCATGCGGAAGAGCACCTCGACCATCACCTCGAAGTACTCGTTCAGCATGGCGACGATGTCCGCCGGCGCCGCGCCCTCGCTCATGGCGGTGAAGCCGCGGATGTCGGCGTAGAGGATCGTCACGTCGCGCAGCTCGCCGCCCTTCTCGAGCTGGAGCTTGCCCGACACCACCTGCTCGACGAGGTTCGGCGAGAGGAGGCGCTGGAACTGGGCGCGCGTCTTGGCCTCGTCCTCGATCTTCTTGGCCATGCGCGCGTTCTGGATCTGCAGGGCCGCCTGGTTCGCGATGCCGGTGAAGATCTGCAGGTCCTTCTCGGTGAACGCGTTGGTCGCGATCTGCGAGTCGAGGTGCATGATGCCGAGCAGCTCGTCGCCCGAGAGCAGGGGCACGCACATCGTCGAGCGGATGCCCTGCATGATGATCGAGTGGGCGCCGGAGAAGCGGCTGTCCATCGTCGCGTCCGAGGAGAGCACGGCGCTCCGCTCGCGCGCCACCTCGCTGATGATGCTGTTCGAGATGACGATGTCCTCGGCCTTGCCGTCGCGGGTCTTCACGAACCGCGGCTTCAGCTCGCCGTTCTTGTGGTCGAGGAGGAGGACCACGCCGCGGTCGGCGGGGAGCAGCTCGAACGCCTTGTCGAGGATCTTCGGCAGGAGGGCGTCGAGATCGAGCTCGGTGCCGACGGAGCGGTTGAGCTCGTGGGCGATGCGCAGCTTCTCGTAGTCGCGCCGGAGGACGCTGAGGTCCTCGATCTCACGCTCGGGCAGGAACTCGATGGAGGGCTGCGCGGCGATGCGCTGCCGGATGTGGCTCTCGGTGACGCCGGGCTTGATCGTGACGCGCTGGAGCACCTGGTCGGTGACCGTGGCGTCCACGAAGATGAGGCGGGTCGCGCCCAGCGTGATCTCGTCGCCGTCCGCGAGCAGGTAGTCCGAGATGCGCTCGTTGCGGACGTAGGTGCCGTTCAAGCTGCCCAGATCGCGGAGCCGGAACCGCCCCTCGGGCGTCCGCAGGACCTGCGCATGCTCCTTGGAGATGATCCGGTCCAGGATCTGGATGGTGTTGTCCGGATGTCGGCCGATGGTGTTGATCGGCCCGAGCTCGAACTCCTGGTGTTCTTCGCTGGAGACGAGGATCAGCTTGGCCATCTCTGCGCGGCTTCCCCGGGCAGACTACCGCCCATCGTCCCCATATTCTATGTAGCCATGCCCCTACTGTAAAGGGGCATTCCCGCCGAGGGCCCGGCCTCGTCTAGGAAGTCCCGAGGGCGAGCACCAGCAGCAGCGCCCCCAAGGCCAGCATGAGCACGCACGTGACCACCCATCGCACCTTGGCGCCCATGATCCCCTCCACCGGCTCTGTCCCGTGGATTGGATGCGGTGCGGCGCGCGGTCATCGGTGCGGAGTGCGGCAGGCGGCTAGAGGCGCTTGTCGACGATCGGCGTGGAAGCGGTCGGCGCGAAGCTCAGCTTCGTCACCTTCTTCACGACGGGGTGCCTGACCACGACCTCGTACCTGGCGGTCACCCGCAGGTCGGTGGCGTCGCGGTCGAAGAAGAGCGACAGGCCGGGATCCTCGATGCCGACGTCACGGATCTTGCGCTCGATCTGCTCGCGCAGCTCGGGCGGGCAGTCGCCGGTCGACGAGCCGCGGGTCGCGTGCCAGTACTGGTTGACGGCGTCGCGCACGACCTCGTCGACCTTGAGGTTGCGATACCACGGCGGGCCGAACTGCACGGCGGAGTAGATGAGCGCCGCCACGCCGGCATAGACGGGGATCGACACCCAGTTGAACTTGTGCGGCTGCTTGTAGTTCGCCATGGGGGCTGAAAAGTACCAGGCAGCGGCGGCGCCGTCAAAGCGGCTCCGTCTCGGCGGTCGCGGCGCCGCGCTGGACGTCGCGGGCCACGGCGAACGCGCGCAGGCAGATGAGGCCGGTCACGAGGCTGAACGCGGCGAAGAGCGCCGACTGGGCCAGGCTGAACGCGACGATCTGGCCTTGCGCGAGGTCGGGGGCGGCGGCGTGCGAGTACCGCCCGAGCAGCTCGAGGGCGGCGACCTGCTGCGTGCCGAGGCCCTGCACGGTGATCGGGATCCAGGAGATGACGAAGATGATCGGCAGCAGCATGGCGGCCGCGCCGAAGGGCAGGTCGACGTGGAAGAGGCGCAGGAGCAGCCACTGGAACACGATGTGGCCGGCCACATGGGGGAAGCGCACGAGCCAGGCCTTCGCGTGGCCGATGAGGCCGGCGTCGAAGAGCGGCTTGAGGACCTCGCGGCGGGCGAGGAAGCGCGGCCGGATCTTGATGATGACGAGGTAGAGCACGAACGCCGAGAGGCCGAGGCCGCTCACCCAGCGCACGGCGCGGAGGCGCGGATCGGCCCCGTCCCCGATGAGGCTGCCGATCCCGGCGAGCATCAGCAGCGCGACGAACATGACGCCCATCGTGAGGAGGACGGTGCCGGTGGCGCGGCGGACGCCGACGCCGCGGTTCTTGCCGACGACGTAGACGATGCCGCCCTGACCGAGGTTGTAGTTGACGATGGCGAGGAGATACGTGGCACCGCGGATCGCCACCACGTCCCAGAAGCGCAGGGGCGCACAGAACCAGCGGAACGTGGCCCAGGTGGCGACGACGTCCGCGGTGTACGAATAGATGAAGTACACCGTGGCCATGAGGATCAGGCTCGCCGGGCCGACCGCCTGGGCCGCCT
Organism: Polyangia bacterium; assembly: GCA_036504295.1. Lineage (GTDB taxonomy): Bacteria > Myxococcota_A > Polyangia > JACRCY01 > JACRCY01 > DASXVK01. The sequence continues at coordinate 13,888 of DASXVK010000777.1, forward strand.
CCCAGGTCCGGCCGAAGGGCACGGTCCGGAAGACGTACGCGAGCAGTCCCGCGGCCACGGTCCACGGTCCGAGGCGCTTCAACCAGCGCAGGATGTGCTTCTTCCCACTCATGAAGGTGTGTGTCCGGCCAGGCGGCTACGAGGAGAGATGCTCCATTCTGGCCAGGCGGGTTGCCGAAATATCTCAGGCCGCGGGGCGTCTGTCAACGCCGCGGGTGCAAAAAGTTGCAAGTTCGCGGGGGGTTGCACTAGAATCGGTCGGCGGTAGAGCCCCATGGGCGGGCCCGGACCGCCCCGATGACCCGCGAGGCCCCACCCCTGCACCCCCTCTTCGAGGATCTGGCCCGGCTGCCGGGGTACGCGCTGCTGGCGGGCATGGTGGCGGGGCGGACCGTGCTGGACCTGGGGTGCGCCGACGGCGTCGGGGCGGCGCGGCTGCGGGCCGCCGGCGCCGCGCGCGTGATCGCCGTGGACACCGGCGCGCGCGTGGCGGCGGTCGCGGCCCGGTGGCCGGGCGTCGAGGCCGCGGCCTTCGCCGCCGACGGCCGGATCCCGGCCGCCGACGGCTCCGTCGACGTCGTGGTCTGCCCCGCGCTGGGCGCGTGCGAGGCGGCCGCGGCCACGCGCCTCGTCGCCGAGATCGTCCGCGTGCTGCGCGACGACGGCTTCCTGTGCGCCGGGCTGCCCCCGGGGCATGACGGCGCCGCGATCGCGCGCGCGTTCCCCGTCGTCGAGTGGCTCGACCAGAGCCCGGCGGTCGCGTTCAACCTGTGGCCGCGCGCCGCCGGCGCGGGCGAGCTCGGCCTGGCCGACGCGTTCCTGCCCCGGCCCGAGGCGCCGTCCGGGGCCTGGCTGCTCGCCGGCCGCACCCGCGCGTGGGTGGCCGCGGAGCCGCTGCTCGTCACCCTGCCGTACGCGCCGTTCGCCGCGGCCCTCGCCGGCCGCGAGGCGGAGCTCGAGGCGCGCGCGGCCGCGGCGGAGCGCGCGGCGGAGCGGCTGGCGGCCCAGGAGGAGATCGCCGAGGCGGAGCTGCTCCGCCTGGCGGGCCGGGCGGCGCGCCACGAGCGGCTCCAGCACGAGCTCACCGAGCGCGACGCGCGCCTGCGCGCCCTCGAGGAGCAGGCCGCGCGGCTCGTCGCGGAGCAGCCGGCGCGGGCCGCGCAGATCGCGCAGCTCGAGGAGCGGCACGCGACCGAGCGCGAGGCCGCGGCGGCGCTGCGGCATCAGCTCGCCACCGCCGAACGGCAGCGGGCCGAGGCGGCGCAGGAGGCGGCCCGCCTCGGGGCGCGGCTGGCCGAGGAGCGCGAGCGCGCCGCGGGCATCGAGGCGCAGCTCGACCACGAGCAGGAGGCGCACGGCACCCTCGCGAGCCGCGTGCACGAGACCGAGGACGCCGTCGCCGAGCTGGCGCTCGAGCGGGACCGCGCGCTGCGCGACCGCCAGGCCATCGCCGCGGCGCAGCAGGAGCTGCGCCAGGAGCTCGACACCGCGCTCGCCCGCCTGCGGGAGCTCGGCGCCGAGGTCGCGGCCAAGCGCGAGGAGCTGCTCGGCCGGGACCAGCGCGAGACCCAGCTCGCCGGCGACGTGGCGCGGCGAGCCGACGAGTTCCGCGTGCTGCGCGAGCGGCACACCGAGGCGATGCGCGACCGGGAGGCGCTGCGCGAGGAGCTGCAGCTGCTGCGGGCGCGCGAGGAGTCGCTGCGCGCCGACGAGGCGCGGCTCGCGGCGCGGGCGCGCGAGGCCGAGGCCGCGCGCGACGAGGCGCGGGCGCGGCTCGCGGCGGGCGAGGAGGCCGTGGCCGAGGTGGCGCGCCTCAAGGCGGAGCTCGGGCGCCACGAGGCGTCGAGCGCCGCGGTGCACGCGGAGCTCGAGCGCCGCGGCCGGCTCCTCGGCGAGGCCGAGCAGGCCCGGCAGCCGCTCGAGCAGGAGCGGCGCGAGCGCGCGGTGCGGCTCGACGAGCTGGCGGAGGCGCTGCGCGTCGCGCGCGAGGAGGCGACGGCGCGGGCGACGGAGGTGGCGGCCGCGCGGGCGGCGAAGGACGAGCTGACCGCGGAGCTGCGCGCGCGCGAGGCGGAGCTGTCCGAGCGGGCGGCGCGCCTGGTCGAGAACGAGCGCGCGCTGACGCGGCTCGCGGCCGAGGCCTCGGCGGCGCGGGCGCAGGCGGGCGAGGGCGCGCGGGCCCGCGCCGAGGCCGAGAGCCTGTGCGAGGTCTTCGCGGCGCGGCTGACCCAGCGTGAGGACACGCTGCGCCGCCTCGAGCTGGAGGCGCAGGAGCACGCGCTGCACCGCGCGGCGCTCGACGAGAGCCTCGGGCGCGCCGAGATGGAGCGCGTCGCGACGGGGCTGCGGATCGAGGACCTGGAGAAGCGCCTCGAGACGGCGGTCCGGGAGGCGGCGACGGCGCGTGAGCGCGCGGCCGCGCTCGAGCGCGACCTCAACGGGGCGCGGGAGCGCGGCCACGAGCTCGAGACCGACTACGCGGCGCGGCTCGAGTGGGGCGCGCGGCACCGCGAGGAGGGCGAGCAGGCCAAGCGCCGCGCCCTGGAGCTCGGCGCCGCGCTGCTCGCCGCCCAGACCGAGGTCGAGCGGCTGCGTGGCCGCGCCGCCGAGGGGCTCGAGCGCGGCCGGCTGCTCGCCGAGATCGCCGCCGAGCGCGACCGCCTGCGCGACGAGGCGACCCGCCGGGCGCAGGAGGCGCGCGCGGCGCTCGAGCAGCACGCCGCCGCGGCCGCGGAGGTGCACGACGCCGGGCTGCGGGAGACCGCCCTCGCCGCCGACGTGGCGCGGCTGCGCGACGACCTGCGCCGCGCCGGCGAGGAGCGCGCGGCGCGCGAGGCGGAGCTGCTCCGGCTGCGCGAGGAGCTGCGCGAGGCCGAGGGGCAGGCGGCGGAGCTGCGCGGGGCGGTGCGCGCCCAGACCGAGGAGGCGCGCCGGCTCAAGGAGGAGATCGAGAGCCTCCTCGCCCAGACCGCCGACGCGGCTGGCCTCCGCGGCGAGATCCGGGTGCGCGGCGAGCAGCTCGCCCGCCTCGGCGCCGAGCTCGAGGAGGTCCGGGCGCGGCTCGAGGGGGCGGAGCGCGACGGCGCGCGCGAGCGGCAGGAGATCGAGCGCCTGCGCGGCGAGGCCCAGGCCGCGGGCGAGGCGCGGGTCGCGGCGGCCGAGGCGTTCGGGCTGCGCGATCGACGCGCCGGCGAGCTCGAGCGCGAGCTGGCGCGGGTGGCCGCCGACCTCGCCGGCGCGCGCGAGCGCGCGCTGGACCTCGGCGCCCGGGCCGAGGACAGCGAGCAGCGCGCCGAGGCGGTGCACCGCGCCCTCACCGACGCCGAGGCGCAGCTCGCGGCGGCCCAGGGCGAGCTGCAGGAGCTCAGGCGGCAGGCGGACACCGACGCGCAGGACCGCAAGGCGCGGCAGGCGGAGATCGCCACGCTGCGCGGCGAGCTGCACGCGCGCGAGCAGGAGATCGCCGCGGTGCGGGCGCACCTCGCCGAGCGCGAGCAGCGGCAGGGCGAGTCCGCGGCGGCCGCGGCGGCGGAGCGCGAGGCCCGGGCGCAGGTCAGCGCCACGCTCGCGGCCACGCGCGAGGAGCTGACGCGGCTGCACGAGGAGCACGCCCGGGCGCGGGCCGAGCAGAGCGCCGCGCTCGCGGAGCTGCGGGCGCGCGCCGAGGAGGCGGCCGCCCGCGCCGACAGCGCCGGCCGCGAGGCCCTGGCCGAGGCCGCCGAGGAGCAGGCCCGGGCCGCGGAGCTGCAGGCGGTGCAGGCCATCCGCGCCGCGCTCGCCGACGAGCTGCACGGCGTGCGCCGCACCCTGGCCGAGCGCGAGGAGCGGCTCGCGGAGCTCGCGCGCGCGGCGGCCGAGGCCGGCGCGCGCGCGGCCCGGCTCGAGCGCGAGCTCGGCGCCGCGCGCGACGGC
>DASXVK010000778.1:0-9130 GCA_036504295.1 Polyangia bacterium
ACCCGTGTGCTAGACTTTTCGCCCAAATGCGCCCGAGGCACCTCCGCGTCGTGTTGCTCGTCCTGCCGCTCCTCGCGCTCGGCCTCCCGGCCTCGGGCGCGAAGGACCCGCTCCTCAAGTACCACCCCGCCGCGGGCGACCTGCCCGACCTCACCGTGGTCGACGGCTCGCACCAGCACGGCGCCGGCGAGGGCCTGACGCAGATCTACGACGGCGGCTACGAGCGCTACACCCGGGCCGGGGTCAAGCAGGCGAGCCAGCGGTACTACAAGCTCGGCGGCCGCACCGTCGAGATCGTCATCCACGAGATGAAGAGCGCCCCGGGCGCGCTCAAGTTCTTCGAGTCGTTCTGCAAGGACACGCAGGCCGCGGCCGAGCCGCTCAAGCTCGGCCGCAAGGCCGGCAAGGTGTGCGCGGCGGGCGCCGAGGGGAGCGCCTTCGGCTACCTCGTGACCGGCTCCTGGTTCGTCGCGAGCTCCGTCGACAAGGCCGACCCCAAGGCCGCGCGGGCGCTGCTCACGGTGACGGGGGAGCGGCTCGCCGGCGTGAAGGCCCCCAAGAAGAAGTAGGACAGGACGTCACCCCATGGATCGCAGGCGATTTCTCCGACACCTGGGCGCCGCGGGGGCCGTCGCGGCCTCGGGCGCGTTCGTCCCCCTCCTCGGCTGCGGCAAGGGCGCGGGCAAGCCCGGCGGCGGCAGCGCCGCGGCCCCGGGCGCCGCGCCCGCGTCGCGCCAGGCCAGGGCGCTGGCCGCCGACCTCGTCGTGTGCGAGGGCAACGACCCGTACCTCCAGACGGTCAAGGCCATCGAGGCCATCGGCGGCATCGACCTCTTCGTCAAGCCCGGCGACCGGGTGGTGCTCTCGCCGAACCTCGCCTTCGCCCGCACGCCCGAGCAGGGCGCGAACACGCACCCGCGGGTGCTGCGCGCGGTGCTCGACCAGTGCGTCAAGGCCGGCGCGACCAAGATCACGGTGCTCGACTACGTCCTCGACGCCAAGGAGGTCGCCTTCAAGATGAACGGCGCCGAGGAGGCGGTCGCCGGGACCATCGCCAGGCTCATCTCGCCCGAGGACGAGCGCCAGTACCAGAAGCTCGACGTCTCGAAGCTCAAGACGCACGCCGCCCACAACCTCGAGCAGATGGTCGCGACCGAGATCACCAAGGCGAACGTCTACATCGCGATCCCCGTCTTCAAGGACCACGAGGCCGGCGTCCTCTCGGGCGCGCTCAAGAAGGTCATGGGCGTCATCTGGGACCGCAAGGGCTACCACCGCGCCGACCTGCACGCCTGCATCGCCGAGATCAACACGCTCATCAAGCCGAGCCTCATCATCGGGGACGCGACCCGCGTCATGCAGACGCGCGGCCCCAAGGGCCCGGGCGAGATGGCGAAGCCGCGCAAGGTGCTCGCCGCCGTCGACCCGGTCGCCGCCGACGCGTACGCCGTCCGCTGGCTGCGCAAGGACGGCACCCTGAAGCCGTCCGACGTCGCGCACCTGGTGCAGGCGGCCGCGCTCGGCCGCGGCCGGCTGGACCTCGCGCAGGCCAAGATCCTGGAGGTCACGGCGTAGTGACTCCCGCGGACACGTCGGCCGGGGAGGCGGCGCGGCCGACGGAGCGGCGGCACGCGGAGCGTGATCGAGCGGCGCGCCTGCGCACGCTGCGGCGCGCGTCGCAGATCGGCTTCCTCCTCCTCTTCGTCTACCTCTTCTTCGCCACGACGATGCTGGCGCACGGCAAGGCGCCGATCTTCGTCGGCATCTTCCTGCGCGCCGACCCGCTCGTCGCGCTCCTCACGATGCTCGGCGCGCGCCACCCGGCCCTGGCGATGGTGCTGCCGTCGCTCGTCGTCCTCGCCCTCACGGTGGTCTTCGGCCGCGTCTTCTGCGGCTGGATCTGCCCGCTCGGCACCACCATCGACGCCACCGACCGGCTGCTGTGGCGCGGCGGCGCGTCGAAGAAGCGGCCCGGCGACGGCGACACCCGCTTCCGCCGGTGGAAGTTCGTGCTGCTGATCGCGTTCGTGGCCGCCGCCGCGCTCGGCCTGCACGTCGCCTACTTCCTCGACCCGCTGAGCCTGCTGTGGCGCTCGCTCAGCTTCGCCATCTTCGGGCCGCTCAAGCTCATCTACAACACCGGCCTCGACGTGGTGCGGCCGCTCGCCGACCGCTTCGACGTCGACCTCGTCCCCTACTACGCGCCGGGCTTCGGCCTGCGGCAGAACTGGATCGCGCTCCTCATGTTCCTCGCGATCCTGCTGCTCAGCCGCTGGCAGGAGCGCTTCTTCTGCCGCAACCTCTGCCCGCTGGGCGCGCTCCTCGGCCTCGTCGGGCGGTGGCCGCTCCTGCGCCACTGGTTCCTGCCGGCCTGCAACGACTGCGGCCGCTGCGCGCTGACCTCGCGCATGAACGCGTATCATCAGGTGCGCGGCAGCCGCTTCGAGCACTCCGCCACCGAGTGCATCCAGTGCTTCCGCTGCGGCACGAAGTGCATGCCCGACGCGCTGCACATCGGCCTCGCCGCGCCGGCCGCCGGCACGAAGCCGCTGCCGGGCATCCCGCTCGACCTCGGCCGCCGCCGCACCTTCGGCGCGCTCGCCGCGGGCGCCGCGGCCGTGCTCACCGTCCGCACCAACCCGCGCGCCGCGCCCGACTCGTTCCGCGCGATCCGGCCGCCGGGGGCGCTGCCGGAGAAGCAGTTCCTCGAGGCCTGCACCCGCTGCGGCATGTGCATGAAGGTGTGCCCGACGAACGGCCTGCAACCCGCGTTCCTCGAGGCCGGGCTCGAGGGCCTGTGGACCCCCGTGCTGGTCTCGAAGATCGGCCCGTGCGTGGAGTTCTGCACCGCCTGCGGCGAGGTGTGCCCGACGGGCGCCATCCGGCCGTTCAACAACCGCGAGCACAAGCACCAGGACATCCACCTCGGCCTCGCCCAGGTGAGCCCGGCCCTGTGCATCGCGATCAACGGCGGGCGCAACTGCATCGTCTGCGCCGAGGTGTGCTCCTACAAGGCGGTCATCTTCAAGGACGAGTACGACGAGAAGCTCGGCCGCAAGAAGCGCGTCCCGACCGTGGACGAGCAGAAGTGCGTCGGCTGCGGCATCTGCGAGAACAAGTGCCCCACCCACCCCGAACCGGCGATCGTGGTGTACGCGCTGAAGGAGAAGCGCACCTACCCGGCGCCGACGCCGGGCCTGCTCGACGGGTTCAAGAAGCCGAAGGCGCCGTAGGCGGCGCGTCCCCGCACACCACGTCCGGGTGCAGCGGGTAGGCGCGCAGGCCGCCGTCGGCCGCGGGCTCGCGCGCGCGGCTGATCGCCGCCTCGAGCTCGGCGACGCGGTTGAGGCCGATCGCCGCCCGCCCGTCGGGGTCGGAGGTGTAGAGGGTGACGTGCGGGGGCGGCGGCCAGGCGAGCGCTTCCAGCAGGGCCGCGCTCTCGGGGAGCGCGACCGCCGCGACGTGCTCGCGCAGGCGCGCGTAGAACGCGCCGACGGCGGCCTGCGCGAGCACGATGATGGTCTGCCGGCGCGGCCGGCCCGGCGCGGCGTGCACGAGGTGGTAGTACGCCCCCAGCGGCCGGACCCCCCACTCGTGCGCGGCCGCGAGCGCCCCGACCTCGTCCCGCAGCGACGGCCGTCCCTCGATGGCGCGCAGGATCAGCCGGCCGATCACGTAGTTGAGCACCGTGACGTGGTGCTCCTCCTTGCGCCACAGCGGCACCCGGCCGAGCGCGAGCAACTCGGGCAGGCCGCCGCTCGTGCGCGACAGCCCGTCGACGAGCGCCCGCGCGACCGGGACGATGAGCGATCCCGCCTCCGAGAGCACGCTAGCCGCTCGTCTTCGGCAGCCGCTTGCCGTCGCCGCCGTCGGCGGCCCGCGTCTTGACCTTGGCGAGCAGCCCCTCGAGCGGCGTGCCGGCGAAGACGCGGTCGAGCACGTCCGTGAGCGTCTTGCCGCCGATGAAGTGCTGCACGCTCATGGCGTCGGCGATCTTGACCAGGGTGTCCTGGTTCGAGAGCGCCAGCAGCGCCTCGGAGAAGCCGCCCTGCGCCGCCTGGAAGCGCTCGATCACGGTCTGGGCCTCGGCGCGCAGCGCCTCCAGCCGCAGCTCCTGCTCGGTCTTGGCGATCTCGAGCTTGACCCCGGCGGCCGCGCGCTCGCGGCCGAGCGCCGCCTGCTGCTCGGTGTCGACGGCCGCGTTCTTCGCGATCACCGCGCGCCTGCGCTCCTCGTGCTGCTTGACCTCGCTCTCGATCTGCGACAGCGCCACCCGCAGCCGCGCCCCGAGATCGTCGACCTCGAGCTCGGCCATCCGCTTCTTCGTCTCGCCCTTGGCCTCGGCGGTCTCGCGCGTGATGCCCTCCTGCTTCTTGGTCAGCTCGAGCGTCCGCTGCGCCCGCAGGAGGGTGATGTTGGACTCGACCGCCTCGTGCTGCGCCTGGTTCAGGAGCTGCGCGATGCCCTCGTCGCCGATCCCGACCGCCAGCACCTCGACGTCGGTGACGTGCATGCCGTTCTCGTCGAACCGCATCCCGTGGCGGCCGCCCTTGTCGTCGGACTTGCCGAGCACGATGTCGCGGATGAGGTCGACGGAGTTGGCGTAGAAGCTCTCGATCGAGTGCTTCTTGATCTGGCCCTTCAAGACCGAGCGCACGTGGTCGGTGAGGAACTTGACGTAGTTCTCGACCTCGAACCAGTGGTTCGGCTCGCCCACGAAGTTCACGCGCATCGAGTACTCGAGCGCCACCCGCACGTGGTCGCTGGTCTCGACCTCGCAGACGTCCGAGACCTTGTTGTTGAGGACCCGCAGGTACACGGTGCGGATGAGCCGGTCGTCGCTCTTGGGCCGGCCCGTCGACAGCTCGATCACCTCGAGCGTCTCGTCGTACTGCAGGAGCAGGTTCTTGGGCCCCTGCTCGACGCGGCGGCCGCCCTTCTTGTCGACCACCATCACGGCGTAGCCGACCCACACGTTGGTGGCGGGCACGCCCTCGAACTTGGTGTTGAAGACGACCGTGCGGGGCTGCGTGTAGGTCGAGCCGCGCTCGAGCACGTCGCCCACGATCGCCCGCGCGTCGCGCGACACCGCGCTCGCGTCCATCGCGACCGCCTGCGCGGCCGGCACGGCGCTCCGGCCGCCCTTCGCCTGGCTGCGCTGGACGTCGCCCTCGGAGACGACGCCCGCGCGCGTCGTGGGCGCGGTGGTCGCGAGCTGGCGCAGGCTGCGGTTGTAGGCGAGCACCTCGTCGTTGCCCGGGTACCAGGTCTGGCACTCGCTGTCGGAGAGCACGCGCCGGACGATGACCTCGTCGACGGGGCTCGGCAGGAGCATGGCGGGCCCGGTGAGCATCCGGATCTCGCCGGTCTTGCGGTTCATCACGTACCGCGCCTCGCCCGCGGGCACCGCGACCGCGAAGTGCTTGTCGCGGCCGTCGTAGCGCACGAGCGAGTGCTCCTCGCGCGGGAAGTAGATCGCGGTCTCCTTGCCGGTGATGAACAGCTCGTCGCCCTCGCGGTACTGCCGCGTGCCGTCGCTGTACGGGGCGATCACCTTGATGTGCAGGCCCTGGATCTCGTTGAGCTCGATGGCCCGGAACTTCCGCGCGCCCTCACGCTGCACGAACGTCTCGGTGGTCTCGGGGAAGACCACCTGCGGCCCGCGCTCGTAGCGCTTCTTGCCGTTCTGGTCGACGAGGATGCAGTACTCGAGCCGCTCGAGCGTGAGCGCGTCGCGCACGTACTCGCCGTTCTCGTCGGGCACGACGCCCACGCCCGTCGGCGGGATGTAGAACGAGACGTCGGTGCCCTTGATGATGAAGAGCTTCCCGACCGAGAGCTCGGCGGGCGCGCGCGAGATGCCCCCGGTGGGCTCGCCGCCCCCGCCGCCGCTCGCGTCGGCCGCGGCCGGCTTGATCACCGCCTTGCCCCAGTTCTTGCGCGCCTCGTCCTCGTTGTAGACGCGGACGAGCAGGTACTGGTTCGAGCGCAGGTTGTGGCCCTGCACGAGCTTGAAGATCTGCCCCGGCCAGAGCGCGAAGGTGCACGGGCCGTTGATGTTGATCTTGCGGCCCATCTCGAGGTCCGGCGACGGGAGCACGCCGCCGGCGCTCGGGTGCTCCCCGCGCTGCGACGGGTTGTCGAGGATGATGTAGCAGCCCTCGGGGGCCATGGCCCACTGCTGCACCGCCTGCTCGAGATCGCACGGCGCGAAGCGCGTCGTCTCGGCGTTGAAGACGACCGGTCGCTCCTGCGCGGTCGGGTTGATCACCGTGGGCCCGGTGTAGGTCTTGATGACGCCCTTGGTGACGTCCTGCATGTACGCATACTCGCTGGGCGCGAGCACCAGATCCCGCTTCGACGCACGATCATCCATGGGGCACCCCTCTCCGGAGACGACGAGAGGCCGATTGTGCGCCGCTCCGTCGGCGGAGGCAACCGCGTCACCGGCGGGCCGGGCTGCCAGGGCGGGGACACGGCGGCGTGCACGTGAGCGCTGTCGCCTAGTTGCGAAGGCGGTACTCGGGACAGATCCCGGCCTCGATGAGCGGCGGCGTGTCCCCGACCTTGAACTTGTGGCACCACGGCGCGTCCGGGGCGCCCTCCGCCATGCCCGCGTCCGGGTCGAGGGCGCCGGCGGCGCAGTGCACGCAGTCGGCGCAGCGGACGACGAAGTCGTTGACCGCCGAGTGCACGAGGCGCTGGGTCCGGACCACGCGGCTGACGTGCGGCTGGGCCGCGCGCCACGCGGCCTCGCCGCCGGCGGCGCGCGCCTCCTGCAGCTGCGCGCTCGCTTCCTTGATCGACTCGGCCGGCGCCTGCAGCTCGTGCAGCCGGATGAGGCGCGCCAAGCGGTGGACGATGGTCTGGACGGCCGCCTCCATGGCAGAGCTCCTTTGGGAGCTTTTGATGCCCCGGGCGCCGCGGCGGTTCAGGCGGTGGCGGTGGCGCGCGACGCGCTACTCGCCCCGCCGCATTCTGAAGATCATCGCGTCCGTCTCTACGGATGATGTCGCCCGTTCGCCGTCGGCGATCTCGCCGGCGACGGGGCGCCCGTGAACGGTCAACTGGCCCGGACCTTGCTAAGGCGGCCTCCGGGAGGAGACCGTCAATGAAACACGTTTTCAGATCGTTCAAGCAGGCGCTGGTCCGGGTGGGCGTGCTCGCCCGCGCGGCCGGCGCCGCGGTCACGCTGGGGTTCATCGAGACCATCACGACCACCCGCGGGCGGCGGCTGCTCGTCGGGCTCGCGATCGTGGGGGTCGTCGTCTGGATGGTCGTGTCGCCGCCCGTCCGGGCGGTCGGGCCGGGGGAGGTCGGCCTCCGCGTCAACCGCATCACCGGGGCGATCACCGTGATGCCCGAGGGGCCGGGCCTGGTCGTGCCCGGCATCCACGCGCTCAAGCGCGTGAGCATCCGCGACCGCGTGTACCGCGCCGCGCGCTCGAGCCGGGCGAGCGGCGAGGCGCCGTTCCAGACCGTCGAGGGGCTCAGCGTCGGCGTCGAGGTGGCGATCCGCTACGGCGTCGACCCGGCGCGCATCGCCACGATCGCGCGCAGCTTGCCGGAGGACATCGGCCGCGACCTCATCGAGCCGGTGGTCGACGGCATCCTGCACCGCACCTTCGCCCGGCACACGGTGCGCGAGGTCTTCTCGGGCAAGCGGACCGAGATCGAGCAGGCGCTCGAGACCGAGCTGCGCCAGACGCTCGGCCCGACCGGGGTGCTCGTGCGCGCCGTGTACCTCGGCAGCGTCGATCTGCCGCCCGAGTACCGCAAGGGGCTCGAGGGGCTCCTCGCCGAGGAGCTCGCGGCGGACAAGATGCGCTTCACGCTCGCCCTCAAGGAGAAGGCGATCCAGGAGACGACGCTGCAGGCCGAGGCCGACAAGGCCAAGCGCGAGAAGGCCGCCGAGGCCGCGGCGCTCGAGGAGATCATCGCCGCGCGCGGCAAGGCCGAGGCGATGAAGCACGTGCTCCCGTTCAAGGAGAAGGAGATCGAGCAGCGGCGGCTCGAGGCCGAGGCGCAGAAGGTGACGCGGCTCAAGCAGGCCGAGGGCGAGGCCGACGCGCGCCGCATCGAGTCGCTGGCCGAGGCGGACACGCGGCGCAAGCTGGCCGAGGCCGACGCCTACCGCATCGAGGTGACCGGCAAGGCGTCCGCCGAGCAGCTCGCCCGCGAGTCGGCCCTGATCGCCAGGAACCCGCTGCTCATCCAGAAGACGCTCGCCGACCGGCTCGGCGACAAGGTGCAGGTCATCGTCGCACCGGCCCAGAGCGGCGGCTTCATCGCGCAGGCGCTGCTCGGCGCCCAGCGGCCGGCGCCCGCCGCCAAGGACGCGGCCGGCACGAAGCCCAAGGCCACGACCACGGCCAAGCCGACCGAGGATGAGGGAGGCGAGTGACATGGTCGCCGCGCTCCCCCTGGCCCTGGTCGTCGCCCTCGTGGCCGAGGACCAGGCCGCGCTCCGGGCCGCCGCGCGCGACAGCGCCCCGCGCCAGGCCGAGCTGTGGCGCGGGGACTGGCTCGAGATCCGCGGCCGCGACGGCGACTTCCTGCAGGTCTACGACCACCGGCGTGAGCGGCCCGGGTACGTCCGCACGTGGCAGGTGCGGACCTATCCCGTCGAGGCGGCATCCGCCCCGGCGCTCCGCACGGTGGTCGTGTTCCTGCGCGACGCGCCCGGGTTCGAGAGCCTCGGCCTCGGCGCCGCGGCGCTCTTCTTGAAGGCGGCGCCGGCGGCGGAGGTGGCCGCGGCCAGCGATGTCTACGACGCGCTCGGCGTCATGGCCGACCGGCTCGCCCGCCGGGCCTCGCGGGCGCGGGCGCGGCCCGGCTCGCAGCTCGACCGCACGCTCTCGGCGCACCTCGAGGTGGCGGCGAGCTACGGCGTGCGGCTGGTGACGCTCGAGACCCCGGGCGGACAGACCGTCTGCTACGACGGTGAGGCGTTCCGCCGGGTGCTGGCGGTGAGCCACGATCCGGCGGAGCGGGCCCGGGCCGCGCTCGGGCTGACGCCGCTGCGGTGCCTCGATCCGCACGCGGCGGTGGCCGCCGTGCGCGCCTGGAACGAGTGGCGCCGGGCGGTGCTCGACCGGGTCGACCCGGCGGCGGCGCCGGCGCCCCGCGG
>DASXVK010000779.1:0-2594 GCA_036504295.1 Polyangia bacterium
AGTCGGCGAGCGCCGAGCGCGCCGCCGTGCGCTGGGCCGGCCGGGTCGCGCGCGGACCCTTCGGCGCGCGGAGCGCCGCGACGAGGCGCGCCAGCGTCGGGTCTGCCGCGAGCGCGCGCCCGAGGACGTCCCGGGCCGCCCGGCGCACCCGACCGAGGATCTCCGAGGTCGTGACGACCGCCGCCGGCACGGGCTCGCCGTCGACCCGCACCTCGAACGCCGGACGCGGGCCGCTCGCTGCCCGGGACCGCGCGACGGCGCCCCGGAGGATCGGCACCCCGAGCTCGACGGTGATCGCCGCGGCGGTCGGGTTCGCGATGACCTGGGTGGTCGTCACGTGCGCGAGCGGGGCCCCGGGACGGCGGGTGAAGACGACGGCGATCTCTTCGCGCACCACCTCGAGGCGCGTCTCTCGCGCCGGCATGAGAGCGTCGACGCGGACGCGCGCGTCCTGCGCGCCGACGTCGCCGCCCGTCGGCGCCCCGGCGAACGGCGCACCGCCGCCCCACGCAGGCGCCGCGGCGAGCGGCGCGAGCGCGAGCACGAGCCCGGCGGCGAGGCCGGCGAGGGACGGGCGCGGACGCGGCATCCCGGCTCCCTCCGTCACCCCGGACCGGTCCCCGGCCGCAGGAGCCAGAACGCGACCAGCGCGACGAGCACGGTGCCGACCGCGACGGCGAGCGTGACCCACAGCCAGTTGGGCGCGGCGCGCAGCCCGCCGCGCAGCTCGGTGCGGTCGCCCTGGGTCGGCTGGAACGGCGCCGTCCGGTCGACCAGCGCCAGCGGCGCCGTACAGTCGCCCGGCGCCGTCCGGTCGCCGAGCGCCAGCGGCGCCGTGCTGTCGCTCAGCGCCGGGCTGCCCCGCGACGCGAGGGTGGCGTCCAGACGCGCCGTGCTGTCGCTCAGCGCCGGGCCGCCCTGAGACGCGACGCCCGCGCCCAGCGCCGGGGCGAGCCCCGGGGCGTCGCCCGGCGCGGGCCGGTCGAAGGGCGCCGTGCGGTCGTGGGCGGCCGGGGGCTCCGGCGGCATCTCGGTGACGGCCGTGTCGCTGCCCGCCAGCTCCTCGCCGGGGCCCGGCAGCGAATCGGCCAGGGCGTCCCAGTCGAACGTCTGCTGCGAGGTACGGGCCGTGTCCGTCGAGACCCAGGCGTCGCTGTCGTGGACCAGCGACCGGCCGCGGGCCTCGACGGCCACCGCGACGGCCCGCGGCTGCGTCCCCACCGGCTCGAGCGCGGCGCGCGCCATGCGCTGCTCGCTCTGCTGCTCGGCGGCGAAGAGCTGGGACAGGAACGCCCCGGCCGCGGCGGCCGCGCCGGCGGGGTCGCCGAGCAGCCGGCGCAGGTCCTGGGCGAACGCGGCGGCGTCCGGGTAGCGGGCGGCGCGGTCGGCCTGCAGCGCGTGCAGGCAGACGTGGTCGAGCGCGGCCGGCACGTCCGGCCGCATGCGCGACGGCGCCTCCGGGTGCGGATCGCGCACCGCGGCCGCGACCTGCTCGGGCTCGTCGCCGTCGAAGAGCGGCCGGGCGCAGAGCAGCTCCCACAGCGTGAGCCCCGCGGCGTAGAGGTCACTCTGCGGCGTGGCGACGTGCCCACGCGCCTGCTCGGGCGACAGGTAGGCCAGCTTGCCGACGACGATCCCGGCCGCCGTCTTCGGGTTGTGGAGGCCGCCGCGGGCGAGCCCGAAATCGATCAGCTTCACGGCGCCGTCGTAGCCGAGCAGCACGTTCTGCGGGCTCACGTCGCGGTGCACCAGACCGGCGGGCGCGAGGCCCGGCACCTGGAAGCCGTGCACGTACGCGAGGCCGCTCACGAGCTCGTGCGCGACGTAGAGCGCCACCGGCACCGGCACCGCGACGCCACGCTCCGCGGCGCGGGTGACGACCTCGCGCAGGTTCTTGCCGGCGACGTACTCCATGACGATGAAGAGGTCCTCGCCGGTGCGGCCGAGGTCGTAGACGGCGACCACGTTCGGGTGCTTCATCCGCGCGGCGAGCCGCGCCTCGGAGACGAAGCGCGCCACCCGCTCCTCGTCGGTGGCGTACTCGCCGCGGATGCGCTTCACCACGCACACCCGGGGCCTGGCCGCTGCGGTGCCGCCCGAGACGCGCGCGAGGAAGACCTCGCCCATGCCGCCGCGCGCGAGCCGCCGCACCAGGGCGTACCGGCCGAGCTCCGTCGAGCGGCCCTCGCCCGTCGATGGGCCGAGGAGGTCCTTGACCGCGCGCGCGACCGCGGCGGCCAGCTCGCTGATCCCCGGGCGCGCCCGCGGCCGCGTCGAGAGCGCCCGGCGCACGGCGTCCTCGAGCACCGACGGCATCGGCACGTCGGGGCACAGCTCGGAGAGCGGCACCTGCGCCGCTTCGGGGCCCGGCGCCCGGCTCGCGAGCAGGTGGAAGAGGATGGCGCCGCAGCCGAACACGTCCTCGGCCGGCGTGGCGGTGAGCGTGGGCGCGCGCTCGGGCGCGTCGTAGGGGGTGGCGGGCGCGACGGCGAGGGTGGCGCGCTGCGCCGCCCGCGCGAGGAGGTCGCCGACGCGCGGCTCGCCGTCGGCCGCGCCCGCGAGCACGATGCTCTCGGGCCCCAGCGCGCCGTGCA
>DASXVK010000780.1:0-11469 GCA_036504295.1 Polyangia bacterium
GTACTGGTAGGTGGTGACGAGGCCGTTCGCGTCGGTCCGCCGGGAGATGGCGCCGCAGACCGGGTCGTTCTGGATCTGGATGCGCCGCCGGTTGTCGCTGGCCCAGAGCGGGTCGCGGATCTCGCTGCGATAGCCGTACGCATCGTAGAGGAACGTCGTGCGCCGGCCCTGGGCGTCGATCTGCGCGGTGACGTTGCCCGCGGCGTCGTAGCCCTGCTGCGTCTCCTGGTAGCTCGGGGCCGTGGACGCCAGGCGCGCGGTCTTGACCGGGAGCCCCAGGGCGTCGTAGGTCACGATCGCCTCCTCGAGCGGCGGCCCGGCCGCGGCGGTGCCCTCGTAGAGCCGCTGCACGGTGGGGCTCGCGACGCGGTAGGCGGTCACGTCGCTGGAGTACTGCGCCTCCCGCGTGCGCTCGTCGCCGCCGAGGTCGTAGTCCCCGTAGGACACCTCGACGAGCTGGTTGGCGTAGGCATCGAAGGTCCGGCCGACGTAGGTCCGGCGGCTGGCCCCCGCGGCGTCGTAGGCGTAGAGCCACGAGCCGGTGATGAGCGCGGTGTAGGGGATCGTGCCGCCGTTGGTGGTGAAGACCTCCTGCCGCGACGACATCAGGACGCCGCTGCCGCTCCGTTCGTCGACCCGCTCCGCCTGCGCCGCGCTCGCGTAGTCCTGGCGGTACCAGGTCTCCGTGAAGGGACAGTCGCCGTCGACGCACGACTTGGTCTCCCTCACGTAGCGGAACCCGAGGAACCGTCGCTCGAGGGCGTCGTAGAGCCCGCCGGCGAAGCTGTAGGTCGTCGTGGCCGCGGCGGTGCGGCCGTCGCTCGTCGTGATCGTGGTCGCCGTCTGCTGGATGGGCGGGGTGTTGGTGTTGACCCACGCCGAGGAGGACGTGTAGGCGATCGTGGTCGTCGCCCCGAGGGGCTGGGTGACGGCGGTGAGCAGATCGGGGACCGTGCCGGCGCTCAGCCGGAGGCGCCAGAGGTTGCCCCAGCCCCCGCGGGCGAAGCCGAGGTCGGTCTTGCCGTCGCCGTCGAAGTCGCCGGTCACCACCTCGTTGTAGTTGTCCACACCGAGCCCCTCGGTGCTGGTCGGCCAGAACCCGTACGCGAAGCCGTTGCCCGTCGACAGCCGCACCCGCCAGCCGTTCCAGCCGCTCCGCCCGATGGCGATGTCGGTCCTGCCGTCGCCGTTGAAGTCGCCGGTCACCACCTGGTTGTAGGTGTCGCCGCCCATGTAGTCGGCGTCGGTGGCCCAGGTCTGCTCGACGAACGCGGCGCCGGTCGAGAGCAGCACCCGGAACCCGTTCCAGTTGGGGCGGGTGAAGGCGAGGTCGGTCTTGCCGTCGCCGTTGAAGTCGCCGCTGAGGACGTAGTTCCAGCCGTCGTTGCCGAGGGCGTTCCCCGCCGTGTACCACGTGAGCGAGGTGAAGCCGGTCCCGGTGGAGAGCAGCACGCGCCAGGCGCCCCAGCCCGGGCGGGTGAAGGCGATGTCGGTCTTGCCGTCGCCGTTGAAGTCGCCGGTCCGGACGATGTTGCTGTTGTCTCCGCTCAGGTTGTCGGGGCTCGTCATCCAGGCCGAGACGGCGAAGCCGCTCCCCGTGGAGAGGAGGACCCGCCAGCCGTTCCAGTTGGGCCGCGTGAAGGCGAGGTCGGTCTTGCCGTCGCCGTTGAAGTCGCCGCTCACGACGAGGTTGTAGGTGTCCGAGCCCATGTTGTCCGGGATCGTGCTCCAGAACTGATCGGTGAGCCCGGTCCCGGTCGAGAGCTGCACCCGCCAGCCGTTCCAGTTGGGCCGCGTGAAGGCGAGGTCGGTCTTGCCGTCGCCGTTGAAGTCCGCGGCGAAGACGTAGTTCCAGTCGTCGGTCCCGAGGTAGTTCACCCCCGTAGCCCAGGTCTGGGAGGTGAAGCCACTGCCGCTCGACAGGCGCACGTCCCACCCGCCCCAGCCGGGCCGCGTATAGATGATGTCCTCCTTGCCGTCGCCGTTGAAGTCGCCCGTGCGCACGTGGTTGTGGTAGTCCGCCCCCAGGGCGTTCGCGGCGGCCCAGTCGGCCGAGACGAAGCCGTTGCCGCCGGACTGATAGCCGAGACGGATCGGCGGCAAGGCCGTGCCGCCGGTCACGGCCCCCGCGCCATTGAGGACGGCGTCACGGCCGAACTCCGTGACGGCCGTGAGGAGCGACCGGACGGTGGGAGCGCTGGTGGCGTAGGCGAGATGGTAGGCGCGCACCCGCCGGCTGTCGGCGCCGAGGGCGCAGGCGCTCGGGCTCACCGGGCTCCCGACGCAGACATCGACGGTCTTGAGGCGCTGGGTGACGGAGACGAGGGCCGGCGCCCCGGTGGCGTACGAGAAGGTGTCCGGGCGCGTCTCCCAGTAGAGCTTCACGACGACGCCGTTGTAGGTCACCGCGTCGAGGTAGCACTCGCCCTCGGCCCGGCAGGCATAGACGTAGCTCGCCGTGTTGCCCAGGAGGTCACGGGTCGAGGCCAAAGCCCAGCGGTAGGTGCCGAGGCTCGTGTTCAGCACCGGCCCGTAGGTCGCGACGACACCGCTCTTCTGCGTCACCGCCCAGGTGTTCGTCCCGCTCACGTACTTGATGCGCGTGTAGCTCTCGACCTTGGTCGAGTAGTAGCCGGCGCTCGCGCCGTAGGCGGCGAGGGCGGTGGTGCAGCTCGGGCTCACGCTCCCCGCGGCGCAGGGCACGAGCTCGACGCCGTCGAGCAGGAAGATGTCGCTCGCGCCGTAGGCGGGCGTGCCGCGGCCGGGGGCGGCGCGCTCGATGACGCTCACGCCGGCGAGCGCCCAGCCGACGCCGGCGGTGCCCTGGCCCGCGCTCGACATGTAGCTCAGGCCGAGGGACGGTTCGACCCCGTGGAAGGCCGGAACCGCGAGCGGCACGCGGTCGGTGTAGCCGCCGTGGAAGCCGTCGACCCGGCCGGCGGCCTGGAGGCGGCCGGCGGCCGGCAGGCCGAGGCTCGGGTTCTCGCCCGGGCGCGCGACCGCGGGGGCGAGCAGGAGGAGAGCGAGCACGACGAAGAGAGCGGGGCCCGAGCGATTGGTCATGCGATCCTCCGTGCCGCGACCCGGCAGTGGCACTGGATCGATTATCCCGCCGCCCGTTCGCCGGTAGAAGACTGGGATGTTTGCTTTGGCCCGCCCGCGGCCGACCGCCCCAGCGCCGTCGTCACCGACGGGCCGCTGCGCGCGTCATCTCATGCAATGCGAAGTAACTGGCGGGCGCGCGGACCGGCCGGCTCATGATGTCGGCCCGCGCGGTGGGCGGTGACAGCCGCCCCGGGGAGGCTTTATACTGGTGCCCAACGTGTCAGACGGACAGGAGGATGGCGCCGGCGGCGCGGCGCGCGACCAGACGCGGGCGCTCGTCGAGCCGGTGCCGCGGTCACCGTCGCTGTTCGTGGGGCGCCGGGCCGAGCTCGCCCGCTGCGCCGCGGCCACCGAGGGCCTGCGGCTGGTCCTGGTGCTCGGCGTGGCCGGAGTCGGCAAGACCTCGTTCATGTTGCGCGCGGCGGAGTCCCTGGCCGCGCGCGTCGGCGCGGGCCTCGTCTATCAGCGGTGCCGGCCCGCCGAGGGCATCGCGGCCGTCGCGGCCACGGCGGCGGCGCAGCTCGGCGCGCGGGTCTCGCACCACCCCGACGCCATCGCCGTGCTCCTCGCGGCCGCGGGGCGGGCGCCGCTCATCGTGTGCCTGGATGACGCCCACGTGGGCGCCGGCGGTAACGTCCTCGAAGCGGTCGCCCACCTCGCCGCGCTGCACCGCCCGCTCTGGTTCTTCGCCGCCGCGCGGGAGGCCCTCCCGGTCTCGCCCGCGGTCATCGATCACCTCGTGGTGCGGCTCGGCACCCTGGCGCCGGACGAGACGCGCGCCCTGTGGGCCGCGCTTGAGCAGAACTACGGCCCGGCCGCGATCGCGCCGGAGGAGGTCGGCCGCCTGAGCGCGTCGACCCCATGGAACATCAAGCAGGCCTTCGCCCGGCCGACCGGCGCCGTCGGGGACGACCCGCTGGGCCTGCGGCTGCTGCCGCCACTCGAGGCCGAGATCCTGGCGGAGGCCTGCGCGCACCGTGCGCCCATCCCCGCCGCGGTCCTGCTGGCGGGCCGCCCGGCGACGGCCGGCGCGCTGGCCGTGGAGCGCCTGGCCGCCCGCTTCTTCCTCGAGCGGCCGACCCCGGATCGGGTCGCCGCCCCGGACCTCGTCCGCGAGGCCGTGGGCGCCTCGCCGCTCGCGCCGGGACCGGCGCAGCACCGCCGCTGCCTGGAGTACTACCGCCGGCTCGCGCAGGCGCCGCACGCCGACGAGGCGCTGGAGCTCCAGATCGTGCACCACGCCGTGGCGAGCGGGGCGCACGAGGTGGCCGAGGCGATCCTCGCGCGCTTCGCCCCCAACCTGCGGCGGCCGATCCCGGTCAACGCGGTGGTGGAGCGGGAGCTCACGCGGGCGATCGACGCGCTCGGCGAGTCACGGCCGCTGTCGCCGCCGCTACAGGTGCTGCGCGCCCGCCTGCGGGCGCGGCAGGGCGAGGTCGCCCGGGCGCGGCAGGAGGTCGAGGCGCTGGCGCGCGCCGGCGAGCCCCTCGCGGTCGTCGCCCTGGGCGAGATCGCCTACTTCAGAAACGACCCGCAGGAGGCGCTGCGGCACCTGCACCGCGCCCGCGGCCTGCGGGCGCTCGATCCGCTCGTGCGAGTCTGGGCCGCGGCGCTCACGGCCGAGTGCCATCGCAGCTCCGGGGCCGTGGACGCGGCAGCCCGCGTGCTCCGCCGCGAGCAGCGCACGTTCAGCCGCCTGGGGCCGGCGGGGCGTGCCGTGAGCGCCTGGCTGGGGGCGCTGGTCGCGCACGATTGCGAGTCGTACGCCGTGGCCGCCCGCGCGCTGACGCGGGCGCGGCAGGCGCTCGCACGCTGCGGCGAGGCGGTCGACCTGCCGCTGCTCGAGTCGCTGGCGCGGGTCGTCGCGGCCGCCGGCGGCGCGGGGACGCCCTGCGAGGCCGCCTGCGCCGACGTGTTCGACGAGACGCTGTTCTTCCGGCTCGCGGCGCGGGCCTGGCGCGCGGAGGAGATCTACTACTGCGGCGACGTGCAACAGGCGGCGGCGCTGGCCGAGGAGACCAACGCCCTGGCGGCGCGGAGCGGGTTCGAGTCCCACCGCAGCGCCGGCGCCTGCATGTGGGGCGAGGCGGCGCGGGTCCTCGGCCACCCCGCCCGCGTCGTCAGCGCGCTCGCCGACGTGCTGCGCGCCGCGCGCGAGGCCGGCCAGGCGCGCGACCGCGTACGCCTCGAGGCGGTCATCGCCGCCGCGCTGCTCGCGCAGGGGCAGCTCGCCGCGGCGCGCGCCCTCGCGCTGGCCGGCGCGCGGCGCGTGCGCCAGGCACCGGGCACGGCGGCCCGGCTCCAGGCGATCGCCGCGCTCGCTCAGGCGGCGGGCGGCGGCGCGCGCACGGCCCTCGCCGCGGTGCAGCGGCGCGGCCCCGCCGAGGGCTTCGAGGGCCTCGAGCTCGAGCTGGCCCGCACCGAGATCCTGCTGTGGGCCGGGGAGGTGCGGCGCGCGCGCCACGGCGCCGTCGCGGCCGAAGAGCGCGCCGGGCGCGCCGGCTGGCGCTACCTCGCCTGCCGCGCGCGCCTCCTGGCGGCGGAAGCCGCCGGCCGGCTCGGGGACCTGACCGACGCGGTGGCGTCCTGGGACGACGCCCGCGCCGCCGCCGAGGCGGCCGGCTACGCGGTCGAGGTCGCGCGGGCGGCGCTGCTCGGGGCCGCCCTCGCGCGCATGCGCGGCGACGACGCGGCCGCGCGCGCCCAGCTCGAGCGCGCGCTCGCCTGCGGCCGCGAGGCCGGCTTGCGCCTGGAAGAGGAGGCCGCGGCCGCGGGGCTCGCCGCGCTGGCGGGGGAGACGGCGGCGACGGCGTCCCCGGGCGGCCGCCTGGCGGGTCGCCTCGGGCTGACCGAGCCGGTCCTGGTCGAGCTCCGGGACGAGGCGACGACGCTGCGGCTGTCACGCGGGCAGCTCGAGCACGTGGACCTCGCCCGGTTCGCGGTGGTCATCGACTTCGTGCGGGCCCGCGTCAAGGTCGGGCGCCGCTGGGTGGACCTGTCGCGGCACCTCACGCTCCTCGAGGTGCTCCGGCCGCTCGCGCGCGCGCCGGGCGCCCGCATCCCGATCGCGCAGCTCGCGCGCGAGGCGTGGGGCCTCGACTACCACCCGCTGCGGCATCAGAGCCGCGTGGCCGTGGCGATCAGCCGCGTGCGCAAGGCGCTCGGCGACCGGCTGATCACCATGGGGCCGGGCGGTTACGGCCTGGTCCTGCCAGGCACGTGGGCCGTCGTCGACGAGCGCGGAGCCGCGGGCGAGCGGTCCCGCGGGATCATCTCGGAGTAGAGCGCGGCGAGGGCGGCCCGCCCGGCGACGCCGAGCTTGGCGTACACCCGGCTGCTCAGCGACACGACCCCGCCCTCGCTGATCCCCAGGTCCGTGCCGATCTCGCGATTCGATCGGCCCGCGACGAGCAAGACCGCCGCCTGCGCCTGCCGCGGCGATAGCCCGAACGTCGCCTGCAGGTGCGTCTCACTCTCCTCGGCCCGCGGCGACTCCTGGTGCAGCCGGAGCCCGAGGAGCCCCACCCCGCTGCGCCACACCGCCGCTCGCAGGGTGCGCCGCGGGAGGACGAGCCGCGCCGATTCCAGCGCGGGTCGGCCGTCGCGCAGGAGGCCGGCCAGGAGCGCCGCGACCGCGCCGCCCACGGCCGCGACCGCCGCGCGATCGTCGAGGAGCAGCCGGCGCGCGGCGGCGTTCGCCCACCGGAGGCGCCCCTCCGGGGTCACGGCGGCATAGCCGATCTCGAGCCGGTCCAGGAACGCGCGCGCCGCCGCGAGCGCCGCGGGCGACGGGTGGTCACCACCGTCGTCGGTCGGAGCCTCCGCCGCCTCGGCCACGACGGGCTCGGGCTGCAGGCTCTCGGCCAGGCGCGCCAGCAGCGCGGTGCGGGACCGGACCCCGAGCTGGGCGTAGATCCGGTGGAGCCGCCACCGCACCGTCGCCGCGGGCAGGCCGAAGGCGCGGGCAATCGCGACGCTGGACCACCCGCGGCACACCCGCGCAGCCAGCCGGGCGGCCGACGCGCTCAGCCCGAGCTGCTCGACGAGCTGCCGGTGCAGCTCATGCTCCCGGACCACCTCCCGGCGCACCAGCAGGCCGACGTGGCGCAGCGCCAGGCGATGGCCCTCCAGGTGCAGGCCGCAGGTGCTCGAGATCGCGAGTCGCGCCCGCGCCGCGGGGGCGCCGCCCGCGCTGGTGAGCGCCGGGACGGCCGCGAGGAGTTCCCCGGCCGCCGGCGGGCGTCCGCCCGGCCGCCCCGGCTCGCCCGCAGCCGCCGCGAGCGCGAGGGCGAGCCGTCCGGCCCGGTTCGCGAGCTGCGGGTGCCGCGCGGAATCGAAGATGAGCACGCCGTCGGGCAGGCGCTCGACGAAGTCGCGGAACGTCGCGTCGGGCAGCTCACCGAGCCGAGAGGAGCACACCGCGCGACCCTGGCACGGCTCCGGTGCCACCGCGCAGTGACGCCGGTTTACACGGGATTACCCGAGACGCCTCAGGGGCTCTCCTGGATCAGGATCAGCGACGTGTACGGCGCGAGCGCCACGGGTCCGCTGACCGGATTGCCAGCCAGGTCCTTGTAGGTGCCGGCGGACAGGTCCACCGGCAGCGGCGCGGCCGTGGGGTTGACGAACAGCCGCTCCGGGCGCACCCCCGCCGCGAAATGGGCATACACGTCGGTGGCGTCCACGTCGTGGCCAAAGCCGCCCAGGCTCTGCCAGCCGGCGAGCGCGACCTCATGCCACCCGGGCCCCCCGGGGCCGTTCCCGTACGCGATGAACGGCGTCGGGCTGCTGTACGGGTTGCAGTACTGGTTACCGCCCATCGTTCCCCAGTCCACGAACGCGGTGCCGTCCTCCTGCACGAGGTAGAAGAAGGTGGCCGAGTCGGTCGTCGGGTACAGGGTGTTCCCGGTGAACACGTGCCCGCCGTACGTCCCGGTCGTGTGCTGCACGAGCTGCACCATCGCCACCTTCTGGCCGCTGTCGTAGATGAGGTTGTTGGTCATCGTGATGCGCGCATCGTTGAGCTGCACGTACATCCCGATCCCGCCCGCGCGGATCACGCTGTTGCTGGCGGCCGTCATGTCGTGGCACCACTGATCGAAGTAGATCCCCACCGAGTAATTGCTGGTGCTGGGCGTGACGCTCCCCTCCGTGGACCCGACCACGTCTTCGATGATGTTGTGGCGCCAGATCCCGCCGGTGCAATCGTCGCCGAACGAGTAGATGGCGCCACCGTCCATGAGCCGCAACAGCGTGCTCTTGATGACGTTGTTCTCGACGACGTGGTCGCGGCCGCGCGCGATGATGCCGCCGTACCCGGTGTGGCGCGGTCACGCCGACGGTCGGCGGCGTGGTGTCGTTCGCAGGGTCCACGGCGTCGGCGCTACCGCCGGCGTCGGCCTGGGCACGCGCGGGGTCGGCAACCCCGCCGCACCCTGCCAGCGCCAGGAATGCGGCCAGGACGGGCAGCTCACCGAGCGAAGATGAGAGCACCCCGCGACCGTGGCACGGCTCCGGTGCCGCCGCGCCGTGACGCCGGGTGACACGGGATTACCCGAGACGAGCGCAGCCCTGGCTCGCGCCCGCAGGCGCCGCCGCAACATCGGCTCACATCGGCTCACATCGGCGCGCCTGGGGCTGGACACGGCGTGGGCGCGGTGCGACCCTCCGCCCGGGTCGCGGCGCCGGGTTGGCCGCCGCACCGCCGTCCATCTCAAGGAGGTCTCCCGATGTCCGCCCGTTCGCGCAGCCTCTTCCTCACGCTCCTCGCTGGCGGCGTGCTCGGCGCCGTCCCCGCGGCCGCGGCCCCGCTCGCGCCGGTCCCCGACAACGGCTTCGTGACCCCGGTCCACAAGGAGCGGGCCGGCACGATCGTCTTCGCCCCGTCGGCGGCGGCGGTCACCACGCCCGAGAAGCCAGCCCAGTTCACGAGCACGTTCACGGCCGGGCAGCCGATCTTCTTCCGCGCGTATCTGCCGCGGTCCCTCGAGAACAGCTTCCGGGCCGAGGGCGTCGAGTGCCACACGGGCGACGACGTCTGGCGCACCTACAGCATGCTCGTCGACGGCAAGCCCGTGGGCGACGGCGGCGAGTTCTACGCCGAGAAGATGGCGCCGGAGAGCTTCCGCAAGAGCACCTCGATCCGCTTCGACCAGGCGCTCAACGGCCAGCCGGACCGGACCGAGAAGTCGCCGCACCGCGCCTACAACGACGTGGTGCTGCCGGCGCTGACGCCGGGCAGCCACAAGCTGACGCTGAGCGTCGGCGGCCGGTGCATGGCGCGCAACCAGCGCAACGCCGTCGTCAACCTGCAGACGCCGATGGCGAAGGGCGACTTCACCGTGACCGTGAGCGCCGCGGACGCGGCCAAGGGCGGCGTGCAGCTCCCGAAGGCGGGCAAGAAGGACGCCAAGCTCGAGAAGGAGATGGCCGCCGTCATGAAGGCGAAGTGGACCCAGGACACCATCCTCAAGGTCGTCATCGTCGACAAGGACTGGACGAACGAGGTCCTCAAGACGAAGAAGGCGACCGTCGTCACCTCGCGCCGCATCGCGACGAAGGTCGCCGTGAAGCAGGGCGCGAAGTGCCGGCTGTTCGAGGTGGTCTTCAAGCAGCCGGCGCAGAAGAACAAGAAGTTCGGGCCGACGGAGTACTACAGCACCGGCGACACCGACGAGCTCCCCTGCCAGAACGTGAAGTGAACCCCGCCGCTCACCGCCCGCGCTGCAGGGTGACCTGCGCGGGCGCGTCGAACATCAGATCCGCGCCCGGCCAACCGTTGATCTCCCCGCAGGTGACCTGACCCTCGCCGGGCGCGATCCGGCGTGACGGTCTCGGGCCCCTTGACATGTTACATGTATGTATACATATTATTGACATGTCCAGAACAACCGTGAACTGGGGCGATCTCCGTGTGGGGTTCGTGCGCGCGTTGAGGGAGCGCGGCGTCGAGCTTCACCTCGACCGTGGCGCGTGGGCGCGTACCGCTGCCGGTGACTGGGTGGTGCTCCCCGCCGTCACTGATAGTGCGAAGCCCGGCTCGTGGTGGTTCGGCTTCGACGAGGAGGCGCTCGACGCACGTTCAGCCCTCGGCGCCATTCTGCTGTGCCGGACGACTGACGGGGACCTGGTCGACTTCGGGCTCCCGGCGTCGCTGCTCCGGGGCCTCGCGCCGCGGCTGGTCACCAAGCGCGGGACAAGCCACCGTCAGTTCAACGTCGAGCGCCGTGGCTCGCGGTACGAGATCGTCGCGAAGGGCGGTGAGCGGGTCGACATCACGGACCGCCGTGGGGACGTTACCTGGGTGAGAGCGCCGCAAGACGCGGGGCCGCCGTCCGCCGCCCGCGAGGCAGGCGCGGCCTACGCCGCAGGCAGCCCACCCGCGGCGAGCGGCGGCGCATCCGGGGAGGAGCGGTTCTTCGCCCGCGCGTGCCAGGGAGCGCTCGAGCCGCTGGATGCGACGCGCCTGGAGGAGGGCGCGACCTACCTGGTGATTGCCACCCCGGCGCCGCTGGTCCCCGCATCCGGATCCTTGCGCCGGCTCGTCGCTGCCGCCCGCCCGTGCGGTCTGCCATCCGATCTCTCCGTCAACCACGACCACTACGCCCACGGAGCGCGGCGGCGATGAAGCGGGTGTTCGTCGATACCCAGTACCTGCTGGCGCTGGTCAATCCGGACGACCAGTGGCATGACAAGGCGGTCGCGACGGCCGCGGCCAGCCGGCGCCTGGTGACCACCGACGCCGTGCTGACCGAGGTGGCGGACGCGCTGTGCCAGCACCAACACCGGTCGCTCGCCGTTCGGGTCATCGAGGAGCTGCGGGCGGATCCCGAGGTCGAGTGCGCCCACGCGGACCGCGCGCTCATCGAGCAAGGGTTGGAGCTGTACCGCGCGCGGGCGGACAAGGACTGGAGCCTGACGGACTGCATCTCGTTCGCACTGATGACCGCGCGCGGGCTGCAGGAGGCGCTCACCGCAGACCACCATTTCGAGCAGGCGGGCTTCCGCGCGCTGCTGCGCGGATAGCGCGCAGCTTGGATCGTGCAGCCGCCGGCCGCGAAGTCAAAGTACTGGAGCTCGGTCAGCGGCACCCTGCGGTACGGAAGGGAATTCGCGTGCAACGCGTAGCGCCCCGGAAGTGGCAGGACCGCGACGGAGGCGGCACCGCGGCGCTCACGGCGCGCAGCAGCAGCGGTAGTAGCCGGTGGTGTTGAAGAAGCTGCTCGTGGACGAGCAGTCCTTGGTGACGTTGTTGAAGTTGCCGGCCTGGCAGTCGGCGAGCGTGTAGGCCTGCGCGGCGGCGAGGTCGGTGAAGCCGATGCCGGCGCACTGGCCCTTGCAGACGAGGTCGAGGGTCGTGATGCA
>DASXVK010000781.1:0-10203 GCA_036504295.1 Polyangia bacterium
AGGGTCCCTTTGACCCCCCGCGCAGAGTGCTGGCAGGCACAGCCCGCCAGCACTCACGCGATGGGCTCCAACCGCACGGCAAAGATCCAGCACCGATCGGTCCACGCGCTCCCTCACGTACGGGAGATGTGGGGACCGGCGGGGGCGGGGTCAAGCGCGCGGGGCGCTACAGGCAGACGTTGCGGGTCGTCGCGGCGTCGCCGTTGCGGGTGCGCGGCACGCAGCTCGTGTCGCCGGGGCACTCCGAGGCGTTCGACGCCGGCGTACACTCGCGGGCGCAGGCCGCGCCGCCCAGGGCGGGGTCGTTCACGCAGAAGGTGCTGGGCCAGCCGGGCATGTCGGGGCAGTAGCGCGTGCAGCCCTGGGTGCACTGCCCCGGCGCGCTCGCCGTGGCGCCCTCGCAGGAGTTGCCGGTCTGGCAGTCGCTGTCCGCGAAGCAGTGGTCGCCCACCCACCCCGGCGAGCCCGGGACGCAGGCGGTGGCGGTGACGCCGGGCTGCTTGAAGCGGGCCACCGTGCGCGCGACGAAGTGATCGAGCGGCCGGCAGTCCTCGTTCTGCGCGACCATCTTCGGCACGCACAGGCCCTTGGTCGCGTCGTCGGGGTCGGTCACGCAGAACGTGGTCGGGAGGCCGGCCCTGTCGGCGCAGGTGGACGTGCAGCGCACGCTGCAGAAGCTCCGGCCGCTGTAGCGGTTGGCCTTGCAGAAGCCGCCGGTGAAGTTGCAGTCGGCGTCGACGGCGCACTCGGCGCCGAGCCAGCGCGCGGGGACGTCGATGCGGGCGCCGTTCGCATCCCGCTCGGCCTCGCGCTGGACGTGGACCGGGACCTTGGCGACGCCCTTGATGCGGGCGTAGACCTCGAGCACGTCCGCGGCCTCCATGCGGATGCAGCCGTGCGACACGAAGCCGCGGCGCAGGTTGCCGCCGTTGGCGGCGCGGTAGTTGTCGACGGGGCCGTGGATGGCGTACGCGCCGGACCACGACATGAACGGCAGGCCGGCGAAGACCGGCGACTTCTCCCCGGTCGCCGCGTCCGTCCACCAGGTCTTGCAGGGCTGGATGCTCGACGGGGTGATCGCGAAGTCGTGGGTGCCCGCCGCGATCACGGGGTAGTAGCTCTTCGACTCGCCGTGCCCCGCGGCGGTCTCGCCGTGCTCGATGGCGCCCGGACCGATGGGGAACACCTTGTTGAAGCCGCCGGCGTCGTCGCTCAGCCGCAGCGTGAGACCGTTGAGCGACACCGTGATGCGCGGCTTGGTCAGGCGCGGCAGCGCCGGGACCGGCTTGCAGGTGAGGGCGGCGCCCCAGTTGCCGTCGGCCTTCATGTCGTCGGCGGAGACGTCGCCGAGCGGCATGTCGTCGACGGCGGCGGTCGGGTTGCCGCCCTCGCAGCCGAGGGCGAAGGTGAGGCTCGCGACGAGGAGGATGCGGTAGGTCATGGGTGCCCCGCTGGCCGCGCCCGTCATGGCGCGGTGCGGCAGGATTATCTCAGAACGGCGGCCGCGACACAAGCGCCAGAATGACTGTTGATCCCGGCACTTGGCCGTGCGAGACTCGACCCCCGCGATGGCCGAGCCGCCGCCTCCGAGCGATCCCCGCGCCCAGACCCAGCCGCCCGCGGGGCGCTGGGACGAGCGCACCATCGACCCCGACGCCGCGGGCGAGGCCCCCGCCGGCGCCAGCGAGCGCCAGTACCTGCTCGTCTTCCAGCGGGACTCGTCGTCGCTCTTCCAGCTCCCCCGCACCGGCGAGGTCCTCATCGGCCGCGCCGACGGCGCGCAGCTCCGGCTCATGGACTCGTCGGTCTCGCGCACGCACGCCAAGGTCTTCATGACCGGGGGCGAGGCCGAGATCTGCGACCTCGGCAGCTCGAACGGGACCCGCGTCAACGGCGAGCGGGTGGCCGGGTCGCGCCGGCTGGCCTCGGGCGACGTCGTGACCATCTGCAACGTCACGCTCGTCTTCCACTCGAGCGTGCGCGCGGAGCCCGCCCGGGTGCTGGTCGACGCGGCGTACTTTCACCAGCGCACCGAGGAGGAGGTCGAGCGGTGCCTGCGCTACGACCGCCCCTTGACCGTCGTGGTCATCGCCGGGACCACCCGGACGGACCTGGCGCGCCTCGCCCTCGCGCTCGGGCCGCCGCTGCGGCTGATGGATGTCGTCGGCACCGCCGACAGCGGCCACCTGCTGGTGCTCATGCCGGAGGTGGGCGCGCAGGAGGCCGCCGCGGCCGCGCGCCGGCTCCTCGACGCGATCCGGCTGGTCGTGGCCGACGCGCGTCTCGGCTACGCCTGCTGCCCGGTCGACGGCTGCGACGTGGACGCGCTCATCGGCGCGGCGCGCGCGGCCGCCCTCGAGGCGCGCGCCGGCGCCGTCGCCGCGTCGACCCAGTCGTTCCGCACGGTGGAGGTCGGCCCCCACCGGATCGTGGTGGCGGATCCGGCGATGCTGCGGCTGTACACCCTGATCGAGCGGCTCGCCGCCTCCGACCTGCCGGTGCTCGTCTACGGCGAGACCGGCACCGGCAAGGAGCTGGCGGCCACCGCCCTGCACGAGTGGTCGGCCCGGCGCAGCGGCCCGCTCGTGGCCTTCAACTGCGCGGCGCTGCAGGAGACGCTGGTCGAGAGCGAGCTCTTCGGCTACGAGCGCGGCGCCTTCTCCGGCGCCGTCGGAGCGAAGCCGGGCCTGCTCGAGCGCGGCGCCGGCGGCACCGTGCTCCTCGACGAGGTCGGCGAGCTGCCACCGACGGCGCAGGCGAAGCTCCTG
The DNA here is from genome assembly GCA_036504295.1 of Polyangia bacterium. Classification (GTDB taxonomy): domain Bacteria; phylum Myxococcota_A; class Polyangia; order JACRCY01; family JACRCY01; genus DASXVK01. The sequence continues at coordinate 2,769 of DASXVK010000781.1, forward strand.
CGCGTGCTCGAGACCAAGCGCGTGATGCGGCTCGGCGACGTCCGCGAGCGCGACATCGACATCCGGGTGGTGGCGGCGACGAACCGCAACCTCGACCAGGAGGTCCGGGAGGGGCGCTTCCGCCAGGACCTCTTCTTCCGCCTGAGCGGCGGCATGCTGTGGCTGCCGCCGCTGCGGGACCGGAAGCAGGAGCTCCGGATCCTGGCCGGGGGCTTCCTGGCGGAGGCCTGCGCCCGCGCCGGCGTGGCGCCGATGGGCATCTCCGACGCCGGCATGCGCACGCTGCTGGGGTACGCCTGGCCCGGGAACATCCGCGAGCTCAAGAACTTGATGGAGTACGCGGCGGCCGCGGTGCGGGGGCCGCTGCTCGAGCCCGAGCACATCCTGGCGCGGCTCGCCCCGGCGTCGGGCGGCGCGGCCCGACCGGCCGTCGGCGAGGACACGCTCGTGCCCGACGTCCCCGCGCCCACCAGCCCCCGGTTCCGCCCCATAGATGATGAGGTGCGGGAGCTGGAGCGGTCGCGCATGGAGGCCGCGCTCGCTGCCACCGGCGGCAACCAGACCCGCGCCGCCGAGCTGATCGCGATGCCGCTGCGGACCTTCCAGGCCAAGATCAAGGCCTACGGCCTCACGGCCCCCGACAGCCGGCGCCGCTGAGTCGGCGCGCCCTCACGCCAGCGTGCCTTCGCGGCAGGGTCGCGTCTTGTCACGGGACCGCCAATTTTGCGGTGCGCGCGGCGGGTCCGCTCCGGGACCTCTGACGTATCACGCTGGTTTTACTCACCTGCCAGGAATTGTGGGGACGGGCACGGGTGTTGCTATACGAGAGTCCGGATCGCAACGGCGATCTGGGGTCCTCGTGTTGGCCTCGGGCTTCTGTCGAGCCCGGGGCCCGGAGGGGAGGCACGAGGGCCCCAAGCTTCACTGTGGCAGCTCCAGCAGCAATCAACAATTCTCAATACTTACACTGGGAGGAAGGACGCGGGGACACCCGGGCCGGCGCTGCCCTCGGGCCACGTCGAGGCGCGCCTGCGGCTCGCCTCAGGCGCGCGTCGCCGGCCGGGGCGCGGCCCACCCGCGGCCGGGACCGCAGAATTTGCGGTGCGGTCGCCGGGGCCGCACAATCTGCGGTGCGCGCGACGGCCGCGCGTGCGGGCGCGCGGCCGCACGGCGGGGCTGGTATACTGCCCCGGTGCGCGCCGCGATCGTCTGCTGTGTCCTCGCCGTCTCCGCGGCGGCGTGGGCCGACCTCTACCCGTACACGCAGAACGGCCCGATCATCACGGGCGTCACGGACACCGAGGCCTGGGTCGCCTGGTACACCATGCACCACCAGGGCGAGTCGTCGTTCGGCAACAACTGCTATGTCGACGCCCTGACCGGCACGCCCAACGACAGCACCCCGACGCTGGTGCTCACGCCCGCGGCCGGCGGTACGAGCGCCTTCACCGACCCGACCTGCGACCGGTACCACAAGGTGCACCTGACGGGGCTCAGCCCGAACACCGCGTACACGTTCACCCTCGACAAGGCGTTCGAGACGGCCGGTCCGGCGACGGGCGCGCTGCGCACCGCGCCGGCGCCGGGCACCAGCGCGAGCTTCAGCTTCATGGTGTACGGCGACGACCGCGACAACTCGATCGCGCAGACCAGCACCCGCGCCGATCACGAGGCGCTGGTCGCGGCCATGCGCGCCAACCACCCCGGCGTCGCCTTCGTCGCCCACGTGGGCGACTTCGCGCTCAACCTCCCCGCCGTCTCGGGCGACGACCGCGGCTACACCGAGTTCTTCGAGGTGGAGCGCTTCTGGCTCAACGCGCACCCGCTCTTCCCGACGATGGGCAATCACGAGAGCATCGATACCACCTTCTTCGACGCGCTCATGAGCGCGCGGACGTTCGCCGGCGCGGCCCACCCCTACTACTACTCGTTCGACTGGGGCCAGGTGCACCTGGCGGTGATCGACAACTACGAGGGCCCGACGACGCTGACGAGCGGCCGCGACCCGCTCATCACCGACGCGCAGATCGCCTGGCTCGACGCCGACCTCGCCGCCGCCTCCGCCGCCGGCAAGCTGATCTTCCTCGTCGCCCACCAGGGCGCTTTCAGCTACGGCGACGCGAGCAGCCACGGCGGCTCGCCGGACGTGCAGCTCAAGGTCGTGCCGCTGATGCTCCAGTACGGCGTGCGCGCGATCTTCGCCGGCCACGACCACTACTACCAGCGCGGCCACGAGGGCTGCATCGACTACCTCGTCGTCGGCGCCGGCGGCGCGCCGATGTACGAGCCCGACCCGTCGGCCGCGAGCGTCCTCGTCGCGGCGAAGAAGGTGTCGTACCTCGTGGTCGACGTCGCGGACGCGACGGCGACGGGCACCGCCTACGACACGACCGGCGCCGTCATCGACCAGCTCACGTTCCGCCCGGCGTCGTGCACGCCGCCGGTGCTGGACGGCGGCGCACCGGCGGACGCGGCCGCCCCCGCCGACGCCGCCGCCCCGGCCGACGCGCCGCTCGCGCGGGACGCGGCGGTCGACGCGGCCCGGCCCGGCGCCGACGCCGGGAGCGCGGGGGTGGGCGCGTCGAGCGGCGGCTGCGGCTGCCGCGCCGCGCCGGCCAGCGGCGGCCTGGCCGCCGTGCTCGCGCTCCTCGCCCTCCTCGCGCTCCGCCGCCGCCGGCGCTGAGCCCCACTTCGAGGTGACCATGAGGTTTCCCCCGACCGTCACGCACGAGCTCAGCGGCTGGACCCTCCTGTGGGCGGAGCTGGCGCCCGGCGCCGGCGACCCCGACGCGCTGGCGGCGCTGCGCCGCGACGCCGCCGCCGCCGCGCGCGCGGCCTACGCCGTCGAGCAGCTCGCGGCGCACCCGACCGTCGCCGCGGTCCGCAAGCTCTTCCGCGCCGCCGGCTGCGACCCGACGCGCTACCGCCCCGCGTCCGAGGCGCTCCTGCGGCGCGTCCTCAAGGGCGAGGAGCTGCCGCCCATCGGCCCGCAGGTTGACCTCAACAACTGCCTCTCGCTCGAGCTGTGCGTGCCGGCCTGCGTCATGGACACGCGCGCCCTGCAGCCGCCGTTCACGCTGCGCGCCGGCCGGCCGGGCGAGAGCATGACCTCGATGCGCGGGCCGTTCGACCTCGCGGGGAAGCCGACGCTGGTCGACGCGGCGGGCCCCTTCGGCACGCCGATCACCGACGACGAGCGCGTCAAGGTGACGGCCGCCACGGCGAGCGTGTGGCTCGTCGCCTACCTCCCCGCGGGCGTCGTCGCCGCGGACGCCGCCGCGGCCGCGCTCCGGCGGCTCGCGGCTCGTGGGGGGCTCGCGATCGCGGCGACCGCGGCGACGCCGGGCTAGCCTCCCGGGATCGGCTGACCGTCGGTTGGCGCTTACCGATCGCGCCGGTCGATTTCCGATCGCTCGGGGCCAACCTCTGCATACAATGGCCCCCCTGTGCCTGGCTTACCTTCCACCCGCAGGGGCGCGCGTGGGGCCGCGCTGCTGCTCGCGGTCGTGACCGCCGCCGGCTGCGGCGGCACGGCCCCGGTCACCCGGCACGACCCGCCTCCGCTGCACCCCCACCACTTCGAGCTGCCGCTCCCGCCGCCGCCGCCGGCCCCCCCGCCGCCGCCGCGGATGCCCGCCGAGATGGGCACCGCGTCGTGGTACGGCCCCGGCTTCCACGGCCGGCGCACCGCGAGCGGCGGGCGCTACGACATGGACGCGCTGACCGCGGCGCACCCGCGGCTCCCGTTCGGCACCATCTGCCTCGTCACCAACCTGCGCAACGGCCGGACCGTCGAGGTCGAGATCACCGACCGCGGCCCCTACGTCCACGGGCGCATCATCGACCTCTCGCGCGAGGCGGCCCGCAACCTGCGCATGATCCGTGACGGGCTCGCGCCGGTGGTGGTCGAGGTGCTCCGGGCCGCGCCCCAGCCGCGGGCGGCCGTCAGCGGTTGAACCTGAACCTGAACCTGTAGGCCGGGATCCGGTACCGCTGGGGCTTGCCGTCGGTGCCCATGGCGGGCTTGAACTTGATCTCGCGCATCAGGCGCAGGGCGGCGGCGTCGAGGCAGCGGTCGATGCCCTTGACGAGCTTCACCTCGCCGATCCGGCCGCTGTCGAGCACCACCACCGTCAGGGTGACGACCCCCTCGATGCCGGCGCGCTCGGCGTCCTGGCACTCGGCGGGGTAGGCGTCCATCTGCGGCCCGGAGAGCACCTCGGGAAGATCCTTGATCGTGACCGGCGGCGGGGGCGGCGGGGGCGGCGGGGGCGGCGCCGCGGCCACGGGGCCCGGCTTGAGCGGCCCGCGGCGCGACGGCTCGGTCAACGTCGTGTTGCCGACGGGGGCCGCGACGGTGCCGTCGGGGCTCGTGTCGGTCAGGTCCACGCCGAAGACCGGCGGCGCGGCCGCCGCGGGCGGGGTCGCCGCGGCGCGCGGGACCGCCGCCCTGGGCGCGGCGGCGGCGCGGGGCGGGGGCGGCGCGGCCCGCTTCGGCTCGGGCGGCTTCTCGGGCTCGGGCTCGGGCGCCGGGGGGGCCGGCGGCGGCGGCGGGGGCGGCGGGGGCTCGGGCTGCACCTCGAACTCGACCGGGGCCTGCGGCGCGACCTCGCGGCGCACCGGCATCCCGACGACCACGGCGGCGACGATGACGTGCAGCACGATCGAGCCGCCGAGCCCGGCGATGACCCCGAGCGGGTGCACCGGTTACTTCTCCGTCCCGATGGCGAAGCGCCGGACCCCCGAGAGCTTGGCCAGGTCGACGACGTGGACCCAGTCGCCGTGCGGCACGTTGCGGTCGGCCGCGATGATCGCCTGGATGTTCGGGTTCGCCTGCACGGCCGCCCGCACCACCTCCCGCGCCTCGGGCTCGGTCTTCGCCTCGCCGTTCACGTAGAGCGTGCCGCCGCGGGTGAGCGTCAGGGCGAGGGTGGTCTTCACCTCCTCGCCCGAGGCGGCCTTCGGCAGCTCGGCCCGGATCGCCGGGTTCACGATGTAGGTCGCCGTCACCATGAAGATGATGAGCAGCACGAGGACGATGTCGACGAGCGGCGTGACGTTGATGTCGACGATGGCGCCGCCGGCGTCGTCGTCGGAGTAGCTGGAGGTGCCGCCGGCCATGGCGCTACTCCGGCGCCGCCGCGCGCGGCCGCGCGAGCTCTGCCGTCCCCCGGTCCGGCGCGAGCGGCGCGGGCGTGTCGCCGGCCACGGCCTCGGCCGCGGCGCCGCCGTCGCCGGCGTGGGCCAGGATGAGGTGCGCGATCTCGTCGGCGCGGGCCATCTGGCCGCGCAGCACCCGCATGAACGCGTTGTAGGCGACCACGGCGGGGATCGCGACCATGAGGCCGACCGCGGTGGCGACGAGCGCCTCGGAGATGCCCTGCATCACCACCCCGGCGCCGCCGGCCTGGCTGCGACCGAGATCGTGGAAGGCCTTGATGATGCCGAGGACCGTGCCGAACAGCCCGATGAAGGGCGCGTTGTTGCCGAGCGTGCCGAGGACGACCAGGAACCGCTCGGAGCGGGCGCGCTCGCGGGCCCGCGCCCCGGCGAGGGCCTCGCCGACCACGCGCGCCCCCCGGTCGAGCACGGCCAGCCCGGCCGCGCCGACGATCTGGCCGAGGCGCTCGCCGGCGCACAGCCGCCGTGCGCCGGCCAGGTCCCCGCGCCCGAGCGCCGCGGCCAGCGCCCGTGGCAGCTCCGCCGAGTTACCCCGCATGAGGAAGTACACCGCGCGCTCGATCGCGACGGCGACGGAGAGGCAGCTCAGGCCGATGAGCAGCCACATGACCCAGGTCGCACCGAGGGAGATCGAGGCCGCGAGGAGCTTCTGCGTCAGATCGAACACGGTGCGCAAGTGTATGCGGCGGGTGGGGGGCTTTCAACCGGCGCTACGCTGCGCGCCGCGAGCGCGGCGCCGGCGAAGAGCGCGGGCCGTCGGCGGGGCGCGCGCGGCTGGAGCGAGGCGCAGATGCGCACCGCCGTGTCCACCGCGGCGCGGTCGCGCACCTCGGTCGCGCTGCACTCGATGCCCGGCCGGACGCCGGCGTGCACGCCCTGCACCATGAGCGAGCCCTTCACCCGGTAGCCGACGACGAACCAGTCGGCGCCGGCCTTCTCGGCGAGGATCTCGGCGCCGTCGCGGCGCAGGCGCCCCTTCAGCGGCTCGGCGCCCGCGAGCTTCGGCGCGCCGGGGGCGCGCTCGTCGAGGGCGACGACCAGCCCCGGCAGGCTGAACCGCGCCGAGGTCTGGGGCACGTCCTCGGGCCCGCGCGAGCGCGACGATGCGAACGTCGCGGCCCGCGGCACCTCGATGGTGCCGGCGAACGGGAAGAGCGGATCGTCCTTGCCGAGCCGGCCGAGGTCGCGCCGCTCCCATCCGTCGGCGGCCGCCGGGGGCGCCTCGGCGGGGACGGACGCGGGCGCGGCCGCCGAGGCCGGGCGGCGGGCGGCGCCGGTGGGGCGGGCGCGGGCTTCGCCGGCGCCGCGCTCACCGACGGCGCCGGGGCGCCGCCGGCGCCGTCTCGCGCCCCGCGGTTGCACCCGGCCGCGGCGGCGCAGGCCATGACACCGATGATCCCAGCGGCCACGAGACCTCGCATCGCGCCCTCCTCGCGGCGGCGCGCGTCACAGCTCGATCCAGGTGGCACCGTCATCGGCCACGCCCGCGCCGGCGCCGCGGAGCCGGCGGGCGGGCGGGCGGGGGCGGGCGCGCACGCTGAGCGGCCCGGCCTTCTGCCACCCGGTCGTGAGCAGCCACACGTGCGCTGGCGCCACGGGCGGGGGCCCGGGCGGGGTCGCGATGCGGGCGCGCTGCTGCCAGCCGTCGAACCACGCCGCGGACGAGCAGGGGTCGAGCCCGCGCGCGTCGGGGTGGTCCTCGAGCCAGTTCGCCAGGACGTAGAGCAACGCCCAGCGGGTCTCCGTCGGGGTGGTGAGGTCGCGCCGGTGGTAGCGGCTGTCCCACACCGGCCCGCGGCGGCCCAGGGCGCGGTTGAGCGCCTTCGCCACGCGGATGGAGAACCCGCGGGCGCCCGCGGAGAGGGCGCGCTCGTCGTCGGCCTCGACGATGAGGTGCACGTGGTCGTCCTGGACCGAGAAGTGCACGATGCGGCAGTCGAGACGGTGCGCCACGGCGGTGATTACCTCGAGCACGACCGCGAGGAGCCGCCGGGTGCGCAGGCTGGGGAGCCCGGCGCGTGCGCGGAAGGTGAGGTGCACCGGATGGCGCGCGAGGTGCTCGGCCCGGCCGCGGTGCCACACGCGCGGCCGGGGACCTCGCGGCCGCCCGGCGCCGGAGCGGCTCCCGCCCCAGGTGCGCGGCGCCGGCAGCGCGAGCTGCCGCGGCCGCCGGCGGGTGCGGCGCGACCGGCGCGGGGTGTCGCCGGCGCGGCGGGGCGAGGCGGGTTTCGATGCGGAAGGGCGGCTCGGCATT
>DASXVK010000782.1:0-5780 GCA_036504295.1 Polyangia bacterium
CGCGTCGTCATCATGACCTACGCCGCGGCGCGGGCGCGCTTCGGTGAGCCGCCGGCCCGCCTCAAGCCCCTCGGGCTCGACGGCGCGATCATCGCCTTCGCGCGGCTCGAGCGCGGCGGCCTCGTCGTGATCCTCAAGAAGGTGGGCGGCCGCTGGAAGGTCGTCGGCCTATCGGACTGACGCGTCGAGCTCCGCCAGCAGACGGCGCGCGGCCTCCGCCCACTCGCTGTCGGGATCGGCCTCGAGGTAGCGGCCGAGATGGCGGCGGGCCTCGTCGGCGGCGCCGGCGCGCGCGAGGGCGCAGCCGAGGTTGTAGCGGGCATCGGCGTAGTCCGGCCACGCGGTGACGACGCGCCGGTACTCGGCGAGGGCGAGCTCGACCTCCTCCTCCTCGTCGTACACGTTGGCCAGGTTGAAGCGCGCCTCGGGTTGCTCGGGGTCGAGCTCGAGCGCCCGGACGAACGCCTGCCGCGCGCGCGCCCGGTCCCCCGCCGCGTGCGCGAGCCGACCGAGGTTCGTGTGCGCGGCGGCGAGGCTGGGGTCCTCCGTCAGGGCGGCGCGGAACGCCCGCGCGGCGCCGTCGGCGTCGCCGGCGCGCTCGCAGCCGACCCCGAGCTGGAACCACGCGTACGCCGTGCGCGGCGCGGCGGGGTCGCCGGGCGCCGCGGCGGGCTCGGGGTACAGGCTCTGGACCTCGGCCCGCGGCGTGGCGAGCTGGCCGAGAGCGAAGTCCATGATGAGCTGCCCGCTCGGCTCGAAGACCGCCTCCTCGCCGACGACGACGAGGCGGTCGCCGTCGGAGCAGACGCGCAGCCGCAGCAGCGGCCGGTCCACCGAGGGCAGCGCCGCGCGCAGCGCCTCGAGGTTGCGCCGGACGCGCTGCAGCGTGAGGCCGGCATCGAGCAGATCGCGCGCCGCCCGCACCGAGACGACGTCCATGAACGTGTAGTACTGGCGGCCGCTGCGGCGGAGGCTGGGGCCCACGAACCCGGTCTGGGACCAGTAGCGCAGCCGGCTCTCGTCGACGCCGAGGAGCTGGGCCACGTCGCGAAACGTGTAGAGCTCCTCGACCAGGGGCCGCGCCTCGCGGCCACCGCGCGCCGACTCCCGCGACGTGCCCGTGCGGTCTGCCATCCGGGACCCGCTTACGGCAGCGCCGCCTCGATGTCGAGATCGATGTGGATGATCGTCCCGCGGGCGCGCACCTTCGGCTCGGCCGGCACGAGCGTCACGGCGGCCCCGGCCAGCCGCCGCGCCTCCGCCTGCGCGATGGCCCGCACCCGCCGCGCCACGCGCGCGTCCTGGGCGAGGAAGGCCGCGGCCCGGGCGGCGAGCACCGGGTCGCATGGCTCGCGCAGGGCCGCGTGGACGCGGCCGAGATCGATCGTGAGCATCGTGCTGCCGTTGAAGCGCACCCGGCCGCCGTCGAGCTCCTCGCGCTGCCCCTCGGAGAGCACCTCGGCGGCGTCGAGGAGGATCTCGATCCCCGACGGCGAGAGCCGCTCGCGGATCTCGCGCTCGAAGAGCGTCACGCGCGTCGCGCAGGCCATCGGCTTGCGGGGGGCGCCGCGGGCGGTCGAGAGCGGGCGGATCGGGCTCGGTTGCGCGGCCATGTGGGGCTCCAGGGGATCTAGTTACGCCCGCCACGAGCCCGGGAGCAAGGACGATCCCTGAAGTCCGCGGGATCAGGAGATCAGGCGGCGCTCACGACGCGAGCTTGCCGACCACGACCCGCGCCGGGCGCAGCACGCGGTCGCCGAAGACGTAGCCCGCCTGCAGCTCGTTGACGACGTGCATGTCCTGCGCTGGATCCGTGACCGGCACGACCGCGACCGCCTCGTGGCGCGCGGGATCGAACGGCTGGCCCGCGGCGGCCGGGACGCGCTCGAGGCCGAGCGCGCCGAGCTTGCCCAGGAACTGCGCCTCGACGAGCGTGAGCCCGTCGAGCAGCGCGTCGAGGTTGCGGGTCTCGCGCACGGCCTGCGCCGAGCGCTGCAGGTTGTCGAGCACCTCGAGGAGCCCCGTGACGAGCTCGCCCCGCGCGAGCTGCAGCTCCTTCTCCGCGTCGCGCTTGAGCCGCTCCTTGGTCTCCTCCAGCCCGTGCACCACCTGCTCCTTGTAGGCCGCGATGTACTCGCGCAGGCGCTGGTCCTTCTCCGCCGCGTCCTGGCGCGCGGCCTCGAGCTCCTGCGTGAGCTGCTCGACGTAGCTCGGCTGGCGCGGCGCGGCGCGCGCGACGGCCGCGTCCCCCTCCTCCGCGCCCTCGCCGGTCACCCAGAACCGGCGATCGTGGACGGTGAAGCCGGGGCCGTCGTCGGGGCGCCGCGAGGCGCCGTTGCCGTCGCCGGGCGGCGCTTTGGGGTCGGAAGGCATGCCGCGAATGTAAGTCCCGGCCGCCCCGCGTCAACAGAAGGGGGGCCACCGCGCGCGCCCCGCGCGCGGCGGCGCGGCGGCGGATCAGCGGTCCAGGGACGGGGAGAGCCCGCACGCGCGCCCGAGCGCGGCCAGCTCGGGGTCGCTCGGCGCGAGGGCGCGGGCCTGCGCGAGCGCCGGCGCCGCCGCCGCGCGGTCGCCGGCCAGGCAGTGCAGCCGGGCCGTGACGTACGCGGTGTAGAGCAGGTACCGCGCCGTCTGGGGCTCGCGGGCGTCGGCGCCCAGGCGGCGGGCGAGGTCGGCGCGGACCGCGGCCGCGGCCCCGGGGACGCGCGCGCGCGCCGCGGCGCGGGCGGCGTCATCGGCGAGCACCTCGGCGGTGAGGCCGTCGACGGCGAGCAGCGCGGCCGCGCCGGGCCCGGTGCTGATGTCGGGCTGCAGCCGGACCGGCCGCCGGGCGGCGACCGCGGCGAGCGCCGCGGGCGTGACCGGCCGGACGGCGACGAGCGGCGCCAGGGCCGGCGCGCGGCGCACGACGTCGTCGGCGACCCCGGGGAAGCCCAGGAAGGTCAGGTGCGCCCAGTCGACGTCAGGCCGAGCGCCCTCGACCCCGCGGGCGAACCACAGCGCGAAGGCGCTCTGGAAGTAGGCGGTCAGGAGCGCGCCGCGCGGCGGCACGCTGTCGAGGAGGCCGTGGGCGATGAGCGCGCAGCCGTGCGCGGCCCGCAGGTCGACGACCCCGAACCCGCGCGCCCCCTGCATCGCGGGCAGCGCCAGCAGCGCCGCCGCCGCCGCGGCGATCAGGCCGCGGGCCGGCGGCCGGCGCCGCCGGGCCGCGCCGGCGAGACCGCCCAGCCCCGCCGCCGCCGCCGCCGCGCCGAGGCCCAGCGGGACGCCGAGGTAGCCGTGGATGTCCGGGTTCTCCGCGTCGAAGCCGACGATGAAGGTCGCGACGGCGCCGGCCGCCGCGACGCCCGCGAGCAGGGCCGCGAGCCGCCGCCCGCCCGGGCGCCGCGCGAGGAGCACGAGGCCGAGGGGCCCGAGGAGCGCGAGCGGCCCGAGCTGCTCGAGCGCCACGCCGGCCATGCCGGGGAGCGCGCCGGCGTAGGTCGGGCTCTGGGCGCGGGCGAGCGACTTGCCGGCGAACGCCTGGGCCGAGACGGTCCACAGGAAGCGCGCGGGCGTGCGCGCGTCGCCCCAGTTCACCTCGGGTCGGCGCGCCGCTCGCAGCGGCAGGTACAGCCACACGCACAGCCCGAGCGTGACGAGCGCGGTGGCCCACAGGACGGTCCGCCGGTCGAGCAGGCCACCGCGCCCGAGCAGCACGAGGGCGGCGGGCGCGAGCACCGCGAGCATGAGCAGGTGGTGATTGCCGAGCCCGAGCGCCCCGGCGAGCGCGGCGGCGAGCAGCCAGCGCCGGTCGCCGGTGGCGCCGGCGTGGACGACGGCGGCGACGACGGCGACGCCGAGCAGCGACTGCAGCGCGTAGACCTCGGGCCGCACCGCCTGCAGCGCGTACGACGAGCCGAGCGCGACCGCGAGCGTGGTCGCGAGCGCGATCAGCGCACAGGTCCGCTCGAGCCCGGGGCCGGGCGCGGCGCCGCGCGGGGCCGCGGCCCGCCGCGCCAGGTCGAAGCTGAGGAGGAAGAGCACCGCCGCGCCGAGCGCGGCGCACAGGGCCGCGGCCAGCGAGACGCGCAGCGCGATGGAGCCGATGGGCACCAGCGTGAGCGCCTTGCCGACGACCCCCGCGAGCGGGTGGCCGGGCGGGTGCGCCACGCCCAGCTCGAAGGCCTGCGCCGCGAACTCGCTCGAGTCGAGCCAGTAGGGCCCGGCGGCGGCGGCGGCGGCGTAGTAGCCGAAGCAGCCGACGAGGACGGTGAGGAACCCGAGGCGGCGGAGCGACGAGGTCACGGCGGACCGGCCGGCGCGCGTGGCACGAACGGCAGCATGGCGCGGCGCCGGCGCGAAGGCAAGCCGCACCCCGGGCCGCGTCACTCGGGCGGGAGGATGATCTTCACGTCGGACAGCTCGAGCTCGAGGGAGTTGCCGTCCTTGGTCCAGGCGGCGCGCTCGTACCGGCAGAGGCGGCCGGGCTGGATCTCGCCCTCGGCGATGACGTCGACGCGCTGGTTGAGCGTGCCCGCGCCCGAGGAGAGGAACTGGTAGTGAAACGAGACCGGATCCGGGAGCCAGAACCGCAGGGCGGCCCAGGTCGGCTTGTCGGCCTCGGTCGGATCCGTCGCCGCCGGCGGGACCTTGCGGCCGACGGGGAGCTCCGCCGGATAGAACGTGGTGGTGCTGGCGGGGAACTGCGACTTGATGATGTCGCCGGCCGAGGTGGCGTGGTCCACGTAGAAGTAGGCGGCCGCCCCGTCCATGATCTTGCGCAGCATCGGCGCGGCCTCGGCCGCCTTCGACCGGATGATGTACTTCTGGAACGCCGGGATGGCGACCGCGGCCAGCACCGAGATGATGGCGACGACGATCATCAGCTCGACGAGGGTGAACCCCTTGGTACGGCGGGACCTCATGGGCGGCCTCCCCCGGGCGGCGTCTGCAAGAGGCGATCCGGATCCTGCTCCGCCGGGCTAGCGTAAGTCAAGTTACAGCACGCCGCAGGAGACGTGAACTGGCTTACACACTCCCCGCGGGTGGCACGGACGGACTGCGTCCGCAGGGTGCCGCGAATTGTCGCGCGCGCGCCCGCACCGCTACTGGACGCGGACCACGCGCTCGCCGCCCAGCGTCGAGGCCAGCCCGCGGGTAGCGCCGGTGGCGTCGCGCACGACGACGCTGCGCACCCCCTCGGGCTCCATGCGGCGCAGCAGCTCGTCCATCGCCTTCTTGCGGTCGGCGGGCGGCATCGCGTCCCAGCGCGAGTCGGCCAGCCGGGCCTCGACCGCGTGGTCGAAGCGGCGGGCAGCGTCGAGCTTGAGGACCGCGGCGAAGCGGTCGATCGGAAAGGCGCTGCCGGGCGGGGCGAAGAGGCGGGCGCCGAGGAAGCCCAGCGCGGCCGCGATGAGCGCGCCCACGACGGCGAGCTTCACGACCTTGAACCGGTCCGGGCCGGCCGCGAGTCGCGGCCGCTTCGCGTCGCCCCCGATCGCGTCGGTCATCGCCTCGGCGATGAGGCTGTTGGCCGAGGACTCCTGCGGCTCGTCGCCGCTGAGGTAGCGCGCCGACAGCCGCGGCCGCACCGGCGCGCTCACGCGGCCGGACTGGGTCGGCGGGGCCGCCGCCATCTTCGCCGACGGGGTCGCCCGCACCGGGGCGCTCACGCGGCCGGACACGGACCCCGGCGCCGGCGCGGTGGGCGCCTCGGGCGCGCGCGCGGGCACGGGGCCGCTCGATGCTTCGGCCGCGATCTTGTCGAGGTCGGCCGCCGTGACCGAGAGCCGCGCGAG
>DASXVK010000783.1:0-10085 GCA_036504295.1 Polyangia bacterium
GACGAGCGGAGCGAGCTTGCCCTGGACGCCGCCGAAGGGGCGTGGCACCCCACGGCGCCCCGTCCGAGCATGCCCCGCGACGAGCACTACACTCGCGTGGCCGCCGACTCAGCTGCCGCGCGCAGCGCGGCTTCGTTCAACGCGTACCTGATCGCGGGAGCAGGGGGGTGCTCCCGCGACGGAGATCGCCTTTCGCGAACTCGTGCGCGGAGCATTTTGCGGGCGGGCGCCCCCGCGCTGCCGGCCGCGCGTCCGGATTCCGGCGGCCGTCCGGAATCCGGCCGCCTTTCCGGACAGCGCGGCCCCGGCACAGGCGCCCGCGGGCTCGCGGCTCGCCTCGTCATCACGCGGCAGAACCGCCGTTCGGGCGCCCCCGCGCCGCCCCCGCGCTTGACCCCGCCGCCGCGCCGCGCGACCATGCTCCGGCGCCGGCGCTCCCGGCGGGGAGACGCGATGGGCGCGGACATCATCGGGTGGCGCAACTGCTCGCTGCAGCGCGAGCTCGGGCCGGCGCGGTTCCTGGAGCAGGTGAAGCTGCGCGCGTACCGCGACGCCATCGACCAGGCGCTGCCGCCGGAGCGCCGCCGCTCCGCCCAGATCTCGGTCGCGACGAACGGCGTCGTGCGGCAGCTCGGCTACGCCGCCGTCGCCGCCGCCGCCGAGAAGTTCGGGCTCGGCTGTCCCGAGTGCGCCGGCTGCGCCGTGGGCCGCGGGACCACGATCGGGTGCGCGCGGTTCGTCACCTATCCCCTCGACGCCGTCTTCGAGCGGCTCCTCTTCGACTTCTTCGTCGCCGACTTCGGCACCCCGGACGCGATCTGCGATCAGCTGTACCGCGACGTGATCGCGCAGCTGCCCGCCGCGGGCACGGCGTGGCACACGCGCCGCGGCGCCGACGCCGCGCAGGGCCACCTCGCCGCGCTCCCGCGGCCGCTCGTGCACGAGCAGGGCGGGCGGCGCGTCGACAGCGCCCAGGTGCTGCAGGCGCTCTTCCTGCCGCTCGACCAGCCCGCCGTCTTCGTCGCCTACGCGCGCTTCCTCTCCGAGCTGCTCCGCTTCGTCGAGCAGGCCTCCACCGCGCGGCTCGCCGCCCACGGCATCAGCGTCGCCGCCGACGGCTCGCTCGAGATCGCCGCCACGGACGCCCAGGACCCGGCCGCGCTCCAGGCCCGGATCGAGGCGGCCCTCGCGGAGCTCGACGAGATCTCCAAGTCGCGCACGTTCGCGGAGATCGCGGCCGTGCGCACGATGCTCATGGGCATGCTCGAGGGCGCCCTGCACGAGGGCTGGACCGTGCTCACCGACGCCTGACCTTGCGGCCGGCCGGCCGCCGTCCACACTTCAGTCGTGATGCGCAGCCGCCCGGCCCCCTCAGTGTCCCAGACGACGCTCAGCCGCCGCGAGCTCCTCGAGTGGCTCGGCACGGGCGCCGTCCTCGCCCTCGGCGCCGACCTCGTCGCGGCGTGTGGCAACCTGAGCGCCACGGCGCCCCCCGACGGGGGCTTCGACGCCGCCGGCGACGCGCAGCCCGCCGACACCGGCACCGCGTTCCCCTTCCGTCCCGGCGAGGGCCGGGGCGGCGTCTTCGCGCAGTGGGGCGTGCGCACCGTCGACGCGCAGGACCTCACCGCCATCCTCGCCTCGTGGCAGCTCCGCGTCGACGGCCTGGTCGAGACCCCGGCGACCTTCGGCTTCGCCGACCTCGTCGGCCTGCCGCGCCAGGACCAGGTCACCGACTTCCACTGCGTCGAGGGCTGGTCGGTCTACGACGTGCCGTGGAACGGGGTGCACCTCACGCGGCTCTTCGACCGGGTCGAGCCCACCGCGCAGGCGACCCACGTCGTGTTCCACACCGTCAACGGGATCTACAACGAGTCGCTCCCGCTCGACGTCGCCCTCGAGCCGCGCACCCTGCTCGCCTACGGCGTCGGCGAGGCGACCATCCCCTTCCCGCACGGCTTCCCGCTGCGCGTCGTGATCCCGCGCCTGCTCGGCTACAAGAACGCGAAGTACGTCGAGCGCATCGAGCTCGCCGACCACAAGGTCGAGGGCTTCTGGGTGCAGAACGGCTACGCCTACGACGGCACGGTGCCCGCGAGCCGCCTGCGCGAGGGGAAGTACTGACTAGCCCCCGTCGCGCTCCGTCTTGTGCCCCTGCCGCGCCATCTCCTCCCACGAGGCGATCGCCTCCCAGGTCTGCTTCGCCCCGCGCTGCGCCACGGTCATCGCCGGCAGGCGCAGGAGCACGCGCTCGCAGATCGAGGTGTGGCCGTGGGACCCGGTCGAGGCGCTGAGCTCGAAGACGCCCTGGGTGCCCGGGACCGGGATGGGGTACACCATCTTCAGGGTCCCGCCCTGCGCGTGCTGCCCGCCGGTGAGCCGGCCGCCGAGGAGCACGTGGCGCTCGTCGGGGGCGCCGGTCGCGCGGTCGTAGACGCCGACGCACCGCATCGCCATGTCGATGGCGTAGATGCGCTTCGCGGTCCAGAGCTGGATGTAGTGCCAGGGCGGCTCGTGCGCCGGATCGAGGCCCGGGGCGTGACTGCGCGGCACGATCACGACCTCGATGCCCGCGTCGAGGTACCGCTCCATCTGTGAGTCGTTCTCGAGCGGCTCGCGCAGCGCCATCGGCGCGTCGACACGCGTCCGCTCCTCCACCTCGCCCTCACCGAAACTCCGCTTCGTCGTCATCGTCGCCTCACGGCTACTGGACCTCGCTCCCGCGTCGGCCCTGGCGCCGCGCCTTGACGGGCAGCAGCCGGATGCGGCCGAAGCGCGCGTTCACGTCGAGCCAGGGAGTGACGTGCCGGTCCTTCGGGCTCTGGTAGACGGCGCGCTCGAGGTCGCGCGCCGTGGTGATGAACTCGATCTCGGCCGTGAGCGGCGACCAGTGGTGGGTCCACTGCGCGTAGGAGCCCATGTCGCAGCGCGCGAGCGACTCGGTCCAGAGGTTCGTGATGCGCGTCGCCTGACCGACCTCCTCGGTCACGGCGACCTGACTGTCGCAGGGCTCGCCGGGCAGGAGCCGCTCGTGCACGTAGAAGAGGTACTCGAGCGCCTCCGGGATGCGCTCCGGCGTGATGACGCCGCGCGTGGTCGAGGTCGGCGCCCACGGCACGCACTGGCGGTCGCGGTTCAGCACCCGCGCGCGCTCGAGGCTGAGCGAGTGCGTGCCGCCGAGGGTGTTCACGAACGCGGCCGAGTCCATGAAGGCGCGCATGCCGCGCAGCACCATCTCGACCGCCTCGCGCGAGTAGCTGGCCTGGTAGTGCTTGAGGAAGCGCTCGCCGTCGACCATCGCGCGCAGGAACTTGAGGCCGCCGCTGGTGCCGTGGACCGAGCCGTTGGCGGCCGAGAAGAGGAGGTTGCGCCCGACGAAGCGGTCGACGATCTCGCGCTGCGCCGGCGTGCCGGTGTAGAGGAAGCTCTCGGCGAGCAGGCCGTTCGGGCAGCCCTGGCTGTAGCCGATGTAGCCCCACGGCGTCGTCGTCTCCTGCACGGCGCGGATGATGGCGGCGGCGTTGTACTCGAGGGAGCGGAAGAGGCCCGTGTGGGCGCGGATGACGCGCACGCCGCGGCGCTCCTCGAGCCGCCGGTAGGCGTCCTCGAGCTCGCGGCCCTTCTCCCCGTCGGTGACGACGCCCATCGCGCTGACGATGGTCATGTCGTAGTGGCCGGGCTCGGGGTCGATGAGCAGCCGGCAGAGCGGGTCCTTGAGCAGGGCGGCGCGGTCCTCGGGGAAGTAGAAGAGCGTGCGGACGATCGTCTCGAGGACCGCCTGCTC
Source organism: Polyangia bacterium (assembly GCA_036504295.1). GTDB lineage: Bacteria > Myxococcota_A > Polyangia > JACRCY01 > JACRCY01 > DASXVK01. The sequence goes on from DASXVK010000783.1 coordinate 3,785, forward strand.
GTTCTCGCCGTAGGGCCCGCCCGAGGTGATCGTGAGCCAGCGGCGCACGTCGTCGAGGTCCTCCTGGACCGCGCGCACCACCGAGAGGACCTTGAGCGCCTCCTCGTTGCGCTGCCAGAAGCGCTTGAACCACGGGAGCTGGAAGCCGAGGGGCACCTCGCGCAGCACCGCCGCGCACGCGCCGAAGGCGTCGCGGTAGGCGGCGCGGGCCGCGGCGTGCTCCGGCCCCTCGGGCCGGTCGAAGCGCAGCCGGCGCGCGAGCTTGTCGGCGGCGGCGATGGCGGCGCGGGCCTCCTTGGCCAGCGTGGCGGCGGCGCCGGCCGGGCGCGGCGGCTTGGGCACCGGGTGGCGCACGTCCCGCACCCACGAGCGGCGCGCGAGGTAGCCGCCGGCCTGCTCGAACACGTTCTCGGCCAGGTGCGACAGCGCCTCGTAGTAGCTGTCGCGCACCTTGCGGCCGCCGGCCATGAAGTCCTCCTGGCGCGGCACCGGCATCCCGAGCTTCTCCTCGAGGAGGGCGACGAGGTCGAGCGGCTCGCGCAGCTCGTCCTGGTCCTGGTGCAGGAACGCGAAGAGGATGCCGACGAGCGCGCGCGGCACCTGCTGGCTCATCTCGATCAGGACCTCGCGCAGGAACTCGCCGGGGCGGGTGCGCAGGAGGTCGAGGATCAGCCGGTTGTTGATCTGCGTCTGCAGCCCCTGGTGCCCCTCGGCGAGGCCCGAGGCGAGCACGACGCCGATGTCGCGCGGCCCGAGGGCGCAGGGCGGCGGCCAGTTGCCGGTCGTGTCGGCCTCACCCGCTAGCCGCGACGCGCGCGCGACTTCATCGAGGGGCAGCGGGCCGATGGCCTCGCCGAGGAAGCCGGCGATGGCGGCCGACTGCGCGGCGTAGGCGATGCCGCCGTAGCCCGCCTCGATGTTGGCGACGCGGCGCTTGGCCTCGCGCACGTGGCGCAGGCGCTTGAGCACGGCCGGCTCCCAGTGCGGCTCGGCCCGGGCGATGACGAAGTCGAGCTGCGCGATCGTGAGATACGGCGCGAGCGCCGCCACGTCGTGCAGGAAGTCGTGCGGCACGCCGCCGGCGGCGATGGTGGCGTAGATCGAGTCCGCCGAGGGGAGGTCGGCGAGGTGCACGGCGAAGTGCGGGTCGTAGACGAGCGGCGGCTCGGCGACGGGCGTGGCGTGCGGCAGTGGCTCGCTCGGCTTCGTGACGAGGTCGAACCAGCGCAGCAGGGCGTCGATCTCGTAGTCGTACCCGCGCTCGCCGATGGCGTCGCGCACGACCTCCTTGGCCGCCCTGAGGTTCATGCCGCGGCCCTCGGTGACGTCCTTGATGAGCGGCGTCAGCCGCGCCTCGAGGCTGTCGTCGCCGACGAGGACGAGGGAGCCGAAGTGCGCGATGCGCGTGCGCGGGATGACGTCGCCGGGCTGCTTGATCTCCTCGCGGTCGATGTGGTCGCGGATCTTCAGCGCCCAGGCGCGCACCCGGTGCAGCAGGTCGGCCAGCTCGGGGTTGAAGACCTCGAGCGCGGCCTCGACGTGGGCGAGGGCGTCGTCGGAGTTGAGGATCTCGAGGAGGTGCTCGGCCTCCTTGCCCGGGTCGATGAGCGCGTTGAAGTAGCGGACGCCGTAGAGGCCCTCGCGGGCGCCGCTGAACGAGAGGCGGCCGCCGGGGCTCACGTGCACGGTCAGCTCGCCCTCGCGCAGCGCGGGCGTCAGCAGCGACACGGTCTTCGTCGTCGAGGTGGAACCCTGAGAGGGTTCCACACCTCCCGCGACGGGTCCGCGTCGGCGAAGCCGCCGCGTACCCACGCGCTCGCCGGCGGCGCCGCCCGCGGCCGGGCCGTGCAGCAGGCAGGGGTGGCCATGCAGGTCCCAGGCGAGGTCCACGGCGAAGTCGCCGACGTCGGCCGAGGAGATGGCGCCCTCGCGCCACGCGCCGGTGATCTCGGTGCCCGCGGGCAGCTCGATGCGGCGGCGGTCGAGCTCGGCCTCGGCGCGCTCGAGCACGACGCGCAGCCCGCCGCTCGGCGAGACCACCAGCTCGGCGCCGACGCTCGGGAGCCGCACGAGCGCCTTGCCGCCCAGGCTCACCTGGCAGTCGATCCGGCCGTCCAGCCGGCTGTCCTCGATCTTCAGCTCGGGGATGGGGGAGACGGTGGTGTCGAAGCGGACGTGGAGCGCGCCACTCGCCTCGAGCCCGAGCTCCCAGGCGGCGCCCTCGGCCCGCAGGGCGCCCTTGATGCGGCCCGACTCGAGCGCGCCGTGGGTGCGGCCGCGCGCGCGCTGCATCAGGAGCTGGTCGGGGAGCGCGAAGCGCCCCTCGAACGCGAGGCCGGCCGCGGTCGGCGCCGGCGACAGGTGGCCGCCCTCGAGGCGCACGTCGAGGCCGCCGCGCAGCGTGAGGTCCTCCGCGACCACGTGGACCGCGGTGCCGCCGTCCGCGAGCGGGTGGGTGCTGCGCGCCTCGATCTCGAGGCGGGGGAGGATCGCGCCCTCGCCGAGGTCGACGGTGAGCGCGCAGCCGGCGCGGTGCAGCGGGTCGAGGTCGGGCGTGTCGAGGTCGAGGCGGACGTCGGCGTGCGCCGCGGCCGTGAGGAGGCGGCCGGGGTGGTCGGCGAACGCGACCCGCACGTTCGTGAGGTCGACGTGGTGCCGGTCGTCGTCGCGCTCGTGCCGGTAGTCGGCGGTCACGGCCCAGCCCCGCGGCACGCGGACCTGCGAGGCGAAGCGGGTGCGGTCGACGGCCGAGAACTCCAGGCCGACGGCGGGCAGGTCCACCGTGGCCGAGAACGCCCCTTGGGCGCCGATGAGCGTCTCGACGGCGGCGCGGGCGGCGCTGAGCGGGTCGAAGCGGTCGCGGAAGAGCTCGCCGGTCGTGAGCGGCCGGTCCGACAGGAGCTGGTCGAGGCCGGCGTGCGGCACCGGCAGGATCGCCGCGGGCAGCACCACCTCGACGAAGGGCACGGTCACGCGGTCGAGCAGGCGCACCTGGCCGCTGAAGGCGAAGATCAGCTCGAGCACGCCCTTGGAGCTGCGGCGCGGGCGGGCCCGCACGCGCGTGAGGAGGATCTCGGCGGGCTCCCCGGTGACGCCGCGGACCCGGCGCCGCACCTCACCGCGCAGCTCGCGGGCGACGTCGGCGAGGAGCGCGAACCCGGGCAGGCGCCGCAGGGGCTCGCTGCGCTCGAGGCCGAGCATCGCCGGCGCGGACGTCAGGGTCTTGAGCAGCGTCGCGACGGCGCGGTCCTCGAAGAGGTGCTGCACCTCGAGCAGGGTGACGAGGATGTTGGGCAGGACCGCCGCGGGGCGGAACTCGAGGTCGAGCGCGCGCACGATCGGCCCGCCGTCGGGATCGCTCAACGCTGTGGCCGGCCCATGGCCGCCCACTGGTGGTGCCGGGGCGACCTCGACCGCGCCCACGGCCTGGGCGCCCGGCGCGAAGCACACCTTGAACGGCGCGCCGCCGGCGAGCGGGAAGAGGTGCTCGCCCTCGGCCAGGTCGGCGCGGAACGTCACGCGCGCGCGGCTGATGAGGCGCGGGTCGACGTCGCAGAGCTTGAGGCGCGCCCGGTCGGGCAGCCGCAGCGGCGCGAACGCCTGCTCGCCGTCGCCGGGGTAGGGCACGTGGTCGAGGATCGCCGCCAGCAGCGGGCCGGCCCCGGTGCTCGTGTGCTCCACCGTGGTCTCGAAGGTGAGTCCCAAGCGCCCCGGCTCGTCGGCCATCGTGGGCTCCCGCTGCTCGTTCTCGACGGTCATGCAGTCCTCGCCGTGTCCGCGCGCGCCCCCAGCGGCGCCGCGCCGGGGTCAGTGTATCGCATGCGGGGTCCGGGGTGCAGGGCTCGTGCTCGTGCTGGCGGGCGTCGCAGCTCCGCACCGCGCGCTCGCGGCTCTGGGCGCCCCACGGTGAAAGCTCAGATCGCGGCGGCCGTGACCCGGGCGGCGGAGTCACGGCACCCTGGACCCCCTCTCGCCGCGTGCTAGAGTCCGCCCCCATGTCGGACGCCCCGATGCTCCAGTCGCACGCCCCCGCCGTCGCGCGCAGCCTCAAGATCCGCGTCGACCAGGTCGAGCGCACGCTCGCGCTCGCCGCCGAGGGCGGCACGGTCCCGTTCATCGCGCGCTACCGCAAGGAGGCCACCGGCGGCCTCGACGAGGTGCAGATCCAGGCGGTGCTCGACTCCGCCCAGGGCCTCGCCGAGATGCAGGCGCGCCGCGAGACGGTCCTCGCGACCATCGAGGAGCAGGGCAAGCTCACGGACGAGCTGCGCGCCGCGATCATGGCCGCGCAGACCAAGGCGGAGCTCGAGGACCTGTACCTGCCGTACAAGCCCAAGCGCCGCACCCGCGCCGTCATCGCCCGCGAGCGCGGCCTCGAGCCGCTCGCTGACATCATCTGGCGCCAGGAGCCCCCGGACGGGCGCGAGCCGACCGCCATCGCCGCCGGCTTCATCGACACCGAGAAGGGCGTGCCCGACCTCGCCGCGGCGCTCGCCGGCGCCCGCGACATCTGCGCCGAGCGCGTGGCCGAGGACGCGGCCCTGCGCAAGGCCGCGCGCGCCCGCGCGCTCGCCGAGGGCCAGCTCACCGCCGAGAAGCGCAAGGAAGCCGACGAGAAGACCAAGTTCGACGACTACGCCGCGCACGACGAGCCGCTCACGAGCGCGCCGTCGCACCGCATCCTCGCCATCATGCGCGGCGAGGCCGAGAAGGTGCTGCGCGTCCGCCTCGCCTTCCCCGACGAGGCCATCGCCCTGCAGCTCAGGGCGCAGGTGGTGCAGAAGCCGGACGCGCTCTTCGCGGCCGAGCTCGGCGCCGCGGTCGCCGACGGCTGGGAGCGGCTGATGAGCCTCTCCCTCGAGGCGGAGCTGCGCACCGAGCTGAAGGAGCGCGCCGACCGCGAGGCCATCGAGGTCTTCGCCGCGAACCTGCGCAACCTGCTCCTCACCGCGCCCGCGGGCACCCGCGCCGTGATGGCGCTGGACCCGGGGCTGCGCACCGGCGTCAAGACCGCCGCCCTCGACGCCACCGGCAAGCTGCTCGCGACCGAGACCCTGTACACCGAGCGCAGCGCCGACGAGCGCGGCCGCGCCCAGCGGCAGTTCCTGGCCCTGTGCCAGCGCTTCACCCCCGACCTCGTCGCGGTCGGCAACGGCACCGGCAGCCGCGAGGCCGACGGCTTCGTGCGCGACGCGCTGCGCGAGGCCGGGCTCAGCCTGCCCATCGTCTCGGTCTCCGAGCAGGGCGCCTCGATCTACTCGGCCTCGGAGGTCGCGCGCGACGAGTTCCCGGACCTCGACGTGTCGCTGCGCGGCGCCATCTCCATCGGCCGCCGGCTGCAGGACCCGCTCGCCGAGCTGGTCAAGCTCGACCCGAAGAGCATCGGCGTCGGCCAGTACCAGCACGACGTCGATCAGGGCCTGCTCAAGAAGAAGCTGGGCGAGGTCGTCGAGTCCTGCGTCAACGCCGTCGGCGTCGACGTCAACACCGCCTCCCCGCAGCTCCTCGGCCACGTCGCCGGCGTCGGGCCGTCCCTCGCGCGCAAGATCGTCGCCGCGCGCCAGGACAAGGGCGCGTTCGCGAGCCGCGCGGCGCTGCGCAAGGTCTCCGGCTTCGGCCCCAAGACCTTCGAGCAGGCCGCGGGCTTCCTGCGCGTGCGCGGCGGCCACCCGCTCGACGACAGCGCGGTCCACCCCGAGCGCTACGAGGTGGTGGAGCAGATGGCCCGTGACCTCGCGGTGGACGTCAAGTCGCTCGTCGGCAACGCCGCGCTCGCGCAGAAGATCGAGTGGCGCAAGTACGTCGCCGGCGACCTCGGCGAGCCCACGCTCAAGGACATCCTCGCGGAGCTGGCGAAGCCCGGCCGCGACCCGCGCGGCGACTTCTCGGCGGTCGGCTTCCGCGAGGACCTGCGCACGCTCGAGGACGTCAAGGAGGCGATGGTCCTGCCCGGCGTGGTCACGAACGTGACCGCCTTCGGCGCCTTCATCGACGTGGGCGTGCACCAGGACGGGCTGTGCCACGTCTCGCAGCTCGCGACGCGCTTCGTCAAGGATCCGTCGGAGGTGGTGAAGGTGGGCGACCGCGTGACGGTGAAGGTCCTCGCCGTCGACCTCGAGCGCAAGCGCCTCAGCCTGTCGATCCGCGCCACCAAGGAGGCCGAGCCCGGCGCGCAGCCCGGCGCCGGCGGCGGCGGCGGCCGGCCCCGCGACGAGCGGCGCGGCCCCGGTGGCCCCGGCGGCGGTCCGCGGCCGGGCGGCGGCGGCGGCGGCCCGCGGCCGGGCGGCGGCGGCGGCGGCCC
>DASXVK010000784.1:0-2353 GCA_036504295.1 Polyangia bacterium
AAGCTGGTCGCCGTCGAACGCGGCCACCCCGGTCCCTCCGCTCTCCAGATGGCGTCGCGCGAACGCGACGACCCCGTCGAGCCAGTCGCCGCTCCACTGCGGGATCTCCTCCCCGTGACCCAGCGGCACGATCTCGCCGTCGCGCACGGCGTACACCATGGCCACCGGCTCGGAGCGGTCGAGCTCGGCGAGCCGCGATGCGTCGTCCGCCGTGAAGGTGTGAAGAGTGAGGGCGTGCAGAGGCAGACCTTCGCTCTCGCTCGCTCGGACCTCCGATCGCTCGGCCGCCTTCAGCTCCTCACTCACGACCGGGCCTCCCAGCGGCTCTCTATGAAGAGAGGCCGTTTGGTCAAGGGCGTCGCCAAGTAGGTCCGCGCGCCAGTGGTCGAGTCGCGCTCATCTCTCTATCGCCTCCTCGGAAGCGGGAGGATCAGGTCGGATGGGAGCTTGCTCCGGCGGTCCATCTCAGTAGAGGGTCGTCTACGCGACCAGAGCCGCCGTGGGACCTTGCGGAGCAAACGTCTGCTGACGCGTGAGCATGTACCAGATGGCTTCCGCGAGCTTGCGCGCCACCTCGACGCGCGCCACCTTGGCGCCGCGCTGGCGACCGAGGCGCTGCTTCGTCGCCTGGTAGTGCGCCGCGTAGGCGGGGTGGCGGGCGGCGTGCATCGCCGCCTCGATCAGAGCCCAGCGCAGGTAGGTGGGGCCGTTCTTGGCGAGCGGACCGCGGCGGTCCGTCTCGCCCGACTGGTAGACGCGCGGGCAGAGGCCGGTGTAGCCGGTGAGCTTCTTGGGGCCCGCGAAGCGCTCGATCTCACCGATCTCGGCGGCGATCGTGTAGGCGAGCACCCAGGCGATGCCGGGCGCGCTCATGAGCAGCGGCACGTAGGCGTGGTCGGCGCCCAGGCGGCGCAGCTCGGCCTCGCTGGCGTCGATCTCCTCGTCGAGGTGCGCGATCACGCGCAGGCTCGCCTCGGTGCTCGTGCGCCAGGCCCCGGGCAGCGCGAAGCCCTCGAGCAGCGCCCGGCCGCGCCTGCCGAACAGGTCGCTGACCGGGCAGGGATGGCCGTGGGCGATGAGGCTCGCGTGGATGCGCGCCTTGAGGGCGGCGCGGTGGCGCACGAGGTGGAGGCGGAAGCGGGCCCGCTCACGCGCCTCGCGCACCCCGGGGCCGGGCAGCCAGATCGCCGGCACGAGGTCGCGACGGGCGAGCTCGGCGAGCACGTAGGCGTCGATGCGGTCGGTCTTGGCGGCCAGCGGCGCGAGGCCCTTGACCTTCTGTGCGTCGGCGAGCTCGACGCGCCAGCCGCGGCGCTCGAGCTCGTCGTGGACGAAGCGCGCCCCGTTCATCGACTCGAGGGCGGCGTAGACCGGCTCGCCGCAGCCGGCAAGCCGGTCTACGAGGCCGCGCAAGCCGTCCGCGTCGGGCGGGGCGGCCGTGACGGCGACCCGCTCGCCGCGCTCATCAAGCAGGCAGACGTCCACCCGCTTCCTTGACAGATCGAGTCCGGCGTACAACATGAGGGAGGCCTCCTGGTCGGTGCTTCCGCGGTGACACACGGAGCATGCCACCACGGAGGCCTCTGTTCATGGCATTCAGTAGTTCTCCGCGCAGACTTCCATGTAGGCCGTCGGGTGGTCGCAGGCGGGGCACTTGGCCAGCGCCTTGGCTCCTGTGTGCACGAACCCGCACTTGCGGCAGATCCAGGTGACCTTCTCGTCCTTCTCGAAGACCTTGCCCTCGTCGATGTTGGCCTTGAGCCTGCGGTACCGCTCCTCGTGATGCGCCTCGACCTTGGCGATGTTGCGGAAGCGTTTGGCAACCTCGGGGAACCCCTCCGAGTCGGCCATGTCGGCGAATGCCGGGTACAGGTCGGTCCACTCCTCGTTCTCACCGTCGGCGGCGGCCTGGAGGTTCTCGGCGGTGGTGCCGTTCAGGCTCCCCGCCGGATAGGTCGCGGTGATCTCGACCATGCGGCCCTCGAGGAACTTGAAGAACATCTTGGCGTGCTGCTCCTCGTTCATCGCCGTCTCGGCGAAGATGGCGGCGATCTGCTCGTAGCCCTCTTTCTTCGCGATCTTGGCGAAGAACGTGTACCGGTTGCGCGCCTGGCTCTCGCCGGCGAACGCCTTGAGGAGATTCTCCTCCGTCCTGCTGCCCTTGAGCTCGGCCATGCTCGCTCCTTTCGTGGGATCGCTGCCTGGATTCTATCGTCTGGGGCCTCGGGGAGGCGGTGGCTGCGACAGGCCGGTGGCGCCTGACTCGGGGCGCCGCGGCGCGGCCGCTCAGGGCGTCGGCAGGTCCACGCCGGCCTCGGCCGCGCCGCCGCTCGTCCAGCTGGCGCCGGCGGCG
>DASXVK010000785.1:0-17619 GCA_036504295.1 Polyangia bacterium
GCGCGCCGGGCCGAGGTCCGGCGGTCGCGCGGGCACCGACGCCGGCACGCGCGCCTCGAGCAGCGGCGACGCGGGCGCGCGCGGCGGCGGCGCGGCGGCGCGCACGCCGGTCGCGGGGGCGGGCGACCCCGCGGGGGTCGCCGGCCGCAGGCCCCAGAAGGCAGCCGCCCCGAGCGCGACGCCCCCGAGCGCGAGGCCGGCCAGCCAGCGCCGCCGCGCCGGCGCCGCCGGCGGCGCGGCCGGGGGGGGCGCGACCCCGGCGGTCCGCTCGATGCGCGCGACCAGGGCGGCGCACCCCGGTGGCGCGAACGGCAGCAGCGCCCGCGCGAGGTGGGCGACGGTCGGGTAACGGCGCGCGGGATCCTTCTCGAGGCAGCGGCTGACGACGCGCTCGAGCCCGGGCGGCACCTCGGGCCGCACCCGGCCGAGCGCGGGCGCCTCGGCGGCGAGGATCGCCGCGCACACCGCGACGAGGTTGTCGCCGGCGAACGGCGGGGCGCCGCCGAGGAGCTGATACAGGACCGCCCCGAAGGCCCATATGTCGGTGCGGCCGTCGACGTCCCGGGCGCTGCGGATCTGCTCCGGCGACATGAACGCGGGCGTGCCCATGAGCGCGCTCGAGGCCGTCAGCCCGGCCCCGTCGCCCGCCCCGAGATCGACCACCTTCGAGATGCCGAAGTCGAGGACCTTGATCAGCGGCGCGCCGTCCGGGCCCGCGGTGACGAAGAGGTTGGCAGGCTTGAGGTCGCGGTGCACGATGCCGAGGGCGTGCGCCTCGGCCACCGCGGCGCAGGCCTGCAGCACGTAGCCCACCGCCTCGGCGGGCGGCAGCGGCCCCCGCGCCGCGAGCGCCTGCGCGAGGTCCTGGCCGTGGAGCCGCTCCATGACGACGTACGGCGCCCCGCCGGGCAGGGTGTCGACGTCCATGACGCGCACGACGTGCTCGGACCGCAGGCGGACGAGCGCGCGGGCCTCGCGCAGGAAGCGCGCGAGGCCCTCGGCGTTCGCGAGCGCGTCGGGCAGCAGGAACTTGATCGCGACCGAGTGCCCGAGCCCGTGGTGGCGGGCGGCGACGACGGCACCCATGCCACCGACGCCGAGGATCGACTCGACCTCGTACTTACCGGCGATCAGCTCACCGGGCCCGGGGACCCCGGCCGGCACGTCGTGGCGCTCACTCACGCGTCGGTGACTCCGCAGCGCATGATACCACCGCGCGGACGTCGACGTACCGCGGCGCGGCGGCGCCGCGCCTGCCGCTACTCCATCCGCAGCCGCGGCTCGAGGACCGGCTGCACCGGGCTGTGTTGCTTGAGGTAGTCGACGAGCGCCGCCGCGGGGCTCAGCGGCAGCGCGCGCACGCGCTTGAGCCGCGGGAAGATCTGGAAGCCGTCGCCGCCGCGGCCGATGAAGTTGCTGACCGCGACCGTGTAGCGGGCCGCGGGGTGCACCGGCTTGCCGCCGACGCGGACCTCGACGCGGCCGCCGGACCGGGCGACGATCTCGGCCCCTGCGGGGTAGAGCAGGCCCGACGCGCCGTGCAGTCGCCGCGCGTTCTCGACCGCCAGCTCCTGCAGCTCGGCGCCGGTCGCCTCGAGGACGATGAGGGTGTCCTCGAACGGCAGGATGTCGTGCACCCGCTCGCGCGTGATGTCGCCGGCGGGGAGGTCGGTGCGGATGCCGCCGCGGTTGATGAACGCGACGTCGGCGCCGGTGGCCGCCCGGAAGGCGTCCGCGACGAGGTTCGCCAGCGCCGTCGACGAGCCCCGCCCGGCGACGGGCGCGTCGCGCCCGAGCGCGGCGGCCGCGTGGCCGACCACGGCGCCGCCGCCGCAGCGGCCGCGGTCGCGGGCGAGCGCCGCGGCCTCGTCCGGGTCCTCGGGGAGGTCGGGGCCGACGGCGTAGAGGCGGGCGGCCCGCAGCGCCACGGGCCCGCGCGCCGGTGCGACGAGGTCCACGCGGCCGAGGTACCGCCCGTCGGCGCCCGCCTGCACGACCGGGGTGGCGCCCGCCATGCGCGGCTGAGCCAGCGCCCGGTGGTCATGGCCGCTCACGACCACGTCGATGCCGGGGACGCGCCGGACGAGGGCGTCGATGTCGGCGAGGCCGAGGTGGAAGAGCCCGATGAGCACGCGCGCCTGCCGCCGCAGCGCGGGCACGCGGGCCGCGGCCACCGCGGCCGGGTCGAGGAAGCGCAGCCGCGGGTCGTCGCCGCTGGTCGAGATCTGCGGCGTGTCCCAGGGCGCGAGGCCGAGGGCGACGACCCGCGCGCCGCCGAGGTCCCAGCGCGCCACGTCGCCGAACGCGGGGGCGCCGTCCTCGGCGCGCACCACGTTGGCGGCGAGCAGCGGGAACGGCAGCGCCGCCGCCTGCGCGCGCAGCCGGTCGAGCGGGACGTCGAACTCGTGGTTGCCGAGCGCCACGGCGCGGTAGCCGAGCCGGCCGTAGCCGCGCAGGTCGGGCTCCGCCTTGAGCGCGTCGGAGCAGAAGCTGCCGGTGTGGATGTCGCCGGCGTCGAGGAGCAGCACCTGGCCGCCCTGCCCCTCGACCTCCGCGCGCACCCGCTTGATCAGCGTCGCGCGCGCCGCCAGGCTGCCGCCGCCCGCGCTGCGCCACGCGTGGCCGTGGTGGTCGTTCGTGTGCAGGATCGTGAGCGGCAGGGCCGGCGCGGGCGGCGGCGAGGCGGGCGGCTGGCACGCCGCCAGCCCGGCGACCAGCACGAGCACGAGCTGCCGACGGCCACGGAGGAGCATACGCCGGAAGGTAGCATGGACCTGGGCGCGCCTCACGACTACAATCGGGGCCTGCTCGCGCTGCGAAGGAGCCGTGCTCGATCCCGATGGCGACCCCTGCGATCTTCATGATGCCCGCCCCGCGCGTCCGCGCCGGCCGGCCCTACCCGCTCGGGGCGACCGTCACGCGCACCGGCGTGAACTTCGCCCTCTACTCGCGCCACGCCACCGGCGTGCGGCTGCTGCTCTTCGACCACCCGGGTGACGAGCAGCCCGCGCAGGAGGTGCGCCTCACCGCCAAGAGCGCCTTCGTCTGGCACGGCCTGGTCGAGGGGCTGCGCGCGGGGCAGCTCTACGCCTTCCGCGTCGAAGGCCCGTACCAGCCCGCCGTCGGCCACCGCTTCAACCCGAACAAGGTGCTCATCGACCCGTACGCCAAGGCGCTCCACGGCGACGTCGATTACGAGCGCGCCTGCATCTTCCCCTTCGACCCCGCCTCGCCGCTCGGCGACCTCACCTTCGACCCGAGCGACGACGTCGCCGCGGTGCCGCGCGCGGTCGTCGTCGACGACAGCTTCGACTGGCAGGGCGTGCCGCGGCCCGAGATCGCGCCCGAGGACCTCATCATCTACGAGGTCCACGTCGGCGGCCTCACCAAGCACCCGTCGTCGAAGGTGGCCGCGCCCGGCACGTTCCTCGGCTTCATCGAGAAGATCCCGTACCTCAAGGAGCTGGGCGTCAACGCGGTCGAGCTGCTGCCGATCCACGCGGCCGTGACCGAGCCCTGGCTGGCGAAGCGCCGGCTGCGCAACTACTGGGGCTACAACACCATCTCCTTCTTCGCCCCGGACCGCCGCTTCGCCCACGACCCCACGCCCGGCAGCCAGGTGCGCGAGTTCAAGACGCTCGTCCGCGAGCTGCACCGCGCCGGCATCGAGGTCATCCTCGACGTCGTCTACAACCACAGCGGCGAGGGCAACCACGTCGGGCCGATGCTGTCGCTGCGCGGGATCGACAACCGCACCTACTACCGCCTGACCGCCGGCGGCCGCTTCTACGAGGACTTCACCGGCTGCGGCAACACCCTGAACCTCAGCCACCCCGCCGTGCTGCGGCTGGTGATGGACTCGCTGCGCTACTTCGTCGAGGTGATGCACGTCGACGGGTTCCGCTTCGACCTCGCCTCGGCGCTCGGCCGCTCGCCGACGGGGTTCGACTTCGATCACATCTCGTCGTTCTTCAACCTCGTGCACCAGGATCCGGTCATCTCGCGGGTGCGCCTCATCGCCGAGCCCTGGGACGTCGGCCCGGGCGGCTACCAGCTCGGCAACTTCCCGCCCGAGTGGATGGAGTGGAACGGCCGGTTCCGCGACTGCGCGCGCCACTTCTGGCGCAGCGACGCCGGCCACCTGGGCGAGCTGATGGTCCGCGCCATCGGCAGCCCCGACCTCTACGGCGACGACGGGCGCAGCCCGTTCCACTCGATCAACTTCGTCACGTGCCACGACGGCTTCACGCTGCGCGACCTCGTGTCGTACGAGCGCAAGCACAACCTCGCGAACACCGAGGACAACCACGACGGCACCGACGACAACGTCTCGTCCAACTGGGGGGTCGAGGGGCCGTGCGACGACCCGGGCGTGAGCGCGGTGCGGGCGCGCGCGCAGCGCAACTACCTCGCCACGCTGCTGCTGTCCCAGGGCATCCCCATGCTCCTCGGCGGCGACGAGCTCGGCCGCTCGCAGGGCGGCAACAACAACGCCTACTGCCAGGACAACGAGATCTCCTGGTTCGACTGGCGGCACCAGGACGCGGAGCTGCTGCGCTTCGTGCGCCTCATGTGCGCCCTCAGGCGCGCGCATCCGACGCTGCGGCGCCACCTCTTCCTCGAGGCGGGCGAGGACCCGACGAAGGTCCCGCACCTCACCTGGTACGGCCCCGACGGCCGGCTGCCCGCGCCCGGCGACCCCGCGGCGCGCGCCGTCGCCTTCAGGCTCGACGGCGACGGCGTGGGCCCGGACGGCGAGGGCAGCGACGACCACCTCTTCGTCATCTTCAACGCGGCGCCGCACGGGAGCACGTTCCGCCTGCCGCCCACCCACGGCGAGCCGTGGCGGCGCGTGCTCGACACGAGCCTGCCGGGCCGCGAGGCCATCGCCGAGCCCGGCGCGTACGTCCGGATCGACCCCCCGGAGAGTTACCTCGCGAGCCCGCTGAGCGTCGTGTTGCTCATCTCGGAGCGAGCCGGCTGAGGTTGCCGCACCGCGCCACTTTTTCTCTTGCGTTGATTGGCCGACTAGGGCATTAACAGGTGCGAAGGGCGCCCAAGCTGGACGCACGGAGAGCACTGAAAGCCCAAGGATCAGCGTGAGCCGCGACGATCTCGTTCAGATGGAAGGCACCGTCACCGAAGTCCGCGCCGGCGGTAACTTCGAGGTGACTACCGACACGGGACACGTCGTCCTCGCGCGTCTCTCCGGGCGCATCCGCAAGTACCACATCCGCGTCGTCCTCGGCGATCGCGTGACGGTGGCCGTGTCGCCCTACGACCCGACCCACGGGCTCGTCGTCTACCGCGCGCGCTAGCTTCGCCTACCCCGCGATGCTGAGCGCCGCGAGCGCCGCGCCGCGCAGGTTCGCGTCCTCGATCCGCACCAGGCGCACCTCGCGCCGCGTGAGGCGGCCGATGGTCGCGGCGACGAGGTCGCGGTAGCCGGGCAGGCCGTAGAAGACCGAGCCCTCGGCGGCCACCGCGACGGGCCCGGGCTGGGCGGCGTTGCGCGCCGTGCGCTCGACGAGCGCCGCGAGCCCGGCGCCGACGAGGCGCGCGGAGCGCGTCACGAGCGCGCGGGCCACGCCGGAGACGAGCGGCAGCGCGGCGGGCTGGCCACCCAGGAAGCGCTCCCACGGCGAGTCCTGGAGCGTGCCCGCGAGGACGCGCGACACCACCGCCGTCGAGGGCGGCGGCAGGATCCGCGCCGCCTCGGCGATGGCGAGCGGCGCCGCGCCGCGGGCCGCGAGGTCGCGCAGGCCCAGGTAGAAGAGCTCGCCGAGGTACTGGCCCGACACCGCCTTCTCGAACCACTGGTGGTCGGGGTCGCGCGTCGCTTGCGCGAGTCGCTCGTCGAGGACGCCGCGCGGGAAGTGGCGGAAGTTGCCCGACTCGAGGTTGAACGCGAGCGCGCCGCCGCCCCACGCCGGCGCCGCGCGACGCGCGCGCTCCGCCGGCTCGAAGACCGCCATGTTCGTGCCCGTGCCCACGACGACGCCGACGAACCCGGTGCACCCGCGGGTCTCGAGGTCGCGCGTGGCCGCGACGAGCGTCGTGACCGTGTCGTTGAGCACGATGATCCGGTACTCGCCCTCGCGGCCGAGGGCGATGAGGCCCTCGATCAGCCCCTGCCCGACGCGCGCCCCCTCCACCCCCGGCGCCTTGACCTCCTTGGTCCAGCGCAGCAGCACCGCGTCCCCGTCGGGGAACACCTCGGCCGGGTACGAGAAGCAGAACCCGATGCGCCGGACGGTGGCCGCGTCCGGCGCGAGCAGGCCCGCGAGCTGGAGGAAGAAGGAGTCGCGATCGACCTCGCAGGTGGTCCCGGGTAGCGCCGAGTGGCGCTGCGGGCCGATGGCGACCGCGTCAGCGGTGATCGTGACGAGCGCGCCGCGGGCGTTGGTCCCGCCGGCGTCGAGGCAGAGCACCTGCCCCTGCGCCTCGGACTGCGGCACGCCCACGTAGGCGGGCAGCATGGCGAGGTCGGCGCCCGGCTCGCGCCGGAGGCCACGGTCCATCTCGGCCTCGAGGGCCACGGTGATGTCCGTGAGCGCGCGGTCGGGCAGATCGAGCTTCCAGTCCTCGGGCAACGACGGAACGGGGATCGACGATTCGGGCGTCACGAGGGGATTATAGCGTCCACCCAAGTGGCGCGCCGCGCGGGCGCACCGCGTCACAATCGCCCTTGACAAGCCTTCAGGCGAGGTCTACCTTGCGAACTGGTTAAACCACTTAACCAGTCCACCTGGATGAAGCTGACCTTCACACCGCTGTCCCGCAAGAGCGTCGCCGAGCAGGTGGCGACGCGGCTCCGCGCCGAGATCCTCAGCGGCCGCCTGGCCGCGGGCGAGAAGCTCCCCGGGGAGCGCGAGCTCTCGGCCGGCATGGGGACGAACCGCAACACGCTGCGCGAGGCCACCCGCACGCTCGAGGCCCAGGGCCTGGTGCACGCGCGGCAGGGCGACGGCGTGACCGTGCTCGACTACCGCCGCGACGGCGACCTGCAGATCCTGCCCCTCTTCTTGACCGAGGCGCGGATCGAGGAGCGGGCCGCCCTGCTCGTCGACGTGCTGCGGCTGCGCCGCGTGCTCCTCGTCGACATGGCCGGCACCGCCGCCGAGCGCGCCGACGCCGACGGGCTCGCCGCGCTGCGGCAACGCCTGGACGAGGCGCGCGCCGCGGTCGGCGATCCGGCGCGGGCGGTGCAGGCGGACCTCGACTTCTACCGGACGCTGGCGCGGGCCTCGGGCTCGCTGATCGCCGTCTGGAGCTTCAACACCTTCGCCCGCGCCTACCTCGACGTGGTGAAGGCGATGCCGGCGCTGTGGATCACGCCGGCCGGCTACCTCGAAACCCTCGGCGCACTGATCGACGCCATCGCGGCGCGCGATCCCAGGGAGACGCGCCGGGTGCTCGATCGGCACCTCGCCGGCATCGACGCCGTGCTGGTGCCGTGGCTGACGAGCGGCAAGGTCCCGCTGGCGGAGACCGCGCCTCGCGGTGAGGCGCCCCGCGCGCGACAACGGTAAAGGAGTGGCGACATGAGCAAGCCGAAGAGTCTCATCACGGGTGCGTGCGGGTTCATGGGCACCCACATGGTCGAGGTCCTCGCCGAGGCGGGGCACGACATCCGGGCGACCGACCTGCCCAGCGCCTACGCCGAGGACGACCGCAAGACGGGCCGCTTCCCCAGCGTCCTCAAGAAGCTCGGCGTCGAGTTCGTGCCCGCCGACCTCGCGCGCCCCGAGACGCTGCAGCCGCTCGTCGAGGACGTGGACTACATCTTCCACGTCGCGTCGGTCTTCAGCTACAAGGCGCCCTGGTCGGTCCTCAAGCGCGTCAACGTCGACGGCACGCGCGCGCTGCTCGACTACGCCCTCAAGGCCGGCAACGGCCTCAAGCGCGTCGTGGTGTGGGGCGCCGGCGGCATCTACGGCCTGCCCGACCCCGAGGACCTCCCGTTCCGGGAGGACTCGACGCCCGCCCCGACCAACGACTACCTGCGCTCCAAGTGGTTCGAGGAGCACATGGTCATGAAGTACGGCCAGGAGCGCGGCCTCAAGTGGAGCATCATGCGCCCGACCACCGTCTACGGCCCGCGCGCGGTCTACGGCGGCGGCCAGCTGCTCATGGGCGCGGCCAAGATGCCCGTCGCGGCCATGCCGAGCAGCTTCACCGGCCACATCCCCTTCGTCCACGTCCGCGACGTCTGCCGCGCGGCGCTGCACCTGGCCGAGTCGAAGGCCGCCGAGAACCAGGCCTTCAACCTGAACGACGACACGATCATGACCACGGTGGAGTTCTTCAAGTACGTCGCGGGCCTGACCGGCCACCGCTTCGTCGAGCTGCCGGCGCTGCCGATCATGAAGGTGCGGGCGGCCATCCTCGGCATCATGGACCTCGTGACCGCCTTCACCGAGATCGCGAACCTGCCGCCTGCCGTCGAGCGCGGCCCGATCGAGTTCCTCGGGAAGGACTTCGCGTACGCGAACGACAAGCTCAAGAGCACCGGGTACAAGTTCCTGTACCCGGACGCGCGTGACGGCATCAGAGACACCATCGCCTGGTACAAGCAGGAAGGCTGGCTGTAGTACGAGCGGGAGCCGCCGGCTCCGTACGAAAACAACGAGGAGGACCAACCCATGGCACAGCACGAACCCCGTCAGCCGAACGGTCAGCGGTTCGATTACGTCACCCTCTGCATGGCGAGCCCCGACATGCTCGAGGACGTCATGCGTCGCGGCAGCACGCCGGAGCTCGAGCGGCTCGCGGGCTGGGAGTTCCGCGGCTACAACACGCCCGAGTTCGCGGCGCTCCTCGGCATCAAGAAGTTCAAGAAGGGCTTCTACAAGGATGGGGCCAACGCGACGGCGGGCCGCATCCAGGGCTACAACGTCGAGGTCAAGCAGAGCCCCATCGGCGTCGGCGACCCCTGGGTCGACGCGATGAAGGGCGCCGACTCGCACAAGTTCGGCTGGTACAACGTGTACCCCGTCGACCTGTCGGAGCCCGACGCCAAGTACCCGAACGCGGTGCTCATCAACTACGACAGCGACAAGAACTTCAAGCTGGACCCGACGCGGCTGCTGCGCGACTACCTGGTCCAGGTCTACGCGGACAACCCCGACCTGTACCTCGGCAAGGCCTTCATCGCCCTCGGGCCGGTGCGGGTCTTCGTGTCGTACTTCGTCCTCGAGCGCTCGAACCGCTCGAGCCTCGCCCAGGCCGTCGACGAGCCGCCGACCCACGTGTCGGCGATGCGGCAGGCGTAGGGCCCGCTCCCCCCGCTCAACCCCGCGCCCGTCTCGTCAGCATCGCCCCCAGCATCAGCGCCAGGGAGAGGAGCGCGAGGCCGCCGCCTGACGGCGGACGGGCCCCCGCGCATCCGCCCGGCGTGCCGCTCTCACTGGAGCAGTCCAGCCGCACGTCCACCGCGACGCGGTTCGCGTCCTCGTTGCCGGCGATGTCGAACGCTCGCGCGCGGTACGAGCCCGCCCCGGCGAAGAACAGATACCCCGGCGTGAACGTGTCCTCCCCCGAGCAGACGAAGACGCCGTGGCGCGCCCCGGTGTCCGCGACCAGCGCGTCGTCCTTGTAGATCCGGTAGCCGACGACGCCGGTGTCGTCGGTCGCGTCGCCCCACTCGAAGGTGAAGTGAATCGCGCGGAAGGGACCGCAGCAGCCGTCCGACTCGCAAACCTCGGGCTGGGTCGTCACGTTCGCGATGCCCGCGAACGCTGGCGGCGTCACGTCCGGCGCGGCGCCGGTCGTGAAGGTCGCGACGAGCTCGCGCTGCGCCGGCTTGCAGTCCGTGTCGTACGGGCCGCACGGGGCCTTCACCGCCGCGAGGACCTGGTACGTGGTCAGGGGGAGCAGCGCGGCGGCCGGCCTGAGCGTCACGGTCCAGGAGGCCGGGATGCCGGTCGTCACGACCGTGGCCGCGATCGGGCCGCCACCCGCAGGCTGGATGACAACGTCCTCGTACGCCGAAAAACCCAGGAACGCCGCGCCGCCATAGCCGAGGCGCACCTGGGCATTCGTCGGCACCCCCACGGCGCCGTCCGCGGGGGTCACTTTGTCGCGCGCGTACCCGAACAGCGGCGAGCACGCCTGCGCGAGCTGCGGGCCGCTCTGGACCAGCACGACCATGAGCAACGTGAGCAGCGAACCGTGACAAGCCCCCATGCCGCGAGTCTCGGGCCGCCCGCTCCTGGCGTCAACCCCGGGGTCACCTGATCGCCCGGCAGGGCGCCCTGGTGCTACAGTGCCCCCACGTTCGCCGAGGTCCGCACCACCCGACTCGTCCTCTGCGCAGCCGTCCTCGGCGCCGCGCTCGTCGCCGGCTGTACGTTCAGCATCTACAAGGACCCGATGCCGGTCGCGCTCGGCGCCCGCTTCGACCTGCCCCGCGACGCCACCGGCTGCGGCGCCGGCGAGCCGGCTGGCCGCGTGCGGGAGCGCTACGGCCGCTACGACGCGGTCGCGCCCGGGCGCTGGCGCATCCGCTGCCAGGAGCGGACGCTGCGCTACGTCGTCCGGCCCGTGCACCGGCTCGCTATCCGCCGCGTCGGCACCCTCGGCGATCCGCCCGACAGCGAGCGCCCGGGGCCGGCGGGGGCGGCCGCGGGCCAGCGCCTCGATCTCGTGCCGGAGGCCTTCGCCGCGGACGGCGAGGAGCTCGTCCTGGGCTCGGGGGCCGAGGTGCGCTGGGAGTACTCCGGCGTGCTGGCCGACGCCGGCTACCCCGGCTGCGGCGACATCCTGCCGTGGTGCCCGCCGCGCATCTGGGGGCACGCGCAGGTCACGGCCGCCGGCCGCGGAGCCGCGGTGGCGCACTTCGGCGGCCACAGCACGCGGCTGGAGGTCGTGGCGACGGCGCGGTGAGCGGGGCACGAAGCCGAGCACGAACACGAGCACGAGGGCAGCGGGGTTCTTGCGTGGATCCGTGCGTGGGCGGACTCCAGCTCACGCGGCCTTGCGGTCTGGCGCGCTGCTCGCCACGAGCGCGTAGTCGAGGATCACCGCGAAGTCGTCGAGCCGATCGAGGATGGACTTGGCCTGCAGCTTGTCCACGTCCCAGCACCTCAGGACCTGCGTCTGGGCCCAACCCTCGCGGATGTCGATGCCGCGCCACAGCTCCTCCCACGACAGGTTTTCAACCGCCCGCGCCAGCGGTCCCTTCCTGAGCCTCTTCGCGGGTACCCCGAGCGCGGTCAGCTCGTAGTGGATGCCCGGGCTGAACCGGAGCGCCGCCGACGGAGGGGTCGCGAGGCACAGCCGGACCCAGACCTTGTCCGAGGTCGGCTCGAGCGGCCCGACCTCGAACTCCGGAAAATCGATGTACGCCCGGCGCCCCTGGTACGTCCCCGCGACCCCCTTCCTGACCCCACACGCCGCGCGCTTCACGACCACACCCTGCAGCTCCGCGGCCAGCGCGCGGAGGTTCGCCGGCATGCGCGTGACGTTGCGGACGTGCCGGGCGACCATCCCGAGCCCCGTCGCCACAGCGAACGGCCACGCGATCAGCTCGGCCCAGCACATGTCACCGAAGTAGTTGGCGATCCACTCGAGCACGGCGTGCCCCCTCTCAGCGGTTGCGGAGCAGCTTGCCAACGGTGGCGAGCTCGCGCCCGACGCCGTCACGCCCCCAGAACTCCCCGGCCTCGGCCGCCACCCGCGCCGCCTCCCCGTACCGGCCGGCCTTCGCCCGCCGCTGCACCTCCTCGCCCGCGCGGGTATCGCCCGTGAGCACGGCCTCCTCGATGCCCGTCATCATCAGGGCCCCGCCGCGGAGCAGCTCGCCGGGCTTGTAGCCCTTCG
Source organism: Polyangia bacterium (assembly GCA_036504295.1). Classification (GTDB taxonomy): domain Bacteria; phylum Myxococcota_A; class Polyangia; order JACRCY01; family JACRCY01; genus DASXVK01. The sequence continues at coordinate 11,824 of DASXVK010000785.1, forward strand.
GCAGGAAGATGTCGGCGATGGCATACGCCGGGTTGGCCGCGATGAGGCCGCCCATGGCCCCGCCGCGCAGCGCGCCGACGACCTTGAAGTAGGTCCGCTCGGACGCCGCCTCGCGGTACGTGTTGTACCCGTCGGCGGCGACCACCACCGGCAGGAGCGCTCGCCCGACCACCGGCTTCGCGAGGGCGCTGCCGGCGCGCTGCAGCGTCCGGCCGAGCCTGACCGCGGTCCCGGGGGTCGTCGCGGGCCGATGCAGCCCCGCGTCGGCGCGCACGAGCGCGTGCCCGACCGCAGATTTGACCGCCTGCCTGATAGCCTCCTTGAGCGGTTTGGGGGCGGCCTGCGCCCGCAGAAAGGTCTTCAGCGCGGCGAGCTTCGACTCGGGGTTCGGTACGCTGGGCGTGGCGGGCGGCTTCGCCAGGAAGGGGGCGAAGCGCGCCTTCAGCCCGGCCTGCCGAGCGCGCGCCTGCGACAGGGCCTGCCGGGCCGTGGGGTCGGCCCGACCATCGACGCGGCGCTGGAGCTGCGCGATGCTCTCGCCCAGGCGGCGCAGCTCGAGCCGCATCTGCGTCGCGGACTTGACCTGGCCCTCGACATCACGCACGTGCCTGGCCGCGCGATAGCATCTCTCGGCCGCCTCGGCCGCCTCCGCCGCCAGGTGGGCCTCGTGGGCGAGGTGGGCGATCTTCTCCCGCACGGGGGCAGGGCGCGACCCGGCGCGCCAGTCCGCGGGAGGTTGCCAGCGTTCGACCGTGTCCAGGCCTCGCCCGGAGGGGTCACACGTCGCGCCGCGCTGGGGGCTGCGCGCCCCGCCGGCGGTCGCCGGCGACGACTGCTCCGGCTCGCTGCTGCACCAGGGGATCGAGCCCGAGCTCTCGCCGATACGATAGTCGCTCATCCGCAGCCTCCTTCCGGCTCCGGCTATCGGCCGGCACGACCGTGGGTTGCGTGCCGACCGGTATCGGAGGCGGCCGCCGGTCGCGTGTGGCAGCGGCTCAAGCCTTGCGGCGGCGCGGCGCAGGAGGGCGGAGCGAGTCGGCCCATATTATTAGCCGAATCAAGTGAGAGGTGCGCGGGGCCGCAGCGCCCGGGTCGAGCTCCCGTGCACCGACCACGATACGGCGAGCCCACAAGTCGGCGAGCAGGTGCCATGGGCCCACGTCGCAGGGAGCCGAAGCTCGTTGCGGGGTATCCGCCGATGGCGACCGGCGTGACGGCGGGAATGGGCTCGCGGCCGCCGGGCTGGGCGGCGCCGCTCGCGATCACGGGGCTGGTTGCCGCGGTCGTCGGACTGGGAATGATCCTCCTCCCGCGTTCCACTCTCGGGCACGGCGTCCCCACCCGGGATGATCCCGCGCCGCCCGAGACCCCGTCAGCGGCCGCGACCAGTGACGTGCAGGCGGGGGGCGACGCTCAGCCGTGCACGCCGGTTCCGGGCACGACGTCCGTCTTCATGTGCCGCGCGGGGCTGATTTGCCGCGATGGTCTTTGCGTGAGGAGCAGGTAGCGGACCGGCGTCCTTCGCTGGATTGTGTCATCCTCGGCAGGTGGCGGCCTTCCTCCCCATGACGCTCGCCGAGGCGCAGGGCCGCGGCTGGGACGAGCTCGACGTCGTGCTCGTCACGGGGGACGCCTACGTCGACCACCCGGCCTTCGGCGCCGCCCTCGTCGGGCGCGTCCTCGAGGCCGAGGGGCTGCGGGTCGGCATCATCGCCCAGCCCGACTGGCACAGCGCCGCCGCCTTCCGCCGCCTCGGGCGGCCGCGCCTCTTCTTCGGCGTGACCGCCGGGAACCTCGACTCGATGCTGGCGCGCTTCACCGCGCAGAAGAAGCCGCGGAGCGAGGACCTCTTCTCGCCGGGCGGCCGGCCGGGGCTGCGGCCCGACCGCGCGAGCGTCGTCTATGCCCAGCGCGCGCGCGAGGCGTTCCCCGGCGTGCCGGTGGTGCTCGGCGGCATCGAGGCGTCGCTGCGGCGGCTCGCGCACTACGACTACTGGGACGACGCCGTCCGGCGCAGCGTGCTGCTCGACGCGAAGGCGGACCTGCTCGTCTACGGCATGGCCGAGGCGCCGCTCCGCCTGCTCGTGCGGCTCGCCACCGCCGGCGCCCCCGTCCGCGGCCTCGCCGGCGTGCGCGGCACCTGCCGCGTCGTCGACCGCGCGACCGCCGCGCGCCTCGTCGCCGCGGGCGCGGTCCGGCTGCCCTCGTTCGAGGAGGCCGCCGGCGACCCCGCCGCCTTCGCCCGCGCCGCGCGCGCGTTCCATCTCGAGCAGAACCCGCACGCCGCGCGGGCGCTGGTGCAGCCGCACGGCGACCGCGCCGTGGTGCAGGAGCCGCCCGCGCTGCCGCTCGCGTCGGCGGAGCTCGACCGCATCTACGACCTGCCCTTCACGCGCGCGGCGCACCCCTCGTACGCCGAGCCGATCCCGGGGCTCGCGCAGGTGCAGGACTCGATCACGGCGCTGCGCGGCTGCTTCGGCGGCTGCGCCTTCTGCTCGCTCACGGAGCACCAGGGCCGCATCGTGCAGTGTCGCAGCGTGCGCTCGATCACCGCCGAGGCGGCGCGCGTGGTCGGCCGGCGCGGCGCGCGCGGCGTCATCAGCGACGTCGGCGGGCCCACCGCCAACCTCTACGGCCTGCACTGCGGCGACGACGCCCGGCAGCGGCGGTGCGGCCGCCTGTCGTGCCTGCAACCAGGGATCTGCCCCCACCTCGCGACCGATGACGGGCCGCTGGTGGAGCTGTGGCGGGCCGTGCGGGCCGTGCCCGGGGTGCGGCGGGTCTTCATCGGCTCGGGCGTCCGCCACGACCTGCTCGTGCGCTCGCCCGCGGCGTTAGCGGAGCTCGCCGCGCACCACGTCTCCGGCCACCTGAAGGTGGCGCCGGAGCACGTCAGCGCCCCCGTCCTGCGCCTCATGAAGAAGCCCGGCGTCGCCGTCTACGACCGGTTCTGCGCCGCCTTCAGCGCCGCGAGCCAGGCGGCCGGCAAGGAGCAGTACCTGGTGCCGTACTTCATGTCCGGCCACCCGGGCACCACCCTCGGCGACATGGTGGAGCTGGCGCTCTACCTCAAGCGCCACGGCCTGCGCCCGCGCCAGGTGCAGGAGTTCATCCCGACGCCGATGTCGCTCGCCACCGCGATGTACTGGACCGGGCTCGATCCGCTGAGCGGGACCGCGGTGCCGGTCGCGCGGACGCTGCGCGACAAGCGGCTGCAGAAGAGCCTGCTCCTCTACTGGGATCCGGCCGAGCACGACCATGTCCGGGAGGCGCTGCGCCACGCCGGCCGCGCCGACCTCATCGGCCGCGGCCCCGCGGCGCTCGTGCCGCCGGGCCCGCGCATGCGGCCTCGCGCCCCCAGGTGAGGCTCAGCCCCCCGGGCCCCGTCGGCGTCGCGGGCCGGCGCCAGCCTCCTACCCTGACGCGCATGTCATGGCATCTCTGTCCGACGCCTCCCTGGCGGCGCGTAACTCCACGAGATAACCGATTTTCTCCCGCCGCGCGCGCGTGAGGCACGGCGCTTGCTTCAGGGGACGCGCACATGCGCCGCCTGATCGTCCTCCTCGCCTCGCTCTCGCTCGCGACCGCCGCTCACGCCGACGATGCGCGGCTGCCGGCCACTCGCGCGCTCGACCGGCTGCAGCAGCAGGTCGGGCCCGTGACGGTGCTGTGGCCCGACCGCGCCCCGGCGCCCCGCCACCTCTCGGGGTTCCGCAGCGCCGCCGTCGCCGGCGGGCCGCTCGTGGCGGCGCGCGCGTTCCTGCGCGGCCACGGCGCGGCGCTCGGCCTGCGCGACGCCGCCCGCGAGCTGCGCCACGCCGCGACGGTGGCGACGGGCGTCGGCACGATCGTCCGCTTCACCCAGGAGGTCGACGGCGTCCCGGTGTACGGCGCCGACCTCGCCGTGGCCGTCGACGCGCACGGCCGCGTCTTCCTCGTCAACAGCGCCGTGCAGCCGCGGCCCGCGAAGCTGGCGACGCCGCTCATCGCCGACGGCGCTGCCCGCGCCGCCGTCGCCGCCCGCGGCGCCGTCGCCGGCAAGGCCCGCCTGGTCGCGGTGCCGACCGGGGCCGAGCTGCGGCCCTGCTTCGTCGTCTACGGCCGCACGCTGCGCCCCTTCGGCATCTGGGACTACCTCGTCGACGCCCAGACCGGCGACGTCGTGCGCCGGCTGAGCCGCCTGCGCGCCGCGCGGGGCCGGGTCTACGAGGACAGCCCGGCCCAGGGCGCCGGCCTCATCGACGTGGACCTGCCCCACCTCACCGGGGCGGAGACGCTCACCGGCGACTACGCCGACACCTACCGCGCGACGATGCGCGGCAACAACTCGGTGACGAAAGACCGCAAGGCGGTGCCGGTGAACGGCGACTACCTCTTCGACCCCCAGGAGCACTCGTTCACCGACCCGTTCGCCGAGGTCCAGATGTACTACCACGTGTCGCGCATCCACCAGTGGTTCGCCGACACCTTCGGCTTCGCCCGCGTCGGCCGCGGCGCCGACCAGCACATCGACCTCTTCGCGAACTTCGCCACCGACGCCGGCAACGGCCAGCTCCAGCCCTACGACAACGCCTTCTACGGCGACCTGGACGGCGACGGCCACGGCGACCTGACGTTCGGCCAGGGCGGGCTCGACTTCTCGTACGACGCCGAGGTCATCTACCACGAGTTCACCCACTCCGTCGTCGACGAGGGCCCGAAGCTCGACGGCCTCGACATCGACGCGCTCGGCCTGTTCCTCGATCCGGGCTCGCTCAACGAGGCCTTCGCCGACTACTTCTCGTCGACCTTCGTCGGCGACCCGATCCTGGGCGAGTACGTGGGCCAGGAGATGGGCCAGGGCGGCGCGATCCGGCGGATGACCGATCCCGCCGGCGAGCACGCGTCCTGCCCGGGCACGCTCAGCGGCGAGACCCACGCCGACGGCGTGGTGTGGGCGCGCGCGCTGTGGGACACGCGCTCGATGCTCGACGTCGCCACCGCGGATCAGGTGATCTGGGCCGCGCTCCAGAGCCTCAACGGCAGCACCACGTTCACGCAGGCGGCCCGGTCGGTGACGGCCATGGCGCGCGTGAAGCTCGGCGACGCGGCCGGCGCCTACATCGAGGCGAGCATGGCGGCGCGCGGGCTCGACGACTGCTCGCGCATCGTCCCGGTCGCCGGCGACGAGGAGCGCACCGGCACGGTCATGGGCCAGCAGAACTTCGGCAACATCCAGGTGCCGCAGTCGCTCCAGTACGAGATCAAGGTGCCCGCGGACGCGACGAAGGTGACCTTCAGCTTCGACAAGCAAGGCTACTCCGGCGGCAGCGTCACGCTCATCCCGCTGCTGCGCAAGGACCAGGCGGTCGGCGTCAACGTGAGCGGCTGGAACCTCAGCTACCAGGCCGACTTCACCGGCCAGAACAACCGCGCGCTCGTCCTCTCCGTCGACACGCCGGACAAGCTGCTGGTGCCGGGCAGCGCCTACTACTTGCTCGTGACGAACGACAGCCAGGACGACATGTTCTTCCGCATGCACGTGACGTTGGGCTTCACGCCGCCGGCGCCGGCGAAGCCCGACGGCGGCGTCGCCCCGGCGCCCGCCGCGGACGCCGCGCCGGCCGCGCCCGACGGCGGCACGGGCCCGGCCGCGGCCGGCGGCACGGGCGGCGGCTGCTCCGTGAGCGGCGCGCCGGCCCCCGCCGGGGCGCTCGCCCTGCTGCTCCTCGGGCTCGCCCTCGCCCGCCGGCGCCACTGATCGACAAGGCAAAGGGACCCTGGGAGGGTCCCTTTGACCCCCCGCGCAGAGTGCTG
>DASXVK010000786.1:0-4083 GCA_036504295.1 Polyangia bacterium
CGCACGACAACCCCTACCGCCGCTACGACGACGGGCCGGTCCCGCCGCCCCCGGAGCCGACCCGGCCGGCGCCGCCGGCCCCGGCCGCGCGCCCGGCCGCGCCCGACGCCGCCCCGGCCCCCGGGCCCGACGGCGGCGCCGCCCCCGCCGTCGCGGCCGCCCCCGACGCCGGCCCCGCGCCCGCGCCGGCCGCCGACGGCGCGGCCCCGGGCACGGCCGCGCCCGACCCGCCGCCGAGCGCCGCCGGCAGCGAGCCGGCCTGGCCGCTGCCGGCCGCGCTGCACCCGCTGGTCGCCGCCCTGCCCGCCGAGGTCGAGCGCGACCCGCAGAGCGTCGGCCGCTACCTGCGCGAGGGCGCGCCGGATCCGTACCAGCGGCTCAAGGCGGTGCACGACTACGTCGCGGACCGGGTGAGCTACGACGTCGAGGCGTACCTCAGCCGCCGCCTGCCGCCGCAGGACGCGGCCACGGTCCTCCGCACGCGCCGCGGCGTGTGCGCCGGGTACGCCAAGCTCCTCGAGGCGATCGGTCGCGCCGCCGGTCTCGACGTCACCTACGTGGTCGGCGACGCGCGCTCGCGCACCGCGGGCCTCTCGGGCGAGGGCCACGCGTGGAACGCCGCCCGCATCGACGGCCGCTGGTACCTCATCGACGCGACCTGGGACGCCGGCGGCCTCGACGGGAGCCGCTTCAAGAAGGAGTACCGCACCGACTACTTCATGACCCCGCCCGAGATCTTCGGCATCGACCACTTCCCCGACCGCCCGGCCTGGCAGCTCCGCCCGGCGCCGCTGTCGCGCGGCGAGTTCCTGCGCCAGCCGGCCCTGCGGCCGCGCTTCTACGCGCTCGGCCTCGAGCTCATCGAGCCGACCCGGTCGCAGACCGACGTGCGCGGCGCCCTCGACGTGCGGCTGCGCAACCCGCGCGGCCTCTTCTTCCTCGCCACCGCCGGCCCGCTCGAGGCCGCGGGCGCGGGCTCGCGCTGCGAGGTCACCAACGGCCGCGACGCGCGCATCCGCTGCAGCTTCCCCGCGCCGGGCGCGCACCGGGTCATGCTCTTCGGCCACACCGAGCGCTACGGCACCTTCGCCCTGCTGGGCCAGCTCGACGTCAACAACGCGCGGTAGATCCTCGCGCGGGCTCCTGCGTCTCAGGGTGCCGGCAGGAGGCTCCGCATGAACCGCAAGACCGTCCTCATCGTCAGCTCCGCGCTCGCCCTCGTCGTCATCGCCATGGTCCTCGAGCTGCGCGGCCGCGCCGGCCGCGCCACCGCCAAGCCCGTATCCACCACCCCCGCCCTCGCCTGCGGCGGCCCGGCCGCGCCCGCCGAGGCGGCCCAGAGCTTCGGCGCCGGGGTGGTGCGCGCGACGCTCTCCGGCGAACGGGTGCTCCAGGGCTCCGACGGCCAGATGTACCTCGCCGTGGAGCTGAGCACCGGCCCGGCCGCCACCGGGCGCCGCGGCCCGCTCACGCTCGCCATCGTCATCGACCGCTCGGGCTCCATGGCGAGCGAGGAGAAGCTCGCGCGCGCGAAGGACGCGGCCCTCGGCCTCGTCGAGCGGCTCGGCGACGAGGACCAGGTCGCGCTGGTGCAGTACGATCACACCGCCGAGGTCGTGGTGCCGCTCACGGCGCTCAACCAGACCGGCAAGGCCCGGCTGCGCGAGGCCGTCAGCGGCCTCGTCGCGCGCGGCTCGACGAACCTCTACCAGGGGCTTCAGCTCGGCCGCGACGAGGTGCTGCGCGGGTTGCGCCAGGGCGGCGTCAACCGCGTCATCCTGCTCACCGACGGCCTCGTCAACACCGGCGTCACCGATTCGACCACCATCGCGCAGATGGCGGGCGCCGCCGCCGACCAGCAGGGCGTGCGCGTCACCACCGTCGGTCTCGGCTACCAGTACAACGAGGACCTGCTCGAGGCCATCGCCGAGAACGGCCGCGGCAGCTACTACTACGTGAAGGACGCCCCTGCCCTGCAGGAGGTGTTCGCCGGCGAGCTGCGCGCGATCCAGGGCACCGTCGGCACCCACGCCGAGCTGCGGCTCGAGCCCCGCTGCGCCGGCGTCGCCGTCGAGGACGTCTACGGCTACCGCGTGCGGCGCGAGGGCGGCGCGGTCATCGTGCCGCTCGCCGACCTCGCCGGCGGCGACCGCCGCAAGCTGGTCGCCCGCCTGCGCGTGCCGGTCGGCGTCGCGGGGCGGGTCAACCTCGTCGCCGCCACCCTCTCGTTCGACGACGCGCGGCAGGGCGGCCGGCGCACCGCCGCCCTCACCGTCGGCGTCGAGGTCAGCCCCGACGCGCAGGCCGTGGCGCGCGCGGTCAACAAGCCGATGGTCGCCCAGGCGCTCGAGGTCGAGGGCGCGCGCGCCATGCGCCGCGCGGCCGACGCCTACAAGCGCGGCGACGTCGCGGCCGCGAACCAGGCGAACCGCGACTGGTCCGCCGAGGCGCAGAAGCAGGCGAAGAAGTTCGCGCTGCCGGCGCCGGCGGTGCAGCGCATGAACCAGGCGCTCGACAGCCAGAACGCGGACTTCGGCCGCTACGCCCCCGGCTCCGCCGCGGGCCAGCACGCGGTCAAGCGCCAGAAGGCCAGCAGCATCGACATGTTCAAGAAGTAGCCCCCGCCCGGGGTGCAGTTCCGCGCAGTAGGGGCAGACGCGAAACATGGATTGAACAGGGAGACGAGGAGATGAGGAGGAACTTTCTCTTTTGGCCCATGACCGCCGCGTCGTGCACGACGCCAGCGTCAGCGCGACCCACCCTGACCTGCTCCCCGTCTCACCGTCTCCCTGTTATCCGGCCGGGCGTGGCCCTACTATGCGGGACCGTGCCCCCCCGCGCGCGTCGGCCTCGCCCTACCCGCTACTCCACCCACGCCACCTTCCAGTAGCGCGTCTCTCCCTCGACCGACACCTCGACCGAGTCGCCGCGGCGGCGGCCGAGGACGGCGCGGCCGATGGGCGAGCCGGGGGTGACCACCGAGAGGAAGCCGTCGCCCTCGGGCATCGTCAGCTCCACGCCGGCGCCGACCGGGGCGAGGAAGAAGGTGCGGCCCTCGCCGCTGTCCTCGTCCTCGATCTCGACGACGGCGCCGATGGCGATGCGGCCGCCGGCCGGGAGCGGCGCGGGGCGGAAGGTCTCGAGGACGGCGAGCTCGGCGCGGGCCTTCTCCAGGCGGTGCCCCTGGCCGCGCGCCAGGCTGCCGAACTCGAGCGCCACGCGGGCGTCCTCGCGCTTCTCCTGCGGCGTCGCGCCCTCGCGCGCGATCTCGGCGGCGGCGGCGCTCGCCTGCGCCGCGATGCAGGCGCTGCTGCGGAGCTTGGAGACGAGCTGGTCGACGAGGTTTTGCTTCTGCATCGTCCGAAAATACGCGAGCCCGCGCGGGCGGCGCAAATTCCGTGGCGGGGCCCGCCCACCGGGCGGATCATCGGAGCACCTCGTGCGTACCAGGGGGAGGCCGTAGCCGAAGGAGCACACGATGCCGCGCCCGTCTATTCAGGGGGGGGCTCTGCCCGCCCCCCCTCGCCGGGCAAAGCCCGGCGAGCCTCCCCTCCACCGCGCGCTTCCCGCGCGAGTTGCTGGGCAGGGCTTCCCCGTCCTTGTCGTCGCCGTCGCCGTGCTGCTGGACACGTGCCGGAGCCGCGCCCCGGCGCCCGCGCCGGAGCCGGGCCTGGCCGCGCCCGCCGCCGCTCCCGCCGCGGCGCCGACCGAGGCCGCCACGCCCACGCTCGCCAGCGTGGTCGCCGGGGCCGGGCGCAGCGAGGAGCCGGCGCCGGAGGCCGCGGTGACGCTGGTCCGGGCCGGGAAGCGCGGGCCGCTGCCGACCGGCGCCGCGCTCACCGCGGGCGACGAGATCGTCACGGCGCCCGCGGCGCGCGCCCGCTTCGGGCTGGGCGCCGCGCGCTTCGAGCTGCTGCCGGCGTCGCGCCTTGCCGTCGAGGGCCCCGGGAGCCTGCGGCTGCTCGGCGGCGCCGTCGATCTCGAGGCCGGCGCGGCGGCGGCGGTGCGGCTCAAGGTCGCGGCCGCCGAGGTCACGCCGCGGGCCGCCCGCCTGCGCGCCGCGCTCGACGCCCCCCCGGCGCC
>DASXVK010000787.1:0-6345 GCA_036504295.1 Polyangia bacterium
CGGCCGCCGACGCCCGCGGCGCGCGGCCCCGACGGTAAGCGCCCGGCGCTCATCCACCCCCATGCGCTGGAGTACCACGGAGATCGCCGCCCAGGCCTCAGCCTGCGTAGGCCCGCTCGAAGCGCCACCTAGGGGGGTGACGATCTGTCGGCGCGTCCACCTCCCGGACGCGCCGGGGACCTTGACCGTGCCCGCCGCGACCGTTAGCTTCGGCTCATGAGTGTCGCGCGCCCACTGCCTGCGCACCTCACGCCGGCCGAGCGGGCGGCCGTCGTCGAGTTCAGCGAGTCCGCCCGCCGGCTGCTGGGCGCCGAATTGCTCGAGGCGCGGCTATTCGGGTCGCGCGCCCGCGGCGACGGCGATGAGGACTCCGACGTGGACATCGCGCTCATCGTCACGGCGGCCGGCCGGGCGCGCCGGTACGACGTGTACGACCTCGCCTTCGACATCCAGCTGCGCACCGGGATCGACATCGCGCCGTCGGTGATCGAGCGCGCCCGGATGGAGGAGCTGCGGCGACGCGAGCGCCTGATCGCGACGGCCATCGACCAGGAGGGGGTCCCGTTGTGACCGACGCCAACTGCGCGGCGAATGCGGCCGAGGAGCTCGCGCGGGCCGAGGAGTGTCTGAAAGAAGCGCGGGCATTGCATGTCGCCGGCCTGCCATTCGGCGTGGCCTCTCGCGCCTACTACGCGGTGTTTCACGCGGTGCGCGCCCTCCTCTTCTCGGCGGGGCTCGAGATGAAGAGTCATCGCGGCACGCTGTCGCTGCTCGGCGAGCATTTCGTGAAGCCGGGACGCCTCACGGCGGAGCTGGCGCGGACGGCCGCCCACATGCAGCGCGACCGCGAGGACGCGGACTACGCGACCGGGACGGTGTTCACCGACACGCAGGTCGCGCAGATGGTCAGCGACGCGGAGCGGTTCGTGGCCGAAGCGCGGCGGCTCGTCGGCGGCTGACGCCTCTCCGCCACCGCACGAGAACCCGCGTTCGCCAGGTGGCCCGAGACCGACCCGACCCCGCATGGGCCGGCGTCGGAGTGCCCCGATCCAACCCCTCGGGCCCGGGCCACGGCCCCGGCGCCCTCACTCGCTCGCCGAGCCCGCGCGCCGCTCGTCGCCGACCGTGACCGCCACGACGCGGTAGTCGCCGAGGTCGAGGTCGGCGGGCAGGCTCAGCGTGCCCGTGAAGCGGCCCGCGACGTCGGTCGTCAGCGCGCCCAGGCGCAGCCCGGCCCCGCCGCCCGCGGGCCGGAGGTGCACCTCGACGGTGAGGCCCGCGGCCGTGCCGCCGCCGAGGACGCGCACGGTGCCCTCGACGGTCAGCGGGTCGCCGCGGTAGCCGCTCGACGCGAAGCGCCCGAGCCGCGTGGCGGTCGCCGCCAGCGCCGTCGTGGCTGGCTCGCCGTCGGGCGGCGGCGGCGCCGCGCCGGGCTCCCGCCCGGGGCTGCCCGGGGCGCCGGGTCCGGCGGGGCCGCCCGGGGCACCCGGGCCCGCGCCCCGCCCCGCCGGGGGGCCGCCCCGCCGGGCCTGCCCCATGTCCCGCAGCTGCTCGTCGCGCATCCCGCGCACCGCCGTGGCGAACGGCGTCGACCGCCGCCCGTACGCCGCGGGCTTCGGGAACGGGTCCGGCGCGCGCGGGCGGTGCACCACCTTGTCGGCGAGGCCCCCCACCTCCATCGCCGCGGCCGCGCCGCCGAGGTCGACGCGCCGCCAGCCGAGCCGCGGGACCCGCACCTCCACGAAGGCGTGGGCCTCGTTCGCGACGAAGCGCGCCGGCAGCCCGAGCGCCTGCGCCGTGATCACGAAGGCGTAGCTGCGGTGCCGGCACACCCCGCGGCGCGCGAGGCTGAGCTCGAGGTAGAGGTCCCCGCCCGCCGCCGGGAGCGCCCCGGGCTCGAAGCCGCGAAAGTACTCGACCAGCCGGTCGACGGCCTCGCGCGCGGTCATGCCGGCGTCGAGGCCGATGCGGCGGGCGACCTGCGCCGCGCGCGCGCGCACGCTGGCGGGAACCGGCCGCAGCCAGTCGGCCGGCACCTCGGCGAGGCGGACGCCGTCAGGCACGCCGCCAGCGAAGTAGCTGGAGGGCGCCTCGCAGAGCCACGTCAGCCGCACCGGCCCGCTGCGGCGCGGGCCCTGGACGAAGTAGTTGTCGGCCCCGTCGCGCCAGAACGTCAGCGAGACGCGCGGCTCCGTCTCGTAGGACAGGATCCGCACCTCGGGCGCGACCGACGGCAGCGGCACCGCTCCGCCGGACAGCTCGAGCACCACCGCGCCGAAGAAGAGATCGCCGCCCGCGGTCGGCGCGCCGCCGACCGGGACCGGCCGCAGCCGCCGGTCGGCGACGCCGAGGGTGCCGTCGGCGCGCACGAGATCGAGCGCCTGGCCGCGCTTGAACGGCACCACGCTCGGGTTGAAGACCTCGCGGTAGCTGAGCGTGTCGTCGGCGCGGGTGCTCCGATCGGGGGTGAAGCTCGTCATGCGGTCGAGCGCCACGCCGGTGCGTGGCAACGCCCGCAGGGTCGGCTCGCCGCCCCGCGGCTTCGGCGCCGGCACCAGCCGCCCATCCTGTCGGATCGCCTGTGGATTACCCCCTGCGCGCGCGGGACCCACGAGCCCGGGCGCGGCGTCCCGCGGCCGCACCTTGACGTACTCGTGCAGCACCGGGGCGTCGCCCCAGGCCGGCGCCCCGATGGCGGCCAGCGCCAGCCAGAGCAGCCGGCCGGTCAGGCCCGGGGCATCACGTCGCGCGCAGGGGGGCATGCACCAGCATGATAGTCCGCCGGCGCCACAGGTTCCAACCCGCTGTAGAGCCTCGGGTTCTTGTCGGTCAGGAAATGGTATGCTAGCTTTCAGACCCGTGCCAACGAGCGAGCCGCGGCCACTCCGAACCGAGCTTCAGGATCTGCTGGGGACCGCGGCCCACGCGCTCGATCCCAAGAAGAGCCGGCGCATCTTCGTCAACCGCAACCTGCGGCTCGACGAGATCCAGCTCGTCGGCTTCGACATGGACTACACGCTGGCGATCTACAACCAGCCCGAGATCGAGCGCCTCTCCATCGACGCGACGCTGCGCAAGCTGATCGCTCAGCGCGGCTACCCCGACACGATCCTCGGGCTCGAGTACGACCCCACGTTCGCGGTGCGCGGCCTCGTCATCGACCGCAAGTTCGGCAACATCCTCAAGATGGACCGCTACGGCCACGTCGGCCGGGTGTATCACGGCCACCGCGCGCTCTCCCGCGACGAGCGCCGCGAGCTGTACCAGACCGAGCGCGTCCGGGTGTCGCAGCAGCGCTTCGCCTGCATCGACACCCTCTTCTCGCTCCCCGAGGCGGTGATGTACGCGAGCCTGGTCGACTTCCTCGACCGCGCCGGACCGCTCGACTACGACCAGCTCTGGCAGGACATCCGCGAGTCCATCGACGAGGCGCACCGGGACGACACCATCAAGCGGATCGTCAAGGCCGACACCGCCACGTACTTCGTGCGCGACCCGGATCTCGGCGCGGCGCTGCACAAGCTCCGCTCGGCGGGCAAGCGGCTCTTCCTGCTGACGAACTCGCTGTGGGACTACACCGACCACGTGATGCGGTTCCTGCTCGACGGCGTGATGCCGGCCTACGCGTCGTGGCGCAGCTTCTTCGACATCATCGTCGTGGGCTCGCGCAAGCCCGACTTCTTCACCGGCCGCAACCCCTTCCTCGAGATCGACGAGGCCGGCCGCGAGATCGGCCGCCCGACGGCGCTGAGCCGCGGCCACCTCTACCAGGAGGGCAACCTGCACGACTTCGAGCGGCTCGCCGGGGCGAGCGGCGACGGCGTGCTCTACATCGGTGACCACATCTACGGCGACATGCTGCGCTCGAAGAAGTCATCGACGTGGCGCACCGCGATGATCATCCAGGAGCTCGAGGAGGAGCTGAGCCTCCACGAGCGGCTCATGCCGCAGGTCGTGCGGCTCGAGGCGGTCGAGCGGCGGCTCCCGATCCTCGAGTCGGAGGTGAACTACCAGCAGGTGCTCCTCAAGTCGCTGCAGCGGCTCGAGAACGGCGACGGCGGCGGCGGCGCCGACGCCGCGCAGCTCGAGGCCGCCAAGCGGGGCGCCCGCGATCTGCTCGAGGATCTGCGCGCCCAGATGCGCGAGACCATCGCCGAGCACGCCCGCCTCGAGGACCAGATCGAGTCGAGCTTCAACCGCTTCTGGGGCGCGATCTTCCGCGAGGGCGCCGAGAACAGCCGCTTCGGCGAGCAGGTCGAGGACTACGCCTGCGTCTACACGAGCCGCGTCTCGAACTTCCTCGCCTACTCGCCGCTGCAGTACTTCCGCTCACCGCGCGACCACATGCCGCACGAGGTGAGCTAGTACGACCGGCAGGATAGGAAACAGGGAGACGGGGAGTCGGGGAGCAGGACTTGGTTTGGTCCTGCCGACCGCGAAGGGGCAGTGCTCGTTCGCGATCAGCACAAACAAACCCCGATTTCCTCCCCGCCTCCCCGCCTCCCTGTGAATCCTACTCCCACGTCGCCGGGTCGGCCCACAGCGGCGGCTCGCTCGGCGGCGGCGGCGGCAGCTCCGGCGGGAGCCCGCCCCCGGGCACGAGGCCCTGGGGGGAGAGCGTCAGCGGGCCCGGGTCGGGGGTGGCGATCTGCGGCTGCCACAGGGCGTCGCCGTCGCCGTCGAAGTAGACCGGGCTGGTGACCACGAGCGGCATCACGAGGTCGCTCTCGCCGTTGCCGATGAGCGCCGGCGGGAGCGGGTGGCTGCCGCGGGCGACGAGCACGACCCAGCCGTCGCCGGGCGGCACCGTGAGCGAGAAGGTCGCCTGATAGAGCGGCCGCGAACCGACGGTGACCGGGGTCTCGCGCGCCTTCTGGCCGTTGACCCAGATCTGCACGGTGTCGACGGTCATCCACGCGGGCGCGTCGACGGTCGCGTCGACCTGCACCACGCCGCCCGAGGCCGGCACGAGGTCGCCGATGTCACCGCCGTTCACGCGCAGGCGGGCGAACGGCCCCGTCGACGCGATGGTGCGCCCGGCCCGCAGCGCGTCGCCCACGTCCTGCCCCGTCACCTCGAACGGGTCGTCGCTGGGCATCCGCATCCAGGTGCGCGGGAAGCCCGCCAGGTTCTCGGTCAGCTTGTGCGTGTCGGTGCCGCCGAGCGCGGCGATGCGGTGGCCGGTCGAGAGGAGGAAGAACCAGTCGCGCATCACCGTCGCCACCCAGTTCGGCGCGCGCATGTAGCCGTTCATCAGCTCGATGCCGTCGAGCACCGCGGCGGACGGCAGGGGCTGCGGCGGCGACCAGCCGTTCGGGCCGAACTGCTTCAGGTTGTTGAAGTAGCCGAGGTCGCCGCCCATCCGCGGGTGATACACCGACACGGCCGGGTTGGTCGGCACGGTGCGCAGGAGCGGCGCGATGTCCTCGAGCGCGATCGCGCGCACGAGCTCCCAGTTGAGCCCCCACGCGGCGATCCCGCCGTACTCCGCGCCCGGGTCGTAGGGCATCGGGAACGCGCCGCCGTGGCCGTCGAGGAAGTTGAACTCGTCGCCGACGATGGCGCGGGCGAGGTGGGTGTAGCCGAGCGACTCGACGACGGGCTGCAGGTCCGAGAGGACGTTGTGGTCGGTCGTGACGATGAGCGAGACGCCGACGCCGACCTCGCTGACGACGCGCGAGGTGAGGCTGATCTTGGAGTCGAAGCTCCGGCCCGTGTGGATGTGCGTGTCGGCGGCGAGCCAGCCGCGCGCGTCCACGCTGTGGAGCAACCGCGCGCCGACGAGGACGTCGTGCTCGTCGTCGATCGCGATCTCCTGGACGTGGGCCTCCCACTCCGGGCCGCGGGTGACGAAGACGCGGTAGGAGCCCGGCGGGACCTTGAACGTGCCGTCGCCGCTCGTGAGGTAGACGCCCTCGGGCGCGCCGATCACGTTGGGCGCGATGTTCGCGCCGTCGATCCCGGCGAGCGTGGTGCCGGTCGCGGGATCGATGTCGAAGTCGACCGGCAGGGTCGGCGCCAGGGCCGTGATGATGGCGCGCGCGGGCACGGGGACCTCGGTCTCCGAGTCGAGCGCCACGACGCGCAGGAAGCCGTGGCCAGGCGGCGGCACGGGCGCGTCCCACGGCCCGACGGCGGCGTCCTGGGTCGGGGCCGGCCCGTCGTGGGGCACACCGGCATCCGCCCCCGGCGTCCCGTGGCCGTCGTCGCAGGCGGCCACGGCGAGCAGGGCCGCGATCAGCAGGAGACGCATCGTCCCCAATTGTAACGTGCGGCGGCAGCTCTGTCCCGGGAGGATCTCGGTCGCGTGAGTGCTGGCGGGCTTTGCCTGCCAGCACTCTGCGC
>DASXVK010000788.1:0-6107 GCA_036504295.1 Polyangia bacterium
GGCGTTCGCGACCTGCGGGACGCCGGCGTCCTGCTGCGGCGCGGGGGCGACGGCGACAGCGACCGGCTTCGGCACCGGACGCGGCGCGGGCCCCGGTTGCGACCCGGCGGCGGCCCGGGCGCGGGCCGTCTCGTCCGACGGGTCCATGGCGAGCACGAGCCGGTACAGCCCGCGCGCCTCCTCGGCGGCGCCGGCCTCCCAGAACCGCTGCGCCCGGGCGCGCAGCTCGGGGCCCAGCTCGCGGGTGACGCGGGCCGCGACCTCACCCTCGGGGTCCTTGCGAGACAGCTCGTTCAGGTAGTAGACGGCGCTGCGCGCGCCGGTGAGACGCCCTTCGACGATCGCGAGCTCCGCCTGGCTCGCCAGCCAGTCGCGCTCGCGCACCTGCCCCGGGGTCGCCGTGCCGCCGCGGCCCGCGCCGCCCTCGGCCGGCCCGCTCGCGGGCGCCCCGGCCTCGGCCAGCTCGACCTCGGCGCGGCTGCGCAGGGCCGCGTCCCACGGCGCGAACCGCAGCGCCTCGCGGTACATGTCCCGCGCCGCGGCGCGCAGGCCCGCGTCCCACAGCCGGTCGGCGCCGCCGCGGAGCATCTTGGCCACGCCCTCGCGCTGCTGCCGCACCCGCGCGCTCTTGGGCATGAGCACGGCCGCCTTCTCCAGGAAGGACAGCGCGCTGTCGCCGTCCGGCAGCGTGAACTGGCCGGCGGCGGCGGCCTCCGACGCCCGGGCGAGGAGCGCGCGCACCTCGGGCGGCTCCTCGTTCACGAAGATGAAGCGCGGCTTCTGGACGACGGTGTAGCCGCCGAGCAGCAGCGAGAGGACGGCGAAGCCGACGGCCGCGGCGACCAGCCCGCGGCGGCTCTTGTGCGCCGACGGCATGCGCGCCGCGAGCCGCGCGCGGCGCTCCGCGTCGATGTCGTCGGGCAGCTCCAGGTGGTCCCACTCGGTGCGGAGCTTGGCCTCGACCTGCGCCTCGCACAGCTCGGCCTCCAGCTCCGAGCAGCTCGCCGGCCGGGACGCGGGGTCCTTCGCCATGGCGTGCAGGACCCAGCGTGAGAGGCCGGCCGGGACCTTCGCCTCGGGCGACCGCTGCTCGAGCGGCTGCGGCGCATCCTTGAGGTGCGCCGTGAGCGTCGCGACCAGGGTCGGCCCGTGGAAGGGCACGTCCCCCGTCAGCATCTCGTAGGCCATGCAGCCCAGCGAGTAGACGTCGGCGCGCCCGTCGAAGTCCGCGCCCCGCGCCCGCTCCGGCGCCATGTACTCGGCGGTGCCGGCGACGAAGGCCGAGGCGCCCGCGGCGGGCTCGCCGGCGCGCTTCTCGAGCATGGCGGCGATGCCGAAGTCCACCACCTTGACGAAGTCCGCGCGCCGGCGGTGGCCGCGGCGCTCCGCCTGCGACTGGAGGCTCAGGAGGATGATGTTGTCGGGCTTGATGTCGCAGTGGACGATGCCCTTGCCGTGGGCGGCGCCGAGCGCCTTCGCGATCTGGCGCAGGATGCCGACGGCCCGGGCGGGGGCGATGCGCTCGTCGCGCCGGAGCACGGCGCCGAGCGTCTCGCCCTGGAGGTACTCCATGACGAAGAAGAAGCGGCCGCCCGGGGCCTCGCCGAAGTCCGTGATCTCGACGATGTTCGGGTGGCCGATGCGGCTCGCGGTGCGCGCCTCGAAGCGGAACCGGGCGAGCGACTCGGCGTCGCCGGCGAGGTCGCGCGAGAGCAGCTTGAGCGCGACCTTGCGCTCGATGTCCACGTGCTCGGCGAGGTAGACGGCGCCCATGCCGCCCTGCCCCACCTTCGACAGCACGCGGTAGCGGGTGCCGGGGATGATCTCGCCGATGGGCAGCTCGTCCTCGCCCTCGGGCGAGGGCGGCGTCGGGAGGGGGCCGCTCACGCTCGGCATGGTCGGCGAGACCGCCGCCATGAAGCGCTCCGAGTGGGCGGCGATGAACGAGCTGGTCGCGCGCGGCGCCTTCTGATCTTCTTGGCCGGTCTGGCGCAGCGCCTCGCCGGCGCGCTCCGCCAGGCTCGCCACCTCGACGCGCTCGGCCTCGGCCGCGGCGCCGTAGAGGCCGTGGAGCTGGGCCGCGAACCGCGCGGGCGCCTCGGGCAGGGCCGCGCTGATGGCCTCGGTGATCTCGGAGAAGAGCGTGTCGGGGTCCCGCTGCCGGTGATCCGGGAAGGGCGACAAGGCGCGGACGGCCGCGGACACGAGCGCCGGCGGGGTCCCCGGGGCCACCTCGGCGAGGCTCGGCCGGGCGTGGTTCGCCGCGACCTCGGCGAGGTACGCCGGCGCGTCGCCGGGGCAGAGCAGGCGGCCCGCGACGAGCTCCCACAGCATGGCCCCCGCGGCGTACACGTCGGCGCGGGCGTCGTAGCGCTCGGCCCGGAGCACCTCGGGCGCGATCATCGCCGCCCGCGGCCCCTCCGCGCGGATCATCGCGGCGAGCGTCACGCCGAGGTCGACGAGCTTCAGCTCGCCCTCGTACGACACCATCGCCGACGCGGCCCAGCCCGGACGGCCGCGGCCGCCGAGGAAGCCCAGGCCGGCGCAGGCCTGCATCACCGCGAACGCGGCGAGCTCCGGCGGGAGCCGCGTCCCGGTGCGCGCCAGATCCGCGGCGACCTGCGCGAGGGGCCGCCCGGCCACGTACTCGAGCACCACGTAGAGCGCGCCGTCGAGCTCACCGACGTCCACGACCTGGGCCACGTTGCCGTGGAACGAGCGGACCAGCCCCGGCGCCTCGGCCCGCAGGGCCTCGCGGCGCGCCGGGTCGGCGAAGGCGGCCGCGGGCAGCAGCTTCACGGCGCAGAGCTGGCCGACGTTGTCGCGCCGCAGCGCCAGCAACAGATCGCCCCGCTGACCATGGGCGAGCAAGCGCAGCAGCGTGTAGGGACCAAACCGGCGAGGGAGCGTCTGGCTCACGGGTCTCGTTCCGCTCGGGGTGCGGATTCTGGTTCACGCTATCATGTGAGCCAGCCCTGCACAATCGGGGGTGACTGAACCGGCGTCTACGCCGGCTTCGGGTCCTCGTCAGCCAGCGGCTCCCCCAGCGCGAGCCGCGGACAGCCGTCGAGCTTCACGTGGTCCCAGCCGGCGCGCCCGGCCAGTCCCGCCCGCGCTGCCTGCGTGATCGCGTCTCCGCGCGCGCGCGCGCGCGTGCCCCGTGGCGGCTCCCGCATCGCCGCGCTCACGTCGTCATCGCTGACCTGCCGGCGGCACCAGCCGGCGCGCTGCAGCCGGAAGTAGTAGCCGTCGGCGGGATCGAGGACGTGGTACTTGAGGTCGATCTTGCGCGCCGCCGCGACGCCCGCCGCGGCCCGCGCGCCGGCCCGGCACAGGAACAGCTTCGTGACCCAGTCGACCTCGCCGATGAGGGTCTCGGGGTTCTGCCGCAGCAGACGGAGCACGCGCTCCCACTCGCTCAGGAGCTGCAGCTTGTCGACCGCGACGGGGCTCTCGGCGCGCAGGAAGGCGCGGACCCGGCGGCAGTACTCCTCCTGGATCTCGAGGGCCGTGCGGCGCGAGCCGTCGGCCAGCTCGAGCTGCTGGCGGAGCCCCGGGTCGCCGGCGACCACGGTGATCGCCGCCACCGGGTCGCGCAGCGCGAGATCGTCGGCGTCGCCGCCCGCCTCCAGCCACTCCAGCACGAGCCCGGTCGCGCCCAGCTTCAGGAGCTCGGCGGTCTCGGCCAGGCTCGAGTCGGAGCCGAGCAGGTGCAGCCGCCGATGGCGGCCGCGCAGCACCAGGCCCGGGGCGACGAAGCAGTGCTTGAGGTCGATGAGCGGCTTGTGCGGCTCGTCGAAGTAGATGCGCGCCACCGAGTCGATGACCGCCGCCTTCGTGCTCAGGCGGAAGCCGCCGTCGGGGTCGACGCGGCCGTCGCCGGTGTAGATGAGCCGGGTGCAGAGGAAGGACGCGAGCCCCGCGGTGTGGCGGCGGAAGAGGAAGGCCTGGCACAGGCGCGAGTAGAGCTTCACCGGCCCGACGAGGATCGCGCGCGCGAAGCGCCCGTAGGCGCGCGAGACCGCCTCCTCGACGCGCGGCGCGCCGAGGACGCGCTCGAGCAGCCGCAGCAGGGCGCGGCCGCGCCCGACGAGCGTCGCGAGCAGCAGGGCCGCGAGCACGGGCGGCCCGGCGAGGGCGAGCGGCAGGTAGAAGAAGATCCGCGCCGGGATCAGCAGGACCAGCCAGCACAGGCCGAAGAGCACGGCGGCGAGCGTCCCGCGGCCGCGGCCGAGGGGGTCGTCGGTGAGGTAGTTCTCGTTGCAGCCGTAGGTGTGGCCGTCGGCGTCGGCGCTGTTCTTCGCGATGAGCAGCCGGCCGCGGAAGCCGCCGTCGGTGAGGAGCCGCTCGGCCTCGGGCGTCGCCTCCGCGAGCATGCGGTCGAAGGCGCGGGAGTGGAGCATCGCCTCCCGGGCGGTGCGGCACTCGGGCGTCGCGGCCTCGATGAGCCCGTCCAGCGGGTAGTCGTCGCGGGCCTCGTAGACGAGCTTGCCGCCGTTGCCGAAGAAGACGCCGTGCTGGAAGCGGTAGCGGACGGGGAGCGTGGGGTAGCGCGCCTTCAGCGCCTCGAGGACGGCGTCGAAGATGTCGCGCAGGCGGGGCTCGGGCGAGCCCGGGAGCGGGTAGAAGACGGGGAGATACTCGGTCTCGAGACCGTAGACGCGCTCACGCACCGACGACGAGCCTTCCCGATCGGGCGCGCGCGCCCGGGCTACTCCCCGCCGCCGGGGGCGACCCAGCGCTTGACGAAGTCCTGAACCGTGCGGCCGGGCTCGGCCGTCACCGCGTCGGCGATGATCTCGTCCACCACCTCGATCGGCTCCGGGTCCTGCGCCGGCTGCGGCCGCGCGGCGTCGGTGACAGTGCGTGACATCAATGGTCCTCCGTTCGTCCCCACGACGGAGATGAGGGTACCACACGAGAGCTGGCGCTTCAACGGCGACGGAGAGGCCGGCGCGGCGACGCCCCGTCGGCAGCGCAGGTCACCTCCCCCGCTTGACGGCTCGTCGACGATGCGCGGAGAATGCGCGCATGGAGAGCGCCGCGACCTCCCGCACCGCGCCCGCGCCCGCGGTGCCGGCCAGCCCCCGCCCGGGCCGCGGCCGCCGCGCCCTCCGCGGTCTCGCCTGGGCCGCCGCGCTGACCGCGCTCGTCCTCGCCTGGGTCCATGTCGGGCGACCCTTCGTGGCCGGACACGGGGTGTGGCTGCGGCACCCCGAGGACCTGCTCAGCGTCGAGAAGGGGTTGCTCGCCTGCGCGACCCTGGCCCTGGTGGTGTGGGACGCGCTGCGGCGGCTGCGGCGCCGGCCTTTCGACCGGCGGCTCGTCGCGGCCGTGGGCGGGCTGATGGCCGCGCTGGCCGTCGCCGGCTACCTCGGCTCCGACGACCTGTCGGCCGGCCGCTACCACCACCTCTGGGACCAGTTCCACTACTACGTCGGCGCAAAGTACCAGGCCGAGCTCGGCTACAAGCGCCTCTACACGTGCACCGCGGTCGCCGAGGCGGAGCTCGGGCCGGCGTTCGCGGCGGAGGTGCGGCGCCGCCAGTTGCGCGATCTCGCGACCGACACCGTGGTGCCGGCCGCCACCGCCCTGACCGACCCGGCCGGGTGCACGCGCCACTTCAGCCCGGCGCGCTGGGCGCAGTTCAGGGCCGACGTCGGGTGGTTCCGCGGGCAGGCGAGCCCCACGTACTGGAGCCAGATCCAGATCGACCACGGCTACAACCCGCCCCCGCTCTGGACCACCGCGGGCCGCGCGGTCGCGGCCGTCGTGCCGGCGAGCAGCACGGGGCTCAAGCTCATCGCGTCCCTCGACGTGCTGCTCCTCGGCGCCCTCTTCTTCTGCGTCTGGTGGGCCGGCGGCTGGCGCATCCTCTGCCTGGCCCTCGTCTTCTTCGGCACCCAGTTCCCGGCCAACGGCCTCTTCACCGCGGGCGCGATGCTGCGCCAGGACTGGCTGCTGCTCACCGTCGCCTCCGTCTGCCTCGCCCAGCGGCGGTGGTACGCGTGGGCGGGCGCCGCGCTCGCCGCCGCGGCGCTGCTGCGGCTCTTCCCCGGGCTCCTCTTCGCCGGCCCCGGCGTCCTCGCGGTGGCGCACCTGGTGCG
>DASXVK010000789.1:0-38333 GCA_036504295.1 Polyangia bacterium
CGGGCGTGGCCTCGACCGGCGCCTGCGCCGCGGGCGGGGGGGCCGGCTCGCGGGGCGCCGGCGCGAGCGCGGGCAGCGGTGCGACGGGCGCCAGGAGCTGCCGGCACCGCTCGACGTTGTTGCGCGCCGCGGCCGCCTGGGCCTCGGGGGGCTCGGTGGCGAGGAACTCCTCGTAGTGCTGCACCGCGGCGCTGCAGTCGCCGCTCGCGCGGTAGACCTGGCCCAGCGCGTAGAGGAACTCGGGCCGCGGATCGATGGCCTTGCCCTTCTTGAGCTCCTCGATGGCGCGGTCGAAGTCGCGCTTCTGGTAGTGGCTCATGCCCCGGTCGAGGTGGCGCCGCGCCGCCGGCTTCATCTTGCGCGCGGGCTCGGCCGCGGCGGCCCGCGGCGCGAGCGTGGTGACGAGCATGAGCGCGGGCGCGAGCAGCGCGACGGCGAGGATCAGCGTGCGGGGCGTCATGGCGGCAGCAACGGGTCCAACTGCGGACCTCCAGACTGGGGCCGGGGCTTGGCCGGCCGTGGCTTGGGCGCGCGGGGCCGCGCGGTCGGGGCCGGCGCGGGGCGGACCCGCGGCGCGGGCTCGCCGGTCGGCCCGGCCGACTGGGTCGCGGCGGCCGGCGTGGGCGCGGGCGCGGCGTCGGCGGCGCGGGCCGCGGGGGCGCCATTCGGCCGCGGGGGCACCGCGGCGGATTCGAGCGCCGCGGGCGCGGCTCCGGGGCCCGCCGCGGGCGGGCGCGCCGGCCGCAGCAGGATGACCGCCGCCGCGATCGCGCTCAGGGCGACCGCCGCGACGGTGCCGGCGAGCACGAGCCGCGACCGGCCGCCCGGCGCCCGGGGCCCCGCCGACTCCGGCGACGCTCCCTCGGCCAGGTCCGGCACCGCGCGCCCGGTCGGGGCGAAGTCGGTCTCCTGGAGGAGCGGCAGCCCGGGCACGCGCCCCGGCGCCCGCCCGGTCTCCGCGAAGTCCAGCGGCTCCGGGATCGCGGACACGTCGTCCGGGTCGAGCTCCGGGATCTCGGCCGCGTCGGTCGCGTCGACGGCCGCCTCGGGGTCGGCGGCGGCCGCCTCGCGCGCCGCGTTCACCATCATCTCGACGAGCGCGTGCGGCGAGCCCGCCACCGTGGCCGGCGACGCGGGCGGCGGCAGCGGCGTCGCGGAGGTGTCCGTGCGCCGGCGCCGGCTCGCGCTGCCGGGCGCCGGGGGGTCGCCGGCGTCGTCGGGCGCCTCGGCGAGGTACTCGGCGAACCCGAGGCCCTGCTCCTGCGCGCGCTGCAGGGCGTCCAGCTTGGCCGCGAAGGTCGCCTTCAGGAAGCGCGCCAGGGACACCGACGAGATCGGCAGCCGGCGCGCGCGCGCGAACTCCTCGAGCGCGAGCTGCAGGTCCTCGGCGGTCTGGAAGCGGTCCTCGGGGCGGCGCCGCAGCCCCCGCAGCACGATCTGCTCCAGCGCCGGCGGGTAGCCCGGCACCAGCGCCGAGGGCCGCCGGGCGTCGGTGTGGCAGATGGCCTCGAGCACCTCGAAGTCGGTGCGGCCGTCGTAGAGGCGCCGCCCCACCGTGAGCTCCCACAGCATGATGCTCAGCGAGAAGATGTCGCTGCGGCGGTCGATGGGGAGCCCCCGGCACTGCTCCGGGGACATGTACTGGATCTTGCCCTTGAGCGTGCCGGCGCGGGTCTCGGTGTTGCGCGTGCTCGCCTTCGCGATGCCGAAGTCCACGAGCTTCACGCCGCCCTCGTACGTCACGAAGACGTTGGCCGGCGAGACGTCCCGGTGCACGATGCCCAGCGGCTGCCCGTAGGAGTCGGTCTTGTCGTGGGCGTAGTTGAGGCCGGCGCAGGCGCCGACCACGATGGCGAGCACGTGCTCGAGCGGCAGCTCGCGGCCGCAGCCGCGGGTGGCCTTGAGGATCTGGCGCACGTCCTCGCCGTGCAGGAACTCCATCGAGAAGAAGTAGCGCCCCTCGACGGCGCCGATGTCGTAGACCTGGACGATGTTCGAGTGGTGCAGCGTCGCCGCGAGGCGCGCCTCGTCCAGGAACATCTCGATGAACTCGCGGTTCTCGTTGAGCTGCGGGAGGATCTGCTTGATGACGCAGAGCTTTTCGAAGCCCTCGATGCCGAGCGCCCGCGCGAGATAGAGCTCGGCCATCCCGCCCGTGGCGAGCCGCCGGAGGATCTCGTACTTCCCGAGCCGCCGGCGCGCCGGGGCCGGGGCCCCCGGGCCCGGCGCGTGAGCCGGGTGAGCGAGGCCCGTAGGGCCCGTAGGGCCCGCGGATCCCGCGGGTGAGTGGGGGGTCGCCATTCGGCCGGTCCCTTGCTCGAGGGTACCGTGGCGACGACGGCGTCGCAAGGCCCGGCGTCAGGGCTCGCGGTAGGTCTCGCGCAGGCGTGCGGCGAAGGCGGGCTCGGCGAGCCCGGTCTGGACGTCGCGCGCCAGCAGTAGGGCGCCGATCACCGGCTCATCGGTGAGGCGCACCACGCGGCAGCGGGGGAGGGCGGCGGTGAGCGCCTGGGTGATCGTGTCCCGCAGCGCGTCGTGACTGCCGCGGGCGAGGACGCTGCCGGCGAGCACCACGGTGACCTCGTCGCCCGGCGCGAAGAGCGCCCGGGCGGCGCACAGCGCGGCCCCGGCGACGCCGCGGCCCTGCGCCTCGAGCACCGCGATCGCGACCGCGTCGCCGGCGGCGGCGGTCTCGAAGACGAGCGGCGCGATGCGCCCGAGATCGAGCGCGTGGACGCGGCTGAAGAACCCGAGGTCGACCACGTCCTCGAGGGTGCGCAGCCCGAGCTCGGCGCAGAGGCGGCCGTACAGGGCGGTCTCGGGCCCGCGGCCCTCGTGCCCCCACAGCGCCGCGGTGATCGCCGCGCCGACGAGGTCGCCGGCCGAGCCGCTGTCGCCGGAGACGAAGCCGAGGCCGCCCACCTTCTTCACCACGCCCAGGCGGTTGCGGCCGATGCAGTTGGCGCCGGTGCCGCCGATGCAGCACACGCCGACGCCGTCGCGGGTGCCGGCGCGCAGCGCGACCAGGGTGTCGTTGACGAGCGCGTAGCGGGCGACCGGCGAGACGGGGTCGAGCAGCGCGTGCACGGCCGCGAAGTCCTGCTCGCGGTCCGCGCCCGACACGCCGAACGCGGCCGCGACCACGTCGCCGCGGCCGGCCCCGGCGCGGGCGAGGGCCCCGGCGATCGCGGTGCCGATCTCACGGGCCGCGGCCACGCTGCCCGCGTCCTGGTAGTTCGCGCCGCCGGCGCGCGCGACCCCGGCGACGCGGCCGGAGTCGTCGCACACGGCGGCGAGCGTCTTCGTGCCGCCGACGTCGAGCCCGAGCAGGTACGGCATCAGAGCTCCGGGCGCGGCGCCAGCCAGAGATCGACGGGGCGCTCGACGTCGCGCGGGCGGAAGGGCAGCGCCACGCGCCGCCCGGTGCCGGCCGAGTGGTAGGCGGCGAGCATGATCTCGAGCACCGCCGCGGCGTCCTCGATGGACTCGCGCGGCGTCGCGCCGCTGCGGGCGCAGGCGACGAAGTGCGCCATCTCCTGCGGGTAGCCGTTCTGGAACGCCCACTCCCAGTCGACCTGCTGCCAGCCGGTCTCGCCGCCCGCGAAGCCGCGCTCGCTGTGGACGCTGAGGGCGGTGCCCTTGAGCATGTCGGCGCTGATGCTGCCGCCGTCGCCGTACACCTCGGCCACCGAGACCATGCCGCCCTTGAGCGTCCAGGCGCTCTCGGCCGTCGCGAAGGCCCCGTTCTCGAACTCGATGGTGATGACGACGTGGTCCTCGAGCCGGGTCACGGCCCGGTGGACGTACGTCCCCATGTGGGCGGTGACGGCGACCGCGCGCGGCTTGCCGAGCAGCCAGCGGCAGCACTCGATCGAGTGGCAGCCCATGTCCATGGTGATGCCGCCGCCGGCGAGCGTGCGGTCGAAGAACCACGGCGAGTACGGGCCGCCGTGGGCCTCGCGCTGGCGCACGTGGAACACCGTGCCGACGGCGCCGGCGTCGATGAGCTCCTTCGCGCGCACGTACTTCGGTACGAAGCACAGCTCCTCGGCGTAGCCGCAGACGACGCCGGCGGCCGTGACCGCGGCCTCGAGCTCCTGCAGCTCGGCGAAGCCGAGGCAGAGCGGCTTCTCCACGACGAGGTGCTTGCCGGCGCGGGCGCAGTCGATCGCGACCCGGGCGTGGAACGCGTTCGGGAAGCCGACGACCACGAGGTCGCAGCCGCCCTGGTCGCCGGGCTCGAGCAGCTCGCGGTAGTCCGGGACGACCCGCGGTACGCCGTGCTCCTCGGCGAAGCGCTGGTAGCGGGCCGCGGCCGGCACCCCGCCGAGCTCGGCCGGCAGGTCGGCCACGGCGACCACCTCGACGCCGGGCACGGTGCGCAGCGCCGCCACGTGCACCGCGCTGATCCAGCCGGCGCCGCAGACGGCGACCCGGAGCGGCGGGGTCACGACCGCAGCCTCTGCCCCGGCGTGCCGTGGTCGAGCCCCTGGAGCTCGGCCAGGTTG
This sequence comes from Polyangia bacterium, assembly GCA_036504295.1. Taxonomy (GTDB): domain Bacteria; phylum Myxococcota_A; class Polyangia; order JACRCY01; family JACRCY01; genus DASXVK01. The sequence goes on from DASXVK010000789.1 coordinate 4,509, forward strand.
TCGCGCACCTTGTGGATGGCGTCGGCCATGTCATCGACGTCCTTGTCGGCGCCGAGGAACAGCGCGTGGTGCAGCCACACCGCCTCCTCGAACCCGGCCCGGTCGGCGACAGGGCACGGGCACTGCTCCGGGGTGACCTCTTCGCCGTAGCGGTCGCGCAGCTGCGGGTACTCCCGGCTGCGCAGCGGCATGAGCCCGCCGCGCGTGAGGGTCACGTAGAACGGGCCGTCGCACGGCAGGCCCTCGGCGAAGAGGGCGCGGCAGAAGAGGTCGCGCGGCACGCCGTCGAAGGCGGCGGCGTCGTAGCGGAAGACGTACTGGTAGGCGCCGAAGGGCGCCTGGCGCGGATCGCAGCGCAGCGGCCGCAGGCCGGGGATCTCGGCCAGGCGCGTGGTGAGCCGCCCCATGTTGCGCTGGCGGATCTGCCACTGCTCGTCGAGGCGCCCGAGCTGCACGAGGAGGAGCGCGGCCTGGAACTCGGTCAGGCGGTAGTTGTGCCCGAGCAGGCTGCCCTCGAAGGTGTCGTAGCCCGCCTCCTTGCGGCCGCAGTTGACCAGCGAGTGGCACCGCTCCATCACCCCGTCGTCGGAGGTGGTGATGACGCCGCCCTCGCCGGCCGTGAGGAGCTTCGAGGTCTGCAGCGAGAACGAGCCGCACAGCCCGTGGGAGCCGACCTTCTTGCCGTTCCAGGTGCTGCCGTGGGCGTGGGCGCAGTCCTCGATGATCACGAGGTTCTTGCGCCGGGCGAGGTCGAGGAGGGCGTCGAGGTCCGCGACGCACGACCCGAGGTGCACCGGGATGATCGCGCGCGTGCGCGGCCCGACGGCCTCCTCGACGCGGCGCGGGTCGATGCAGTAGGTCTCGGGGTCGACGTCGACGAAGACCGGCACGGCGCCGACGTGCGCCGCCGCGGCCGCGGTCGCGACCCAGGTGAACGCGGGGACGATGACCTCGTCCCCCCAGCCGACGCCGGCCGCCTTGAGCGCGATCTCGAGCGTGACCGAGCCGTTCATGGCGCAGATGCCGTGCTTGGCGCCGTGCGCGGCCGCGAAGAGCTTGGCGAACTTCGCCGCGCGGTGGTTCGGCTCGGGGTACCCGCCCCAGTTGCGCGAGCGGACGACCTCGGTGAGCGCGGCGATCTCGCGATCGTCGTAGACCGGCCACTGCGGCCAGGGGGCTTTGCGGACCGGGGCGCCGCCGCGGATTGCCAGCTTGGCCATGCAACCTCCTGTCGCTGCGACCAGGGCCGAAGCCTAGCCCAGCGGCGCGAGCAGGGCAAGCGGCGCGCGGCGGGGCGCGAGCGGAACCAGCGGCGGCTGGCGTCCCGTCACCGGTACGCCAGCCCGTTCTCCGCCAGCAGCTCGTCGAGCACCGCCTGCGCCACGGTGATCGACGGCACCAGCGGGTGCGCGACGAGGGCGAGGAGCGCGGCGCGGCGGTCGCGGTCGGCGCCGGCGCGGACGGCCAGCTCCTCGTAGGCCTTCACGTGCGCCATCAGGCCGCGGATCTCCGGCGGCAGCGGGCCCACGGGCAGCGGGTGGGCGCCGGTGCGGTCGATGCGGCAGGGCACCTCGACGACGGCGCCGGGCGGCAGGTCGGGCACCGCGCCGCCGTTGCGCACGTCGACGATCTGCACCGCGGGGACCTCGCTCGCGAGCGCGGCCATGAGCTCGCACGCGGCCCGCGAGTAGAAGGCGCCGCCGCGCTTCGCGAGGGCGGCGGGCTTCTCGTCGTGGGCCGGGTCGGCGTAGTAGGCGAGCAGCTCCCGCTCGACCTCCATGACCTCCTCGGCGCGCGTGCGCGGCTTCGCCCGCTGCTGCTCGGCCATCTCCGGCTCGAGGTAGAAGTAGCGCAGGTAGTCGTTCGGGATCATGCCGAGCGCGTCGACCCACCAATCCGGGTAGTCGAGCGCCTCGAAATTGGCCGGCCCGTTGCGCCGACCCGCGGCCAGCACCTGCGCCGTGACGTCGGCGCCGCGCACTCGCACCCGGCGGATCCAGGCGAGGTGGTTGAGGCCGACGTAGTCGAGCTCGACCTCGGCGGGCGTGACGCCGACCGCCTTCGCGATCTCCAGGCGGAAGCCGAGCGGGATGTTGCACAGGCCGATCGCGCGCGCGCCCGTGCGCGTGAGGATGGCCTCGGTGACGAGGCCCGAGGGGTTGGTGAAGTTGATGAGCCACGCGGCCGGCGCGCGCCGGGCCAGCTCCTCGGCGTAGCCGAGGATCGCGGGGATGGTGCGCAGCGCCTTGGCGAAGCCGCCGACGCCGGTGGTCTCCTGGCCGATGAGGCCGTGGCGCATGCCGAGCCGCTCGTCGCGCCGCCGCGCCTCCTGGCCGCCGACGCGGATCTGCGTGACGACGAACGCGGCGCCCTCGATGGCCGCGGGGCCCGCGGGCGTGAGCGTCACGCGCACGCCGCCGCCGGCCCGCGCCGCCATGCGCTGGCAGAAGCGGCCGACGCACTCGAGTCGGGCCGCGTCGATGTCCATGAGGGCGATCTCGTCCACGCCGAGCGCGCGCGCGCGCTCGAGGAGGCCGTCGACCAGCTCGGGCGTATAGGTGCTGCCGCCGCCGAGGACCCCGATCTTCATGCCTCACCATACCAGCGCGGGCGCCGCGGCGCGACATGCGACACGCCGGCGGCTCCAAACGCCAACGCGCGCAGCTACAGACGAGGCGCGGTGCATCTCTGTTGCCAAGCCGCCCCGAGTTGTTGTATGACGCGGAGTGTCAACGCGGCGCGGGCGCGCCGGAGGGCTCCATGGAACGGCAAGAGATCGCGAACGCCATCTTGTGGCCGATCGACAACGCGGTCGGGGCAGCGCTGTGGGTGGTGGAGGAAGCTGGGATCCTCAAGAAGGCCTCGAACGTGGTCTACGACCAGCTCCGCAAGCTCATGGCGGCGCAGTTCCGGCTCGCCAACGAGCTGACCGTCGAGGGCGTCGAGCACGTCCCCGCCGAGGGCGGCGTCATCCTCGCCTGCAACCACCAGAGCTGGCTCGACGTCCAGGTCCTCGGCGCCGCCGCGCCCCGCCGGGTGCACTTCCTCGCCAAGAGCGAGTTCGAGAACTGGCCGCTGCTGCGCCACCTCATCAAGCTGAGCGAGTCGGTGTTCGTGCGCCGCGGCGGCGACGACGCCGCGCTCGAGTCGGTGGTCGACGCCCTGCGCGCCGGCTGGGCCGTCGGCATCTTCCCCGAGGGCACCATCCCCGGCGAGGAGGACATCCCGCGCGTCGCGGTCGACCCGGAGACCGGCCTGCTCCCCGGCCACAGCGGCGTCGCGCGCCTCGCGCTCAAGGCGAACGTGCCCATCGTGCCCGTCGGCGTCTCCGGCACCGGCCGCGCGTTCCCCCCCGAGGTCTACCCGCGTCTCGAGATGGTGCGGATGCCGCGCTCGACGCCCATCCGCATCCGCTTCGGCGCCCCCATCACGATGGACGAGTACACGGGGCGGCCCTACGACCGGAAGCTCTTCCGCGAGGTCACGAACCGCGTGATGAAGGACATCAGCGGCCTCGTCGACCACCGCTGCAACTACGTGCCGCTCGAGGTGCCGCTGCCGCAGCCGCCCAAGCGCGAGAGCATCGGCGTGCTGCTGCTGCACGGCTTCACCTCGCACCTCAACTGCGTCAACGGGCTCGTGCCCTACCTCGAGGAGGCCGGCATCAAGTACGAGATGCCGATCCTGCGCGGCCACGGGACCTGCTACCAGGACCTGCGCGGCGTCACGCACCGTGACTGGTACGTCGACGCGGAGCGCGCGCTCATCAACCTGTGGAACCACGTCGACCGCATCGTCGTGGTCGGGCTCTCGATGGGCGGCCTGGTCGCGCTCGAGCTGGCGATGCGCCACCCGGACAAGATCGCCGGCGTCGTCGGCGTCGCGCCGGCGCTCAAGTTCAAGGACCCGCTCGCGAAGCTGACGGGCGTGCTCTCGAAGGTGGTCCGCTACTGGCCCAGCCCCGAGTCCTTCAACGACCTCACGCTCAAGGCGAGCTGCAAGAACTACCCGAAGTTCGCCACCGACGCGTTCGCCTCGCTGTACGAGTACTCCCAGCAGATCGCGCTGCGGCTGCCCGAGCTGCACGTGCCGATCCGCATCCTGCAGTCGAAGAAGGACCAGATCGTCGCGCCCGAGTCGGCGAACATCATCTTCGAGCAGGTCAGCTCGCCGCACCGCGAGATCGTCTGGTACCACAAGAGCGGCCACGAGATGATGCAGGACTGCGAGGCCGAGCAGGTCTTCCACGACATCATGGAGTTCGTGCACCGCTTCGAGCTCGCCCCGAAGATCAAGCCCCACGTCCAGTCGGCGGCGCTGAAGAGCTAGCACCAGCAGCACCTCAGCCCGTTGACGTCGACGTTGACCTGGACCTTGACGGCGCCGTGGACGTGAACGGGGTCGCTACCGTTGACGACGGTGCGCCGTCAACGTAGTCCGACCACGTTCAGGTCCACGTCGCCGTCAAAGTCCACGACCACGTCAACGTCAACGTCAACGTCAACGTCAACGTCAACGTCAACGTCAACGTTTGGACAGGTGCTCACTCCACCCCGACCGCGAACACCTCGCCCCCGACGCGCAGCTGCGGCGCGCCGGCGGGGCCCTCCTCGAGCACCTCGGTGAGCGCCGCCTGCGCCGGGCGCAGGAAGCGCGCCGTGAAGGCGCCGCCCTTGACCCGCGCGGTGAGCACGCCGCGGCCGTCGGCGCGCAGGGTGTGCGGGTCGAGGGGCTCCTCGGTGCCGTCGCTGAGCGCGAGGGTGACGGCGCCGGGGCCGACGCGCAGCGAGGTGACGAAGAAGGGCGTGTCCTCGACGGCGAAGTAGGTCCAGTCGTAGCCGTTGACGAGGATGTAGCGGCCGTCATCGGGGTGACGGGCGATCCAGGTGTGCAGCGCCCGCGCGAGGCCCGGGTGGGCGACGGGCGCGCCGCCGTGCCAGAAGCGGCCCTCGCGGTCGAGGCGGATCGTGCTCTCGCGCGAGCGGCCCTCGGGCGGCGGGCGGCGGTAGAAGTCGGGGTGGTCGGCGGGGCGCACTCAGGTTCGATTCGCTTCGGGGTCGCGCAGGCGCGCGACGGCGGCCATGAACTCGGGCGGCGGCTCGGCCGCGAGGTCCACGGCCGCGCCGGTGATGGGGTGGGTGAAGCCGAGGGTCCGCGCGTGCAGCAGCAGCCGCGCGCACGGGATGGGCTCCTTGCCGTGGTAGACGTAGTCGCGGATGTAGACCTTCTCGCCGACGAGCGGGTGGCCGCGCTCGGCGAGGTGGATGCGGATCTGGTGGGTCTTGCCGGTCTCGAGCCGCACCTCGCACAGCGTCGCCCCGCGCAGGTGCTCGAGGGGCGTGACGTGCGTGATGGCCTTCTTGCCAACGTGCGGCTTGCGGGTCGAGCCGCGCCGGCCGTCGCCGCGGTCGGCGACGAGGCGCGACTCGATGCGCACGGGCGCCGGGACGTCGCCGTGGGCGACGCAGAGGTAGAGCCGCCGCACGGTGTGGTCGCGGAACTGCGCCGCGAGGCCGATCTCGGCCGGCTTGCTCTTGGCAAAGGCGATGAGGCCCGAGGTCTCCTTGTCGATGCGGTGCACGGTGATCAGCGGCGTCGCGGTCGGGCGCGGGCGGCGCAGCGCGCGCCAGGCGTCGCGCACGAGGTCCAGGGAGGTGCCGGTCTCGTCGGGCTCGAACGGGACGCTCGTGATCCCGGCGGGCTTGTTGATGACGATGACGTAGGGGTCCTCGTAGACGATGGGGACCATCGGCGGCAGCGGGGCGGTCGAGCGCGCGGTCACCGCCACGCGCTGGCCGGCGCGCACGCGCGCGGCCGGGTCGACCTCGGCCGTGCCGTCGAGCTGCACGCGGCCGCCGGTGCACAGCGCCCGCGCCCGCGACCAGGCCAGGTCGGGGGTGCGCCGCCGCAGCACCGCCGCCAGGGTGAGCCCGTCTTCCTCCACACCGACCACGAAGTCGCTCATGCGGCGCGGATCCTAGCACCTTCGGCGCGTGGTACTGTCACCGCTCATCAAAGGAAGGATGCCGCCCGTGCCCGGCGCCGCCGCCCCCGCCGTGACCCCCGCCCCCGCCGCGACCGTCATCCCGGTGCGCGAGCGCGCGAGCGGCGAGCTCGAGGTGCTGCTCCTGCGGCGGCACCGCGGGGCGTCGTTCATGGCGAACGCCTTCGTCTTCCCCGGGGGGCGGGTGGACCCGGGCGACGACGGTCCGGCCGCGGCGGCCATCCGCGAGCTCTTCGAGGAGGCCGGGGTGCTGCTCGCCACGCCCGCGCTCGACGCGGCGCGCCGGGCGGCCTGGCGCGGGCGGCTCCTCGGCGGCCGCGCGGGGTTCGCCGACCTGGTCGCCGCCGAGGGGCTGCGGCTCGCGACCGCGCAGCTCCAGCCCTGGGCGCGGTACGTGACCCCGTCGCTCGAGCCCAAGCGCTTCGACGCGCGCTTCTTCGTCGCCGCGGTGCCGCCCGGCCACGAGCCCTCGTGCGACGACCAGGAGACGGTGGCGCAGGTGTGGCTCACGCCGGCCGAGGCGCTCGGCCGCGGTCAGGCGGGCGAGCTCACGCTGCCGCCGCCGCAGGTGGTGACCATGATGGAGCTCGCGCCCCACGCCGCGGGCGGCCTCGCGGCCCTGCCGGCGGCCGCGGCCGCGCGGGTTGCCGCCGACCGGCCGATCCTGCCGCGGCTCGCGCAGGTCGGCGGGCGGGTCACCGTGCTCCTGCCGTGGGACCCGGACTACGCCGCCCTCGGCGCCGGGGAGGCCGCGCCGCTGCCCGCGGCCGCGCGGCCCGCCGGGGCGCCGGCGCGCCTGACGCTCGTCGGCGCGAGCTGGGTGCCGGAGTGACGGCGCCCCCGGACGTTGACCCGGTGGCACCGCGCGGCTAGGCTTGGCATCAGCGGAGGGAGGCGGTCAGCGTGCGCGCTCGCAGAGGCCAGTTCGACGTCTTCAGCGCTCCCGTCGGCGGCGCCGGGGGCGGGGGGCGGCCGGCGGGCCTGCGCGTCCTCCTCGTCGACGATGACGCCGACGTGACCGAGATGATGACGCTGGCCCTGCAGACCGAGGGCTGGAGCGTCGACGCGCTCAACCGCCCCGAGGAGGCCGTCGAGGCCGGCGCGCGCGGCGGGTACGACGTGCTGGTCGTGGACCTCATCATGCCGACGCTCGACGGCGTCGAGGTGCTGCGCCGGCTCCGCGGCCGGGGCGTCACCACGCCGGCGCTGCTGCTCACCGGGCGCCGCGGCGCGACCGAGGCCGTGGACCTCACCGGGCTCGGCGTCGAGCGCTGCCTCGAGAAGCCGATCGGCCTCGAGGCGCTCTTCGGCGCCATCGCGGCCGCGGTCAAGGCGCCGGCCAAGGCGGGGTAGGTGGTCGCCCGTCCCGTGCCCGCGCCCCACCCCGCCGTCGAGGTCGTCGGGCTCGACTTCCGCTATCGCGGCGGCGAGGGCCTGGCGCTCCGCGGGGTCGACCTGCGCGTCGCGCCGGGCAGCCGCTGCGTGCTCATCGGCCGCAACGGCGCGGGCAAGACGACCCTCCTGCGCGTCCTCGGCGGCCGCCACCTGGTGCCGCCCGACGCCGTGCGCGTCCTCGGCCGCCCGGCGTTCCACGACACCGCCCTCGCCGGGCTGGTGGCGTTCCTCGGCGGCACGTTCCCCTTCACGGTCGACGTGCGGGTGCGCGAGATCCTCGCCCGCGCTCACGCCGAGGACCCGGCCCGGCGCGACCGCCTCGTCCGGCTGCTCGGCGTGGACCGCGAGTGGCACATGGACCGGGTCTCCGACGGGCAGCGCCGGCGCGTGCAGCTCCTGCTCGGGCTCATGAACCCGTCGGCGGTGCTGCTGCTCGACGAGGTCACGAGCGACCTCGATCTCTGCGCCCGCGCCGACCTGCTCGCCTTCCTGCGCGAGGAGAGCGACCGCGGCGCCACCATCCTCTACGCCACCCACGTCCTCGACGAGCTCGAGGCCTGGGCGACGCACCTCGTGCTCATGGAGGACGGGGCGATCCGCCGGATGGCGCCGCTCGACGACATCGCGGAGATCCAGGCGCTGCGGGCGGCCGGGGTCGCGTCGCCCTTGACGCGGGCGGCGCTCGGCTGGCTGCGGCGGTAGGCGCGCGGCGGCGTCTCGCACGCGCCGCGGCGGTGTGCTAGAGCGTCTGCATGCCTGGCGCCCCCGTCCGCGACCGCCTGGCGCGCCTGCGCGCGGGCGTGCCGCGGGGGGCGCGGATCGGCGTGGCGGGGCTGGCGCTGGCGCTGGCGCTCGTCACCTTCGGGCCGGCGCTCGGGCGCGGGGCGGGCCTCGCGGCGCCCGGGTGGGAGCGGCTCACCGCGGCCGCGTGCCGGCCCTTCTGCCACCAGCTGCCGCGGCGCTCGCTGGCCGTGGACGGCCACGCGCTGCCGCTGTGCGCCCGCTGCACCGGCATGTGGCTCGGCATCCTCGCGGGCGCGGCCGCGGGCGCGTTCTGGGCCCCGCGGCGCCGCTACCTCGGCGGGCTCGGCCTGGCCGCGCTGGCCTTCGCCGCGAGCTGGGGCGAGGCGGCGCGCGAGGCGGCGCAGCGGGTGAGCTGGCCGTGGGCGCGGCTCGGGCTGGGGTTCGTGCTCTTCGCGGGGCTCGTGCTCGCGGTCGCCGGCGACGCGCTCGCGCTCCTCGCCGGCTGGCGCCGCCGGCCGCCGCCCTGAGCTACTCGGCCGCGGCCAGGCGGCGCGCGCCGATGGCGGCGATGAGCGCCGTCAGGGACAGGAGCGTGAAGCCCATGATGCCGGGGGCCATCGACTCGCCGAGGCCGACGACGACGATGAGCGGCCAGTCGGGCCGGTCGCCGAAGTTGGCGGGCACCTTGTGGAACACCGCCCCGAGGTCGGCGCAGATGCCCGACAGGACGGCGAAGAGCGTGGCGACCCCCATGCCGCGGATGAACGCCAGCTTGCGGCGGGCGGGTCGCACGGCGAACAGGATCGCCGCGACGAGCGTGATGAGCCCGAAGAGCAGCACGAAGATCATCGGGAAGCCACCTTCGCGGAAGAGCGTGAGCATCGAGGACCTCCACCGCCGGCGCCGCGCCGGCTCATGAACCAGACAACGGGCGGCGCGCGGCCGCGTGACAGATTTTTTGCGTTGTCACGGCCGCCGCCCCCGTGCGTTGATCCGGGTATGGAGCCCGGGAGCGACGGCGAGCTCGTGGCGGCCCTGCGGCGCGGGGACCCGGCCGCGTTCGACGCCGCCTATGCCCGCTACCGCGCGCCGGTGTACGGTTTCCTGCTGCGGCTCGCGCGGCGGCCGTTCCTCGCCGACGACCTGCTCCAGGAGACCTGGCTCAAGCTGGCCCGCCACGCGACCCGGCTGCGCGCGGACACGAACCTGCGCGCGTGGCTCTTCACGGTCGCGCGCAACCAGTTCCGCAGCTACCGGCGCTGGGCCGTGCTCGACGCCGACCGGCTGCGCGAGGTCGGCCTGGGCGGGCGGGCGGCGCCGCCCTCGCCGTTCGAGGACGCGGCCGCGACCGAGACCGAGCGCCGGCTCGAAGGCGCGCTCGCGGCGCTGCCGGTGAAGTACCGCGAGGCGCTGCTGCTCGTCGCCGTCGAGGGCCTCGGGCAGGAGGAGGTCGCCCCGATGCTCGGTCTGAGCCCCGAGAACCTGCGCCAGCGGCTGGCGCGCGGGCGGGCCATGCTGCGCGAGCGGCTGGGCGCGCCGGCCGCCGCCGCGGCCGCGAGTGGAGGTGGGTGATGTGGCGGGATGACGAGGATCTGGACCGCGAGCTCGGTGCGCTCCCGCGCGGGGACCTGGACCCGCTGCGCGCCGAGCGGCTGCGCCGCGCCGCCCAGCGCGTCCTCGCCGAGGAGCGGCGCCTCGCGGGCCGGCCGGCGCGCCGCGCCGCGGTGCGCCTGTGGGGCCGCGTGCTCGAGCCCGCGCTCGTCGCCGGCGCGACCGGGGTGTACCTCGTGTGGGCGGTCCAGAAGGTGCTGTCGCTGTACCAGTAGCGGTTGGTTACTGCTTGAGCGGATAGCGCAGGAACCCGATCAAGCCGCCGAGGACGAGCACGCCGGCGACCGGGCCGATGAGGAGGATGCCGAGCGGCTGGGCCGTGCTCGCGCCGAAGTGGGCGAAGAGCTGCGACGTCACCAGCGGCACGCTCGCGGCCGCGGTCTTCGACATGATCCCCTCCATGCCGTTGTACATCGCCTCGCGCCGGTAGCCCGTGAGCGTCTCGTCCTGGTCCACGACGTCGGCGAAGATGGCGCGGGGGAGGACGAACGAGGTCGCGATGGGGAACGCGATCACGACGAGCACGACGATGATGTGGGCGATCTGCGCGGCGGCGAACGGCGCCGCGAAGCTCACGCCGAGGGCGCCGAGGAGCTTGACGAGGCCGAGGCCGAGGAACGGCGCCTTGCCGATGAAGAAGAGCAGCGGCAGGCCGAGCGCGAAGCCGGCGAGGCCGACGAGGTAGATGCGCTTCTTGCCGTAGCGGGCCGCGAGGAGGCCTACGACCGGGAAGAGCGCCGCCGACAGGAGGATGACCACGCCCTGCAGCAGCCCGGCGAGGTCCTCCTTCTTGCCGAGCACCTTCACGACCAGGTAGGGCATGGCGACGATGACCGAGTCGATGCCGATGCGGAAGAACGACACCGACAGCACGTACGGCATGAAGAGCCGGTTGCGGAAGGTGTGCCGGACCGCCGCGCCGAAGTGGAACGGCACCTCCTTCGCGGCGTTGTGCGGGGTCTCGGCGACCCAGCGGACGCTGAGCAGGACACAGGCGAACGTGAGGACGGCGACCGCGATCGCGAGCAGCTTGTAGCCGTCGCCGAAGGCGAGCGGCCCCACGCGGACGCCGTCCTTGAAGGCCTCGATGATCGCGCCCGCGGCCATGGTCGACACGAGGAACCCGGCGACCTCGAGCAGGCCCATGATCGTCGAGAGGTTGATCCGCTCGCGCAAGAAGGGCGTGATCTCGGGCAGGAGCGACAGGTACGGCCCGACCACCCCGGCGTAGGCGAGCCAGAAGAGCCCGAGGAGCAGCGCCAGCCACACCGCGTTCGCGGGCCCCGGCACGGCCGAGGGCGGGAACCAGACGAGCGCGAAGGTCACGGCCAGGATGGGGGTCAGGGCGACGACGAACGGCTTGCGCCGCCCCCAGCGCGTGCGCAGGCGGTCCGAGAGGTAGCCGACGACCGGGTTCGCGACCGCCTCCATCATGCGCGCCCCGCCGGCGATGTAGCCGAAGGCCGCGTAGGTGAGCAGCGCCGCGCCGCCGGCCTTGACCACGCCGTCGAGGTTGGTCTCGGTCTTCGTGTAGTAGTACTGCAGCCAGCCGACGACGATCGCCGGCGCGACCCCCTGGGCGAAGTTGCCGAGGGAGTACATGATCTTCTGGAACAGGCTCAGCGCGCGGCCCTCGACCGGCGGCGCCGCGGGCGCCGAGCTCGCCCCGGCCTGCGACGCCGGCGGTACGGGCGCGGTCGTCACGGGGCGCGGGTCCCGGTCAGCGCGTAGCTCGCCAGGCAGTCGATGCCGCGGCCCCCGGCCGTGCCCAGGCCGCGCGCCGCGACGGTGCCGGTGCCGTCGGGCAGGCGGGTGACGACCGCGACGTCGAGGTCCGACGAGCCCCCGCCCGAGCACCCGCGCCAGAGCGCACCCACGGCCGCGAGCAGGCATCGTCGCATCGACCACCTCCCTCGACGCCACCGGTGGCGCCGGCCCCAGGGTACGGCGGATGGGCGGCGGCACGCAAGCGCGACGGGCGGCGGCGCGACGGGCGGCGGGGCGGCGGCGGGGCGGCGGCAGGCGCAGGTGCTGCCCGCCGGCGGAGCATCTTCATGCTGAACCGGGGCCTCGAACTGGCGGACTTTGAAGCGTACCGGGAAGACCTGCTCGACAAGGGACCGGACCACCTCTGACCGGCGCCGGACGGCCGCCGTAGCGGGCGAGCGCGGCGGGTGATATGCATGGGGCTCGACCAGGAGCTCACCCGTGCCCTCCACCAAGATCGTCCTCATCGGCGCCGGCAGCGCGTGCTTCGGCGCGTCGACCATCGCCGACCTCTGCCGCGCGGGCGCGCGGCTCGCGGGCAGCACCATCGTGCTCGTCGACCTCGACGCCGGCGGCCTCGAGCACATGGCCGCGCTCGCGCGGCGCATGGTCGCCGCGGCCGGGCTCGACCTCACGGTCGAGGCCACGACGGACCGGCGCCGCGCGCTGCCCGGGGCGGACTTCGTCGTCGTCTCCATCGCCCGCGACCGCGAGGAGACCTGGAAGCTCGACTTCCACGTGCCGATGAAGCACGGCGTCAGGCACGTGCTCGGCGAGAACGGCGGGCCCGGCGCCTTCTTCCACGCCGCCCGCAACATCCCCCCCATCCTCGCCATCTGCCGCGACATCGAGGAGCTGTGCCCGCGGGCGCTGCTCATCAACTTCACGAACCCCGAGCCGCGCATCTGCCTCGCCATCAGCCGCCACACCCACGTGCGGGTCGTCGGCCTCTGCCACCAGATCGGCCACGGCCTGCGCACGCTCGCGCGCGTCCTCGAGCTGCCCGCGGCCGCCCTCGACGTCAAGGCCGCCGGGATCAACCACTTCACCTGGATGCTCGACGTGCGCCGCGCCGGCACCGGCGCGGACCTCTACCCCGAGCTGCGCCGCCGGCTCGCGGCGCTGCCGCCCGCCGAGGAGCCGCTCGGCCGCGCGCTCCTCGACACCTTCGGCCTCTTCCCCGCGACCGGCGACCGCCACGCCGGCGAGTACCTGGCGTACGCCTGGGAGCCCGTGGGCCTGGGCGGCTACGAGTTCGTCGAGGCCGCGGCGGGGCGGGCGGCGCTGTGGGAGGAGGTGCAGGCCGCCGTCGCCGGCCGCCTCCCGATCCAGCGCTTCCTCGAGTTCCCGTCGGAGGAGCGGGTGGTCCAGCTCATCTGCGGCATCGTCGAGAACACGAACCACTACGAGCTCGCCGTCGACCTGCCGAACGACGGCCACATCAGCAACCTCCCCCACGGCCTCATCGTCGAGGTGCCGGGGGTGGTCACGGCCCAGGGCGTGCGGGGCCTGTGCGTCGGCGCGCTCCCCGACGGCATCGCGGCCCTGTGCCGCCGGCAGATGGAGATCGCGAGCCTCGCCGTCGACGCCGCGGTGCGCGGCGACCGCGACCTCGCGCTCCAGGCGCTCGCCCTCGACCCCGTCGTGCCCAGCCTCGCCGCCGCCCGCGCCATCCGCGACGAGCTGCTCCTCGCGCACCAGCCGCACCTGCCGCAGTTCTGGGGCTGACCCGCGGGCCCCCGCCGGCACCCCCTGCAACATCACCGTCGACGGAAACATCCAAACACTCGTGTGCCAGCTCCACTCCGGTCAAGGCGCTGCCCGAGAGCTCGTCGACGCCGCCGCGGTTCGCGCCGGAGCAGGAGCGGCTCTTCCGTGAGGTCCTGCTGCTCCTGACGGAGCGCGGCATCCCCTACGTCGTCTCCGGCGCATTCGCGCTCCAGTACCACACCGGCATCTGGCGGGACACGAAGGACCTCGACCTCTTCTTGCCCGCGGCGCTCGTGCCCCAGGCCTTGCGCGAGCTCGACGCCGCCGGCTTCCGCTGCGAGGTGCCGGATCCGGTGTGGCTCGCGAAGGCGCACCGCGACGACTTCTTCGTCGATCTCATCACCGGCATGAGCAACGGCGTCATCGTGGTCGACGACTCCTGGATCGCCCGCGGGCGCGCGGCCATCGTGCTCGGCGTGGCCACCCGGGTGCTCGCCGCCGAGGAGCTGATCGCCTCCAAGCTCTTCGTGCTGCGGCGCGAGCGCTACGACGGCGCCGATCTCGTCCACGTCATCCACGGCACGCGCGGCGAGCTCGACTGGGACCGCGTGCTCGGCATCGTCGGCGATCACTGGGAGGTGCTGCTCGCCGCGCTCGTCCTCTTCCGCTACGTCTACCCGGCGCACACCGGCTACGTGCCGCGGGTGGTCTGGGCCGAGCTCCTCGGGCGCCTGCAGCGCGAGATCGCCGACCCCGACCGGGCCGCCCAGTTCCGCGGCAGCCTCGTCGACGAGAAGATGTTCGCCATCGACGTCAACGAGTGGGGCCTCGCCAACCTGCTCAAGGGCTACCGCGAGCAGCGCCGGCCCCAGACCCCCGACGCGGGCGTGTCGTGCGCCGATGGAGGAGCGGCCGACAAGTGAGGATCGCCGCGACCGCCGATATCCACTTCAGCGCGCAGACCTACGACCGCATCCGCGAGCAACTGGGTCGCGTGCGCGACGAGGCGGACCTGCTCATCCTGGCGGGTGATCTGACCAACTTCGGCAAGCCGCAGGAGATGGAGGGGCTGGTCAGCGCGCTCCTGCGGCTGCGCATCCCCATCGTCGCGGTGCTCGGCAACCACGACTACGAGAGCGGCCACGAGCACGAGCTGATGCGGCAGATGACCGCCGAGGGCATCAAGATCCTCGACGGGACCGCGTACGAGCGCGACGGGGTCGGCTTCGCCGGCACCAAGGGCTTCCTCGGCGGCTTCGGCCGCGGCGTGCTCACCGCCTTCGGCGAGCGGGAGGTGAAGCAGTTCGTGCAGGCCTCGATCGACGAGACGATCAAGCTCGAGCGCGCGCTCGCCCAGCTCCGCACCCCCAAGACCGTCGTCGTCCTGCACTACAGCCCCATCGTCGACACCGTGCGCGGCGAGGTGGCCGAGATCTTCCCCTACATGGGCAGCTCGCGCTTCGCCGAGGTCGTCGACCGCCACGGCGCCGACCTCATCGTCCACGGCCACGCCCACCACGGCTCGCACGACGGCCGCACCCTCGGCGGCATCCCCGTCCACAACGTGGCGCTGCCGCTCATGCTCCACGGCGATCCCCCGCGCGTCTACCGCGTCTTCGACGTGTGATCACAAGGACGTGGTCGTGGTCGGCGATTGCCGCGGCTGCGACGTGCGACTACGCTTTGCCGTCCCCATGCCGCGCATCGCCATCATCACGCCCCCGGTCGTCAAGCCGTCGGAGCCGAACCTCTCCGGCGCCGCGGCGGCGCGGGCGCTGCGGGCGCGCGGCGTGTGGGCCCGGGCCATCGACGCCTCGATCGGCTGGTACGCGCGCGTCCTGAGCCGCCCGAGCCTCGAGCGCGCCGGCGCGGCGGCCGCGGCGGCCGGGGCCACGCCCGGGGCGCTGCTCGCCCTGCGCCGCGCGATCCGCAGCGTCACCGCGGACCCGCCGCCGCTGCGCGCCGCCGCGACCTACGCGAGCCGCTTCCGCTACAGCTCGGCCGTCGCCCACCTCGAGACCGCGCTCGCCGGCGCGTCGGCGCCGTTCCCCGGGGTGCGCCTGCGCGTCGCCTACGTCGACGTCGACGGCCACCGCCCCGAGAGCTCGGCCTCGCTCGCGAGCCTCGCCCCGCGGCCGAGCCCGTTCGACGAGTACTACTGCGACGAGCTCATCCCGGCGCTCGCGGCCCTGGGCGTGACCCACGCCGGCATCTCGCTCACGTTCCAGAACCAGGCCTTCGGCGCGGTGCGGCTGGCGGCGCTGCTGCGCGCGCGGCTGCCCGGGGTCGTGCGCCTCCTCGGCGGCCCGCTGCTCACCTGCTGGCACGCCGCCGGGGCGCCGCTCGCCGGCCCGGCGTTCGCGCTCTTCGACCGCCTCCTGCCCGCGGGCACCGAGGCGGAGCTCGGCGGGCTCGCCGTCGAGCTCGGCGGCACGGCGGAGCGCGCCGGCCCGCCGGGGCCGCTCACCGTCGATCTCGACGAGACGCCCTGGGACGCCTACCTCGCTCCGCAGCCCACGGTCCCCGCCGCGCTCGGCCGCGGCTGCTCGTGGCGGCGCTGCACCTTCTGCCCCGACCACCTGCACGGCGCGCACGAGCCCTGCGGCGAGCGCTCCGTCGACGACTTCCTGCGGGCCGTGGCCGCCCGCTTCCCCGCCGGGGCGATGCTGCACCTCACCGACTCGGCCCTGCCGCCGCGCCACCTCGAGCACCTGGCCGAGGTCATCCGCCGCGAGCGCCTGCCGCTGCGGTGGCACGGCTTCGTGCGCGTCGAGCCGGACTTCGCCGACCCGGACTACGCGCGCCACCTGGCCGCCGGCGGCTGCGCCATGCTGCAGCTCGGCATCGAGAGCGGCTCGCCGCGGCTGCTCGAGCTCATGGGCAAGGGCGCCGGCCCCGACCGCTCGCGCGCCGCGCTGCGGGCGCTCCACGCGGCGGGCATCCGCAACCAGGTGTACCTGCTCTTCGGCCTACCCACCGAGACCGACGCCGACCGCGAGCTCACCCTCGCGTTCGTCGAGGCGGAGGCGGCCGCGATCCACGACCTCAACCACGCGCTGCTCAACCTGCCGCGCCTGAGCCCGATGCACCGGCGGCCGCAGCGCTTCGGCATCTCCGCGGTCGTGCCGTTCCACGCCGACACCGACCTCTCGCTCTACGACGACTTCCGCTGCGGCGACTCCCACCCGCGCGTCGAGGCGCGGCGCTGGCTCGACCGGCGCTTCCTCAAGAGCGCGGCCGTCAAGCGCATCCTCGGCGGCTGGCGCGCCCCGTTCAAGGCGAACCACGCCTGCTTCGTCGAGGCCGGCGCGGAGCCCGAAGGGCGAGCCGGCCGGGAGCCCGGCCGGAGCAGGGGTGGGGACCCCGACGGCTCCGCCGGCGGGGCGGGGCGGCACGCCCCGTGGGATCGGCTGAACCGATCGCGTTGACTCCTGTCAACGCGATCGGTTCAGATCCGGCCCTTGAGCTCCTCCGCCGTGAACGGGCCGGGCGCCGCGACGAGCTGGCGGGCGGTCTCGACCTGGTTCCACACGTTCCAGAGCAGGACGCCGCGCACGCGGCCCTCGCGCAGGTAGTAGACGACGCCCTTGCGGAAAGGCTCCTTCCAGTCGGCGATCGTCTGCAGCCGGCTGTCGATCTCCCCGACCGCCTCGTAGCCGAGCTCGAAGAGGTCCGAGTAGAAGAACGGCAGGTGGTGGTACGGCTCGGCCTGGCCCGCCATGGCCCGGCCCGCGGCGCGGCCCTGGACGTTGGCGTTGTCCTCGTGCTCCACCCGCATGCGGTGGCCGAGCTGCGGGCTGAAGAAGTTGGCGACGTCACCGGCGGCGTGGACGTCCGGGTGGGTGGTGCGCAGCAGCTCGTCGACGAGGATGCCATCGTCCACGCCGAGCCCGGCCTCGGCGGCGAGCGCCACGTTGGGCTCGATGCCGATGCCGGCCACGACGCCGTCGACGATCAGATCGGGGACGAGCGGCGCCTGGCCGTTCTGGTCGATGCGGCGGGCGCGCACCGCGTACTGGCCGCCGTCGCGCGACTCGATCTGCGCCGCGGTCTCGCCGGGGCGGACGTCGACGCCCTTGTCACCGTAGAACTCGTTGAGGTACCGGCTCAGCTCCGGCGGGAAGACGCGGTGGCCGATGCCGTCACCCGAGAAGAGCATCGTGACCTGCTTGCCGTTCATGGCCAGCGCGGCCGCGATCTCGGCGCCGATGAAGCCGCCCCCGACCACGACGAAGCGGCGCCCGCGCGCGGCCAGCTCGCGCAGGTGACGGTAGTCCTCGAGCGTGCGGTAGGCGATGGCGTGCTCGCCACCCGCGGGTAGGCGCCGCGGCGTACCGCCGGTCACCAGCAGGAGCTTGCCGAACTCGTACACGGTGCCACGGTCGTCGACCACGCGCTTCTGCGCGAGGTCGAGGGCGCGGATGGTCACGCCGAGGTGCAGCTCGATGCCGAGCTGGTCGGTGCCGCACCAGATCTCGTCGAGCGGCTTGCCCTTCCACAACCCCTTCGTGAGCGGCGGCCGCTGGTACGGCGGCGTCGGCGAGGCGCTGAGGAGCGCAACCGGCGCGTTCCGGTCCAGCTCGCGGACGCCGCGCGCAGCGGCATCGGCGGCCATGCCCCCCCCGACGATCACATAGCGGTACTTTGGCATGCTCTCACCTGGCGCGCCGCGACCGGGGCCGAGCCGGTCCGTCTGCCCTCATCGCTTTAGATGCTGGGATCCGGCGGTCGCCGGCCCGCAGGCGCGCGGAACCAGGGGAGGCGCGCCGCGCTACGCGTCGCATTACGACACGCCGACGCGCCGGCGGCACCGCCGCGGGGGCGCGGCGACGCGCCACGATGCGCGCGTTGGGACTCGACCAGGCGGGCGTTGCGGTCCGACTACGCGCGCGTTGAGGTTACACGACGACGATGCGGCGGTTGAGGAGCGCGCCGAGCGGCGACTCCGGCGCCAGCAGCCGGGCCGCATCGCGGGCGGAGCCGCCGATCTCGCACGCCGCGGAGATGAGGTCGCCGAACGTGATCGTGCGGCGGCGCGGGGGCAGGGGGCGCGAGGGCTTCGACGAGCGCGACAGCTGCCGGGACGCGCGAGCGGCGTGCATGGGGCTCCTCCGTGAGCGGTTGGGATTTGATGCCGCTCTGTTTGAGGGACTTCGCTGGATCGTGGTTGCCTGCGACATGCCCCGAGACCAAGCACGTGGCGTGCCAGCGGCGGCGCGGATCCAAGCCCGCGAGATTGCGTGCGCGCCGACGGGGCCGCTGGCCGGAATCCGGACGCGGCGTCGCAAGTATGTAGAATGCGTGTCCGGATTCCTGCCACTTTGTCCGGCTGGCCGGACGCGAGCCGCAGGCGAGCCGCGTTGTTGCCGGACACGCGGCGGGTCAGGCGAGGGCGCGCACCGCGGCGAGTGTGCGGGGGCCGGCGTCGGGCCCCGGCGAGACACCGGCCTCGTACTGATACTTGGGATCGCGGAACTGCTCCTCGGTGAGCAGGTACCCCACCTCGTCGTTCGCGAGGCCGAGGACCAGGCGGTGCTCGCCCTTGAGCGCGGCCTGGATCTGCGCGCCGATGGCCGGCGAGGGCTCGCCCGGCACGGCGGCGAGCGTCACGGGCCCGAGCGTGGCGACGGTGACCTCGCTCTGCATGCCGCCGCTCGCGAGCGACCGCTCGAGCAGCGGCAGCTTGAGCTTGGCGATGAGGCGGTACATGTCCGTGGCGATGGGGTAGATCACCTGCTGGCGCCGCCGCTCGAGGCGCGGCGCCGGCAGCGGCCGGGCGGCCGCGAGCGCCAGGGCGGCGCGCCGGCCGAGCTCCCCCCCGAGCGTCTGGATGTAGCGGTAGCGGCGCGCGAGCGGCCAGTGCCGGTCGAAGCGGCTGGTCACCATCGCGCCCTCGGCGCCCTGGAAGAAGCCGGCGACGCCGCCGCGCCGGGCCTCGACGGCGCGGTACATGAAGCCGGGGAAGTCCGCCGAGAGGTAGTGATTGTCGTCGGCGAGGGCCTCGGCGTGGCAGGGGAAGAAGAGGAGCGTCGCGAGGCTGTCGCCGCCCCGCGCCACGGCCTCGAGCACCGTCATCTCCTTGTCGTGCACGCCGGGCTCGCGCAGGTTGACGATGTCCGCGGGCAGCGGCGCGCGGCCGAGCCGCAGCGTGGCCGGCACCGCCGCCTGCGTCGCGCGCTGCGCGCACACCGCGATCACCCGCTCGAGCCAGGTGAGGTAGCGGACGTCGATGCCCGACTGCACCGGCAGGAGGTACATGAGCGACGGGCCCCAGAAGCCGATCGTATCGGGGCCGTCGTGGTTGTGGGTGGCGCACACGAGGGCGTTCTCGCCCCAGGTCGGGCTGATGAGCCGGCGGATGCGTTCGACGCTCGGGAGCTGGAAGCCGATCACGTCGGCGCTCACCAGCCACAGCGGCCGGACGCCGTCGTCGAAGTAGAAGGCGCGCACCGTGAGCGGGTCGAGGACGC
This sequence comes from Polyangia bacterium, assembly GCA_036504295.1. Taxonomy (GTDB): domain Bacteria; phylum Myxococcota_A; class Polyangia; order JACRCY01; family JACRCY01; genus DASXVK01. The sequence continues at coordinate 24,210 of DASXVK010000789.1, forward strand.
CGCGCGCCTTGCGCTCGAAGCCGTAGCCGGCGACCCAGATCTGGCGCAGGTCCGGCGGCGTGATCGTGAGCCGCGCCGCGCCGACGATGAACGGGTCGCCGGCGCGGCGGCCGGCGCGGACGCGGTCGACCACCGCGCGCGGGCCGTAGCCGACGTGCGACGGCGTGAGGGAGCGCGGCGGCAGCCCGAGCCGGCCCGCGCCGCACCCCACCGTGAAGGCGCCGGCGCCGGCGAGCGCGCCGCGGCCGAGCCACGCGAGGAACTCGCGGCGATCTGGCATGCTGGGAGTATACCGCGGTCAGCTCACAACGAGGCTCGCCGGCGGCTCGCCTCAGGCGGCCTGATCGCCGGCCGCCGGCGCGGCGGCGACGGCGCCCCGCCGGCGCCACGTCAAGGCCGCGGCGGCGCCGAGGAGCGCGAGCGCGGCGAGGCTGACGAAGATGCCGCCGAGCGCCGCGCGGTTCTCGTAGCGCAGCTCGATCGCGTGCGTGCCGGGGCCGAGCGCGACGGCGCGCAGGGCGTAGTCCGCGCGCAGCAGCGGCGCGGGCCGCCCGTCGACGCTGGCGGTCCAGCCCGGGTAGTACACCTCGGAGATCACGAGCACGCCCGGCCGGTCGGTCGTGGCCTCGAGGACCACGCGCTCGCGCTCGTGCGCGCGCACCGTGGCCGGCCGCCGGGCCGGCGCGTCGGGCGCGGCGACGGGCGCCGGCACCGGCGCCTGCTCGAGCACGACCACCCGGCCGGGATCGAAGCCGCGCGCGGCGATGGCCGCGGCGGCCGCCGCGGGCCCGCCGACGACCGCGGCCTCGTAGACGACGAACGCGCGCGGCAGCACGTCGCGGTTCTCGTACACGGCGAGGCGGCTGTCCCAGCCCGGCTCGGCCCACGCGAGCGTCGTCGGCCCCGGGCTGAAGACGCGGGTGAAGCGCGGCGCCGGCAGCGAGCGGAACGTGATGACGTAGCGGACGTTGAGCAGGTCGAGCAGGCGCGAGCCGAAGCTCGAGATGGCCGCGGCGGCGAGGTCGTCCTTGAGCTTCGCGTGCGGGTAGGGGCGCCCGTGGTTGAGGATCTGGAGGTAGTTCACGTAGCGCCAGATCGGCACCGAGTCGTAGCCCGACGCGTTCTCGACCCCGTACACCATGCCGGCGTTGTGGAGGCGGAACGGCCCCTGGCCGTCGTTGACCATGCGCGCGCCGCCGCCGTGGGCGCGCACCCACTCGAGGGCCTGGTAGCGCTCCATGCCCTGGGCGTAGCCGGCCGGCTCGGCCTTGAGATAGCCGGCGTTCTGCCACAGGAGGTCGCCGGCGACGACCGCGACGAGCGCGAGGCCGGCGACGCGGGCGGGCAGGACGCGCGCGGCGGCGAGGAGCGCGGCCGCGCCGCCGAGCGCGGCGCCGACGACGAGCCGCACGGCCCCCGCGCGGGGCGTGGCCTGGGCCGCCGGCAGCGTGAGGAGCAGCGCCGCGCCGGCGCCGAGGATGAGGGCGGTCGCGACCGCGGCGGCGACGAAGCGTCCGCCGAGGCGGCGCGGCGCCGCCGCGCCGAGCGCGTCGAGGCCGTGGGCGGCGAGGATGGGCACGACGAGGACGACGATGTAGAGCGCGCGCGTCGGGCAGCGCAGCGTCTTGTAGAGCGGCAGGCCGTGGTAGAGCGCCTTGTGCACCGGGCCCGCGTCGCCGAGGGCGGCGAGGACGGCGAGCGCGCCGAGCGCGGCGAGGACGACCAGCTCGATGCGCCGGGCCGGGCCGCCCGCGGGTCGCCAGGCCACCGCGCACAGCGCGAGCAGCCAGGTGCCGGCGCCGACGTACCAGCCCGCCATCTCCCAGTAGTTGAAGACGCCGGTGTAGCGGCCGCGCATGGGGTTGCCGAAGAGGTCGGGGACGAGCAGCGTGAGCGCGTAGCGCAGGTTCGGCCACGCGTAGGAAGAGGCGAACTCGTACGAGGTGCCGAGGCTGCGCGGCGACTCCGGCAGGTGCGCGAGCGAGGGCACGACCTGCGCCGCGGCGAGGGCCAGGCCGAGCGCGGCGGCGCCGCCGAGCCACAGGAGGTCGGCTCCGGCGCGGCGGCCGCGGGCGCCGGCGGGCGTCGCGCGCCAGGCCGAGGCGAGGCGCGCGGCGGCGTAGCCGAGCACCGGCAGGCCCGCGAGCACCTCGAGGCTGAGCCCGCCGGCGAGGAGCGAGAGCGCGCCGAAGACGGCGAGGAGCAGGAGCACGCGCGGCCGCCGCGTCTCGAGCCAGCGGTCGAAGGCCCACAGGATCCACGGGATCCAGGCGGCCATCTGGATGAAGATGACGTGCCGCACGCGCACCACCATGAAGCTCGAGAGCGCGTAGGCGAGCGCGCCGACGAGCGCGGCGAGAACGCCGAGGCGGCGCTGGCGCAGGAAGGCGTAGAGGCCGAGCGCCGCGAGCACCGCGTGCAGGGCGACGGCGTAGCCGAGGCCGCGCGCGGCGCCGAGGACGTAGTAGATGACGTTCGGCGGGTAGTAGACGCCGTTGTACGGGTCGACCACGGCCGGCCAGCCGCTCCAGGCGCCGGGCTCCCACAGGGGCAGCGTGCCCGCGGCGAGCGCGCGGCGCGTCGACTCGTGGCCCGGGTAGTAGCTGTCGGCCGCGTCGTCGAAGTGGTAGATGCGGGGCGCGAGCGTCGCGCCCGCGTACTGCGCGAGGACCGCGGCGCAGACCGCCACCGCGACGGCGAGCGTGACCCGCCGCGCGGTCATACGGTGCGCCCGATGAAGGCGAGCTGCGAGCCGCGCCGCTCGCGGTCGCGGCGGTAGGAGTGGAAGCGCGCGGCCGGGTCGCAGCGGGTGCAGCCGGCCACGTCGCCGATGCGCGTGGACGCGAGCCCCGCGGCCAGCAGGAGCGCGCGGTTCGCCTGGCGCAGGTCCGCGTGGGGGCGGCCGTCGGGTCCGCGACGCACGGCCGCGCCGTCGAGGGGCGCGAGCTGCTGGACGACCTCGTCCCCGACCTCGTAGCAGTCGGGGCAGATGCACGGGCCGATCACGGCGCAGAGCTCCGCCGGCGCCGCGCCGGTGCGCGCGACGAGCGCCCGGACGCCCGCGTGGACCGCGCGCAGGGCGGTGCCGCGCCAGCCGGCGTGGACCGCGGCGCAGGCGCCGTGGGCGGGCGCGCAGAGGAGGATCGGCACGCAGTCGGCGGTCGCTACGGCCGCGGCCAGCCGGGGCGCGGCGGTCAGGACGATGTCGCCGTCCGTCGCGCGTACGACCGCGGGGTCCGTCTCGGGCCCGACCTCGAGCACCTCCGCGCCGTGCACCTGGCGCGCGCGGTACAGGCGCATCCCGGCCGCGGCGACGGCGGCCTCGAGGTCGACCTCGCGGGTCGCGAAGCCGTGGACGAAGTGAGCCGGGATGACCGTCGAGCAGAGCAGCGGCATCGGGCGGGGAATGTAGCCGCAGAGCGAGGTAGGGTCAAAGTCGACGCCGCGCGGCTACCCCCGCAGCGCCACGATCGCCGCCTGCATGTCCGAGGGGATCGGCGTCTCGAACTCAAGGGGCGCGCCGGTCACGGGGTGCGTGAAGCCGAGGAGGCGGGCGTGCAGGGCCTGGCGGCCGAGGGCCTTGGCGGCGGCGCGCACGCGGTCGTCCTTGGGCGGGCGGCCGTAGACCGGGTCGCCGACGAGCGGGTGGCCGTGCTCGCGGAAGTGGACGCGGATCTGGTGGGTGCGGCCGGTCTCGAGGCGCGCCTCGACGAGCGTCGCGCCGGCGAGGCGCTCGAGGACGTGCCAGTTCGTCACCGCGGACTTGCCCGCGGCCACCTTGCTCGTGAAGCGCTTGCGGTGACGGGGGTCGCGGCCGTAGAGCGTGGCGTAGCGGCCGCTCGCGGCGGGCATCGCGCCGTCGACGAGCGCGACGTAGGCGCGGTGGATCGAGTGGCGCTTGAACTGCGCTTGCAGGCCGACGAGGGTCGGCTCGTCCTTCGCCGCCACGAGCACCCCGGTCGTGTCGCGGTCGAGGCGGTGCACGATCCCGGGGCGCAGCTCGTTGCCGATGCCGGCGAGGTCGTGGCAGTGGGCGAGCAGCGCGTTGACCAGCGTGCCGTGGCCGTGACCGGCGGCCGGGTGCACCACCATGCCCGCCGGCTTGTCGACGACGATGAGGTGGTGGTCCTCGTAGAGCACCGTCAGCGGGATGGCCTCGGGCGCGAGCGCGATCGGCGTCGGCGGCGGCGGGGTGAAGGCGACGACGTCGCCGGCGCGGAGCTTGCGCGAGGGCTTGGCCGGCGCGCCGTTGACCCGCACCTCGCCCTCGTCGATGCGGCGCTTGATCTGCGAGCGGGTGTGCGGCAGCCCCTGCGCCGCGAGGAACTGGTCGAGCCGCGCCCCGGCCTGCCCCGGGCCGACGGTGAAGGCGAAGGCCTCGGGCATGGCGGCCGGCGCGCCGCTACCAGATGCGGGAGCGGATGTGGCCCTTGGACTTGATCATCACGTCCACGATGGCCCGGTCGTAGATGTTGAGGCCGAAGATCTCGGGCGTGACGCGGCTCTTGAAGAGCGCCCGGCCCTCCTCGATCTCGCCCTGCATCAGGTCGAAGAGGGAGTCCTCCTCGATCCCCTGCACGATCTTCTGCTCGTGGTAGAGCGTGAGATCGGAGGCGATGGCCCGGGCGAGCTGCCGCGCCCGCTCGGGCCGGTCGATGAGCGCCGGCATGCCCGAATTGTATGAGCCCCCGGCGGCGCCGTCAACGCGGGCCCGCGCGGTCAGCGACGCAGGCCGAGGCCGTGGCGCTCGAGCAGCTCGCCGACGAGCGCGTCGAGGGCGGACTCGGCCTTGAGGAGGTCGATGGCGGCGCGCGCCTCGCGGAGCAGCGCGACCTCGAGCTCCTCCTGGCGGCGCAGGAGGTCGTGGTTCGTGGCGCGGCCGGTGTCGAAGCGGGCGCGCTCGGCCTCGAGGCTGCGCCGGGCGGCGCCGACGCCGTCGCGGCCGACCTCCATGCGGCGGGCGGCCACGCGCACCGCGGTCGTGAGCCGCACCACCCCCTCGGCGGTCGCGGCCTCGAGATCGGCGACGTCGACCCGGCCCCGCTTGAGCGTGAGCCGCGCCGCCTCGGCGCCGCCGCGGGCCCCGCGGTTCTGCACCGGCAGCGAGAAGGCGAGGCCGGCCGACCAGTTGATGGCCTCGAAGCGGAACGCCTCCTTGAACGACGACCAGCCCCCGGTCTTGCGGCCGAGGGAGCCGAAGCTGCCGATGAAGTCGAGTTGCGGGCGCAGGTTGTTCTCGGCCGCCTCGAGGTCGAGCTCGGTCAGCCGCGTCGCCTGGCGCAGCACGAGCACGGCGGGGTTCTGGGCGAGGGCGCGCTCGAGCAGGGCGCGGGGGTCGAGGGCACGGGGCGTGGGCGCGGGCGGGGCGGCGGCCGTGAGCGGGCCGGCGTCGGGCGCGACGCGCTCGCCCATCAGCCGGCGCACGCGCAGGCTGGCGTCGACGAGGAGCTGCTCGCCGAGGAGCACCTGCTCGGTGCGGTCGGCGATGGCGGCCTCGACGCTGGCGAGGTCGAGCGGCGCCGCGCGGCCGACGGCGATGAGGTCGCGGGTCTGCTGGAGCTGGTCCTCGGCCAGGCGCAGCGCGCCGCGGCGGATGTCGAGGTCGCGCCCCTGGTAGGCGAGGTCCCAGTAGGCCCCGACGACGGCTTGCACCACGTCGGTCGCGGTGCGCGCCCGGCGCAGCAGCTCGACGTCGCGCGCGAGCGCGGCGCGGCGCACCTGGATGGTGGCGAGGGCGGTGCCGCGGTTGCGCCACAGCGCCTGGTTCACCGAGAGCGTGAGCGGCACCTGCCAGAAGCTCGCCGTCGCGGCCCCGCTCGACGGGAAGCCGGGGATGTTGAGGGTGCCGGAGGTGAGCGGGAAGTCCGAGTGCACGCGCGTGAAGGCGAGCGTGAGCGCGACCTGGCCGCCGGTCTCGAGCTGGCGCGCGAGCTTGAGGTCGCCGCTGAGGTCGGTCTCGGTGCCGGCGACGAAATCGATGGGCAGGTCGGGCCGGGCCGGCGTGCGGATCTGCTTCGCCTGCCCGTCGGCGCCGAGCACGACGTCGAACTGGCCGCGCGCCGCCTCGAGCCGCGCCGCGGCGATGGCGAGGTCGAGCCCCTGGCGCGTCAGGTCGAGGTTGCCCTCGAGCGCGCGCCCGAGCACCTCGGGCAGCGAGACCGCCGGCTGCGCCGCGGCGGGGCCGGGGGCGCACAGCGGGACGAGAGCGAAGAGCCACAGGCAGGGGCCGGGCAGGCGCATGCCCCATCTTAAGGATGGGCTCCGGGCCGGGCAATGGCGGCCCGCTCAGCCGCGCCGCCGCCGCCGTGCGAGCGAGCCCAGGCCGAGCGCGAGCGCGAGCAGCCCGCCGCTCACCGGCGCGCCGCCGGCCCGGCAGCTGCACCCCGCGCTCGGCTGCGGCAGGTTGCCGCCGGGGTTGACCGGCGTCCCGCCGCCGCCGCCGTCGCCATGCGCCGCCGCGTCCGCCGCGGCGCCGCCGTCGGCGACGCCGCCGTCCGGTCCGCCCGCGAGCCGCAGCTGGTTCCACTGACCCGGCTGGGCGAACGTGGTCCCGAGCTGCGCCCAGTCCGCCTCGATGATGGCGCTGCCCTGGTTGAAGTCGTCCTTGTCGTCGTTGGCGACGTCGAAGCCGAAGGTGAGCCCGGCGTGCGGATTGAGGCCGAGGTCCGCCCACGGGATCTTCGCCTCGATGACGAAGCCCGCGCCGGAGCCGTTCAGGGTGCCGTCCACGGTCGCGTAGAAGGTCGCGTTGCCGTTGAAGGTGGTGTCCGCGGTGTCGCAGCCGCCGTACGCGTCGAAGAGGCCGCTCGCGATGGTGAAGATGTACTGCCGGAACGTCTGGTCGCCGGGCCCGATGGTGTTCCCGCCCGTGAGCGCGAGGTCGAAGAAGAGCTCGATGCCGTCGTTCTCCCAGGTCAGGGCGGAGTCGCGCGGCGTGTGGGTGGCGTAGAGCAGCGTGTCCGCGACCTCCGCGGCGAGGTACAGCGCGTCCGCGCGCCACTGGCCGTAGACGGTGACAGCGTTGTCGCCGTAGGCGTAGGTGGTGTCGAAGTCGAAGAGGCGGCTCTGCGCCCACCACCGCGTCCCCGTGCCGATGACCGGTGACGCGGCGCCGTACGGCACGTCGACGGTGGCGGCCGCGGCGGGTCCGGCGGCGAGGGCGAGCGAGACGACGAGAGCGGGCGCGACGCGATGCACGATGAGGCGATGATCGCAGGGCGCCGCGGGGGGGTCAAGGCCGGGGCTCCCGCCGGCTCGGGCCCGCCCTGCAATCTTGGAATGGGCCCGCGCTGGCGCGGGTTGAGCCGGTCAGGGGGTGAGGACGGATTTCGATGAGGCGATCGCTACTGTGCGTCGCCGTCCTGGGCGGATTCGGCGCGGCGGGGGGGCGCGCCTGGGCCGAGCCGCCGGACGACGGCGCCGACATCATCACGGAGCCGCAGCGCGGCGACGTCGTGCCCGCCGCGGGCGTGACGGTGCAGGTCTTCTACGAGGCGCTCGCGCCGTACGGGAGCTGGGTCTACCTCGGGCCGTACGGCCGCGTGTGGCGGCCGAGCCCGAGCGTGGTCGGGATCGAGTTCCGGCCCTACGTCACCGGCGGGCGCTGGGTCTACACCGACGTGGGCTGGGCCTTCGCCAGCGACTACGACTGGGGCTGGGCGCCGTTCCACTACGGCCGCTGGGTGCTCGCGACGGGGTACGGCTGGGTCTGGGTGCCCGGGACCGATTGGGGCCCGGCGTGGGTCGAGTGGCGCATGGGCGACGGCTACGTCGGCTGGGCGCCGCTGCCGCCCGGCGGCGACGGCCTCGAGGCGGAATACTCGCCCTACTGGTGCTTCACCCCGACCGGGGCCCTCGCCAGCCCGGGGCTCGCGCGCGCCGTCGTCGTCGGGCCGCGGGCCGCGCCGATCTTCGCGCGGTCGGCGCCGGTGCGCAGGACCGTCTACTCCCACGGGCTGCGCTTCCCGGCCGGGCCGCGGGTCGGGGTGGTGCGCTCGTACGCGCGGGCGCCCCTCGCGCCGCGGCACGTCACGCCGCCGCGGCCGGGCGTGGTCGCGCCGATCCACGTGGGGCGGCGCGCGCGGGGACCGTAGCGCGCGGCGCGGCGAACCGGCGGCGGGCGGTGGCCGCGGCCCCGGGGGCGAGCTACGATCCGCGCGCATGCTGACGCGGCGCGCGACGGTGCGGCTCGGGAGCGTCGCGGCGGGGCTCGCCCTGCTCGCGGCGGCCGGGTCCGGGCGCGCGGCGCCGGACCCGCCGCCGGCGGCCCCGCCGGGGGCCGGGCGCGCCGGGTACGACGCCGCGCTCGCCGCGGCGCGGCGGGGCGAGGCGGCCGCGGCGGCGCGTGCGTTCGAGGAGTTCGCGCGCACGCACCCCGGCGACGTGGTGGCCGACGACGCCCTCGCGCAGGCGGCGCAGCTCGCGGAGGAGCGCCTGGGCGAGCCGGCCCGGGCGCTCGCGCTCTACCGCACCATCCTCGAGCGCTACCCGAACCGGCGCGCCTCGCGGCGGGCCGAGGTCCGCGCCCGCTTCCTCGAGCAGGCGCTCCGGAGCGGCGCCGCGCCGCTGGCCGAGTACCAGCAGATCGTGGGCGGGTTCGGCAGCCGGCCCAAGGACGAGAGCATCCGCCGCATGCAGGCGCTGCTCGCGCGCACCCCCGGGTTCGCGCTCGCGGACCGGGCCGCGTACTGGATCGGCTCGGTGTACCTGCAGCAGCGGCGCTTCGACGAGGCGCTCGCGGCGTTCGCCGCCGTCGAGGCGCGCTACCCCGCGAGCGAGTGGGCGCAGCGGGCGCGCAAGGCGCGCGGCGACATCCTCGCCGAACGTGGCGACCTCACCGGCGCGCGGCGCGCCTACGAGTCGATCATGCGGGACGGCGACCCGAGCTTCGCCGCGACCGGCGCCTTCGCCGCGGCGCGCGTCACGACGGAGCTGTGGCGGGCGCGGCTCGCGCGGGCGGGGCTGTGGGTCGCGCTGCTGGCGCTCGCGCTCGCGCTGGTCGCGCTCCGGCGCGTCGGGCGCGGGCTGCTCGCCATCCCCGTCGAGGTGAAGCTGTACGTGCCGGCGGCGGCGCTCTTCACCGCCCTCGCCTGGCGTGACAACCCGGCGCTCGGGCGGGCGCTGCTCGAGCTGGTGGCCGTCGTCGCGGTCGGGCTGCACCTGCTCGGTCACCTCGCGCGCGAGGCCGCGGCGCAGCCCCGGCGGCGCCGCTGGCGGCGCGGCCTCGCGCTCGGGCTGGGCGTCGTGCTCTTCGTCGGCGCCGTCGGGTTTCGCGCGGTGTACCGCTCGGGGCTGATGTCGATGGCGCTGGAGACGGTGCGCAACGGGGTGGAGCGGTAGCGGGCGGCGGACGGATCGCCGCGATGCCATCGTGGACGTCGACGTAGTCGTGGACCTTGACGGCGACGTGGACCTGGACGGGGTCGCCACCGTTGACGACGCGGGCGGATCGCCGGAGGGGGTCAACGTGGGTCGACCAGGTCCAGGTCCAGGTTCACGTCTAGGTCGACGACCGCGTCCAGGTCAACGTCAACGACCACGTGGACGGTGATGAGGGGCCAGGGGGCGCCCGCGGGCTTGCAGCCCGGCGGCGGTGCAGACACAATCCAGCCGTGCGGCGGCGCGGACGAGCTCTCGCGGTGAAGCTCGGGTACAACCCGAACTCGAGCTCGCTCAGCGTCGACGTCAGCTTCCTGCTCTTCGGCGTGCTGGTGCTGTCGCTGCTACTGCCGCTCGTGGCGCTGATCGTGCGGCTGAGCCGGCGGGCGCGCGCGCACCCGCCGGATGGGCCGGGCGGGGGCGCGGGCGCCGGGGCGGGCGCAGTCGGGCCGGGCGCCGGGGCGGGCGCGGCCGCGGGCGCTGCCGGTGACGGGGCGGCTGACGGGGCCGCCGGCGACGGGCCCGCCGCGCGCGGCGGCGCGGCCGCGGGCGGCCCCCACGCGCGCGCGTTCCGGCCCGAGGCCTTCGGCGGCATCGTGCACCTCGCACGGCCCCGCGGGTTGGCCTTCATCGCCCGCGCCGCGGCGCGGCGCCTCGGCCACGACGGCGGGGGGCGCTGGGAGGCGCCGGCGCCGGCGGGCGCGCCGCTCGAGGACGGGCCGCTCAGCGCGCCGCTCGAGGCGCACCTCGTGCTCACCCGGCGCTGCCCGGCCGGGTGCGCCGGCTGCTACGTCGACGCCGGCCCGGCGCCGGCGGCCGGCGAGCTCGGCGCGGCGGGCTGGCGGGCGGCGCTCGACGCGCTCGCCGCCATGGGCGTCTTTCACGTCGCCCTCGGCGGCGGCGAGTCGGCGCTCCTGCCCGACTTGCCGGCGCTCGCGCGCCACGCCCGGGCGCGCGGGCTCGTACCGAACCTCACCACGAGCGGCCGCGGCGTGGCGGCGCTGCTGCCGCAGGCCGACCTCTTCGGCCAGATCAACGTCAGCCTCGACGGCGTCGGCGCCGCCGCGTACGCGCGCGTCCGTGGCCACGACGGCTTCGCCCTCGCCGACGCCGCCGTCACCGCGCTGCGGGCGCGCACCCCCCACGTCGGCCTCAACGTCGTCCTCACGAGCGCGACCTTCGACGACCTCGACCGCGTGCTCGCGTACGCGCGCCTGCGGCGGGTGCGCGACGTCGAGCTGCTGCGCTACAAGCCCGCCGGCCGCGGCGCCAGCGCCTTCGCCGCGCTCACGCTGACGGACGCGCAGCACCGGGCCCTGCTGCCGACCGTGCTCCGTCTCGCCCGGCGCCACCGCGTGCGCGTGCGGCTCGACTGCTCCTTCGTCCCCATGCTGGCCCACGACCACCCGGACCTGCGGCTCCTGCGCGCCCTCGGCGTCGCGGGCTGCGCCGGCGGCGACCAGCTCGTCGGCGTCCGGCCCGACGGCCGGGTCGCGGCCTGCTCCTTCGCGCCGCCGCCCGCGGGCGGCCCGCAGGTCACCGAGCTCGCCGCCTACTGGCCGCGCGCGGACGCGTTCGCGCCCTTCCGCACGCTGCCCGACGCCGCGCCGTGCCGCGACTGCCCGGCGCGCGCGCTGTGCCGCGGCGGCTGCCGCGCCGTCGCCGCCCACCTCGCAGGCACCCTCGCCGCCCCCGACCCCGAGTGCCCGCGCGTGGTCGCGCACCAGGCCGCGCACCGCCGCGTGATCGTCGCGGGCGCAGCCTGACGCGGGGCCCGACTCCTTCCCCTACCGCGCCGTCGCCGGCCCCGCGCCGTTGCGCAGCAGGCCGCCCCGCCCGGTCGGCCATGGCAGGCAGTCCGTGCCCGAGCCCGGCACCGTGAAGACGTCCAGCCCGTGGTCGAACGTCGCGACCACGATCTCGAGGGTGCCATCGCCGTCGAGGTCCCCGACCGCGGGCGCGGCCGGCACGCCGATGCCGTTGCCGTTGTGGCCCTGGTCCGGCAGCACGACCTCGTGCACGAGCGCGCCCGTGTTCGACAGGATCACCAGCCGCCCGGCGTCGGGCGCGAGCGCGTAGGTGCCGAAGATGATCTCGGGCTTGCCATCGCGGTTGAGGTCGGCGACCACCGGCTCCGACGCGAACACCTTCGGCTGGCCGCGTGAGAAGTCGTAGCGCCAGAGGAGCCGCCCGTCGGGCCCGACGGCGTAGACGAAGCCGTCGTTGATCGCGGCCACGATCTCCGGCCGGCGGTCGCCGAGGATGCTGACCGTGACCGGCGCGGGCACGCCGTCGGGGGGGTACCAGTCCTCGCCGACGCGCACCGGCGGCTTCCCCGACAGCGGCAGCGTCTCGAAGCCCGCCAGGCGCCGCGCGGAGCGCGCGCCGTCGCCGTGGGCGCCCTCGAGCGCCATGAAGGCGTAGCCCTGCGTCTCGTAGGGGTCCTTCATCTCGGCGTTCGGGATGCCGACGACCTCGTTCTTGCCGTCGCCGTTCAGGTCGACGACGTTGGGCGGGGAGGCGGTCCACTGCAGCCACATGGTCGTGCGCACGTCGGGCCACTCGCCGGAGTGCAGGTGGTAGTGGGCCTCCTCGACGGCCGGGTCGGCCCAGCGGATGAACTGGCCCCAGCCGAGGCGCTGGCCCGCGAATTCGTTCGCGCGGTTGAGGTAGTAGTCCGAGGCCAGCACCGAGGTGCCGTCCTTCTTGAAGACGTTGATCTGGTGGTTGTCGTAGGTGACGACGATCTCGAGATCGTCGTCGTCGTCGAGGTTGCCGATGCCGACGTTGAGGCCGTAGCAGCCGTAGCCGTGGTTGCCCTGGCCGTTGAAGTCCGCGTCGCCGCCGGTGCCGCTGCGCGTGTTGTAGCGCGGCCAGGCGGTGAAGGGCGTGCCCGCCGGCTGGTAGGGCGTGCCGTCGGCGTTGAAGACGAAGACCTGCGCGCCCGCGTCCTCGGTCTGCGTGGTCGTGACCACCACCTCGATGCGGCCGTCGCCGTCGAGGTCCGCGGCCGCCATGCCGCGCGCCTCGGGGCACTGGCCGGCGCTGCAGGTCGAGGCCGGCCGGCCCGCCTTCACCGTGAGGGCTCCCGGACGGTACTCGTAGGCCGCGACCGTGCCGTCGCCGCCGCCGACCACGATCTCCGTGACGCCGTCGCCGTCGAGGTCGGCGACCACGCCCGGGGCGTAGACGCGCCCCGCGGTCGCCTCGCCGCGGCCGAGCTCCCGTCCGGCGGCGTCGAAGACGAAGGTGCGGTAGAGCGGGGCGACCAGCTCCATCGCGCCGTCGCCGTCGAGGTCGACGATGGCGGGCGCGCTGAACCACGCGGTCTCGCCGGCCGCGATGTTGCGCACGAAGACCGGCGCGGCCACCGGGGCGGTGCCGCCCGCCGCGCGGCACGTGGGGGTCTCGTCGACGTGGTCGTCGTCGTACACGATGCCGGCGTCCCCCCGCTCGCCGGGGGCGCCGCCGCCGCAGCCGGCGGCAGCGAGGGCGACAGCGACAGCCGCGAGGAACGTGAGGCCCGCGCGCGCCTTCGTCATGCCAGTCTCCTTCAGTCTACAACGAGGCTCGTCCCTGCCTCGCCTCAGCGCAGCAGCTCGGGGTTGACCCCCGGCAGGAACAGCGTCACCCGCACCCGCTCGCCGCGGCCGAGCGCGGCGGTCTGCTGCAGCACCGTGGCGCTCCCGGCGGCGAAGGTGCGCGGTCCGGGCAGGCCGCCGAGCGCCGCGGTCGCCGGCCCGAGCGGCGACTGCCCGGCGCGCGCCGCGAGGTGCGCGCGCACGAACGCGAGCGGCGCCTGCGGCCCGCGCACGCCCGTGAGCGCGGCCTGCACGCCGGCGGCGTCGCCGGCCCGGGCCCGGCCCGCCGCGCGCGCGAGCGCGGCGAGGTACGCCCCGGCCCGCGCCCGCCGCGCCTCGATCGCGCGCGCGGCGGCCGCCACCGTGCGGGCGCGCGCCTTGAACGGCGCCGCGTCGCGGGCGCGGCCGTGGCGCTCGAGGAACAGCGCGAGCGCCTCGTAGTAGCGCGGGTTGGACGGCTCGGACGCAACCGCCGCCCGGTAGGCGGCCTCGGCCTCGGCCGGCCGCTTCGCCCGCTCGTGCGCCTGGGCCATGCCGGCGTGCGCGGCCGCGGCGTTCGGGTCGCGGCGTAGCACGTAGCCCCACAGCTCCTCCGCCTTCTGCAGCTCGCCGCGCTCCCACAGGCGCGTCGCCAGCCGGCTCATCGACAGGGCGTCGCGCCCATCGGCCTCGACGGCCAGGGTGAGCTCGGCCTCGGCGTCCGCGCCCCGGCCGAGCGCGAGGTAGGCCTCGGCCCGGGCGCCCCGGACCGCCGCGAGATCGGGCGCGGCGGCCACCGCGCGGTCGAGCGCCTCGAGCGCCCCCTCCCGGTCGCCCCAGCCCAGGCGGGCGCGGCCGAGCACGATGAGCGCGTCGGGCTCGCCGGCCCGCTCGCGGAGCACCACCTGGGCCGCCGCTTCGGCCTCGCGCCAGAGGCGCGCCGCGAGATAGAGCTGCGCCACGGTGACGCGCAGCCGCAGCTGGTTCGGGTAGTCGGCGAGGGCGCGCTCCATCGCGTGCACCGCGCCGCGGCCGCTGTCGGGGAAGAGCCGCGGGTCGGTGAGGTCGGGGTCCACGCGCGCGGCCCCGGCGAGCGCCGCGGCCGCCTCGGCGCCGCGGCCGAGCGCCTTCAGCGCGACGGCGCGCGCGACGAGGAACGGCGGCCGGTCGCCGCCGAGGCTCTGGG